>CACYDP010000083.1 GCA_902773135.1 uncultured Ruminococcus sp.
ACTTCATAAGTGTATGGTCCTGTACCGCCTGTACCTGCTGCGGTGACGGTCACTTTCTCGCCCAACGTAATATTTTTGGCAGATATGCTTGAATTATTGGTCAAAAGCTCGAATTTACGCACATCAACCTCACAGGTTGCTTTTACACCGCTGTTGGCGGTTGCTGTAATGGTAGCCGTACCTGCTGCAACGGCTGTTACCTTACCGTCATTGTCTACGGTTGCTACTTCGGGATTACTGCTTGTCCATTCTACGGAAGGATCTGCTGTTTCAGGGGAAACGGTTGCTGTCAGATATTCTGTACCGTATTCGTACAAATGCAGGGAAGTCTTATCCAACTCTACTTTTGTAGCTCTTTTTGCCTCTTCGGCAGACAAGACGGTGATTTTACAGGATTTTGTATGTCCGTTTTTGCTCGTTGCCTTGATGTTGGCTGTACCTTTTGCTTTTGCAACTACTTTACCGTCAACAACCGATGCAACATTTTCATTACTGGTTGTCCATACCACTGACTGATCGGTAGCATTACTCGGGCTGACAGTTGCCACAAGTGATGTTGTCTGACCGAGAGCAAGCGTCATACTGGTTTTGTTTAAATCAATACCGGTATCGATCACTGTTGTTATCGGAGAGAATGCCAGCTGATTGTCAAAATACAGTGTTTCATAATGACCGTCCGGATAATAAGCATTGAACGGATCATCAGGATCGCCTACCATCATACTGTAAACATACACATACATGTTCAATCCTTTGCAGTATTTCTGCAAGTTGGAGCCTGTCGCACCGTAAACGGTAAATCCGAGATATTTTGTATGTCCGAAATTGGTATGGAGTGCAGTGGACATTGTTGAAAACTTGGATTCGTGAACCTTTGAACTATAATAACATTCACCGTCTACCCAATATACATTGTCGAATGATACATACGTCGAAGTATCGTGATGATAATATCCGAAAGCAAACGGTGCAAAATTAGCATCTTTATTCGGAATCACTAACTTTTTCAGACTGTCGCAATAATCAAACGCATTGAAACCGATATAAGTACAGCTATCCGGAATATTAACCTCTTCCAGTTTTTTACAGCCCTGGAAGGTACCGCCCTGTATGCTCTTAAGATTATAAGAAAGCTGAACATCAGTCAGTTCACCGCAATTAGCAAACGCTCCTGCACCAAGAGAGGTACAGGTATCGGGAACTCTGACATGTTTCAGTCCCGTATTATTAAATGCACCGCCATAGATAGATTCCACGCCATTCATCTGAACGGATTCCAGATTGGTACAGCCGCTGAAAGCACTGTATCCTATTGCCGAAACGCTGTCCGCAAGAACAACCTGTTTGATATTTTTATTGTTAGCAAAAGCTGAACCGCTGATTTGACCCGCACCTGTCACTGTCAGGACACCTGAGCTGTCGATCGTATAGGTAAGACCATCACCGCAGCTGCCGCTTTCCACTATATCCGCTGCTGCCGCTGCATTGGCTGTGATATTTCCTGCTACGCCGATCTCGGACGCTGTAAAACTGATACCTGCTATCATAGCAAGTGCCAATGTACAGCTGCCTATTTTTTTCATTATCGAACTTCGTTTATTTTCCATACTAAATTCCTCCTCGCATGGTGCAAAAAAGCATTTTTAACAATACGCTCAATTTACACGGCATTAGTTTAATATTTATAATCAAATTATACCGCAATCACTTAAAAACACAAGATATTAAACCGTTTTGTCAATGACAAAACGGGCAATATCACGAAAATTAATTTTGTCGGGCAGCTTCCCCGGGAAAACCCTTTTCCGGCGGAAAAAGGGTTTTCCCCGGACCCCTTTCCTAAAACCGCTGAATTTTCCTACAACTACTGAATTTTGTCATATCTTACTTACGGCGAAATTGTCAAGGTGAGACAACATCAAAATAACCATTACTTGCTTCACCAAAACAGCACAACAAAAAACCGTATCTCCCGCCAAAATG
The DNA here is from genome assembly GCA_902773135.1 of uncultured Ruminococcus sp. Taxonomy (GTDB): domain Bacteria; phylum Bacillota; class Clostridia; order Oscillospirales; family Acutalibacteraceae; genus UBA1213. Next base: position 1,984 of record CACYDP010000083.1, read on the forward strand.
GAAAGAGATACGGTCTTATTAAAACTTCATTACTTGCCAAGGAATGCCGCACCGATAATGCCTGCATCATTACCGAGCTGTGCAAGACAAATCTGTGTCTGCTGTTCATTATGCTTAGTATAATGCTCAGCTTCCACGATTTTCTTCAGCGGTTCAATCAAAAGAGAACCTTCTCTGCTGACACCGCCGCCGATACAAAGAATTTCGGGCTGGAAGATATTGATCATATTAACAATACCGCAGCCGAGGTAATCTATGTATTCATTCACGATTGCCTGTCCTACCGGGCAGCCCTGACGCATTGCATCAAAAGCGGTACGTCCTGTAATTTTGTTAAGGTCGCCGCCTACCGACTGAGTAATAATCGAGTTGGCATTGTAAGGATTGATAACTGCTTCTTTGGTCATATTGATCAGACCCGTTGCCGAAGAATAAGCTTCCCAACAGCCGCGTCTGCCGCAGGAACACTGACGTCCTCTGTGCTGAATGACCATATGACCGATTTCTGCACCGGCAAAGTTAGAGCCGCTGTAAATCATACCGTCGATGATGATACCGCCGCCTACGCCTGTTCCGAGCGTTACAACAATCGCATCGTTTGCATCTTTTGCCGCACCTACCAGAAATTCACCGTAAGCTGCTGCATTAGCATCGTTTTCAACAAAAATTTCAACGCCCAGACGTTCTTTCATCATTCTGACGATTTCCCAGTTGTGGAAATTAAAATTATTTGCAAATTCAATCACACCTGTTGCACCGTTGACAGCACCCGGAGCACCGATTCCGATAAATCTGATGTCATTTTTAGTGAGGTTGGCACTTTCAAGAGCTTTCAGGGCAACTGCCGCCATATCATCACAGATTTCTTCCTGTGAACGAGGAGCATTGGTCTTACAGCTTGCTTTGACAATAATATTTCCGTCTTCGTCAACGACACCTGCTACTATATTAGTACCGCCGAGGTCAATACCGAGATAATACATAATTCAAAATTCCTCCTAATCAAGTAATTATATCATTAAATGTATTATATCATATTGCACAATTTTTTAAAAGCAAAATTGCAATTTTTAAAAATTTTGGCACTTTTACCAATCACAAATAAGATTTCATAGTGAATTTGACGGTAAAAACTGTTATTTATGATACTTCCCTCCGCTGCTAATCTGGAATGCCCTATAAATTTGTTCACAAAGCATCACTCTTGCCAGCTGATGCGGAAATGTCATCTCCGACATTGACAGCCGGACATCACTTTCCGATTTAACAGTTTCCGACAATCCCCACGAACCTCCTATTACAAACGCTACACTGCTGTAACCGCATAAAGCAAAATCGTCCATTTGCTGTGATAATTTTTCGGAAGAAAAACGTTTGCCCTCTATGCACATCGCAATGACTTTAGACCCTTTCGGAATCTTAGACAGGATTCTGGTTCCCTCTTTATGAATGGTATGATCAATCTGGGCTTTTGACGGCTGATCGGCAATTTTTTCCTCTTCAACCTCCACAATGGAAAAATTGCAAAAAGACCGCAGTCTTTTTGCATATTCCTCACAGGCATCACGCCAATATTTTTCTTTCAGTTTTCCTACACAAACGATCGTCACATTAAGCATAATAACCCCTAATAAATAATGGCACCGCTTTTATTTTCCACCGGAGCAACCGAAAGAAGAAAATCAATATTTTCTTTCATACCATTCTGTTTCAGCACACATAACGATGACTGATAGGCAAGCTCCGGCATATTATTTTCACGGCTCAGATGAGCCAGTATCAACCGTGTGGTACCGTTCCTGACAAGTTCCGCCGCTGCATCGGCAGCCGTTTCGTTGGAAAGGTGTCCCTTATCGGAAAGAATACGTTTTTTCAGCACATACGGATAAACACCACAGTTCAGCATACCAACATCGTGGTTGGATTCCAGAACGACCGTATCACAGCCTTTCAGAGAATGTCTGATGTCGTCCGGCAAATAACCTGTATCCGTTGCAAAGCCTGTTCTGCGTCCGTCACTGCTCTCCACCACATAGCCGAAACCCTCACGGCAATCGTGCGAAATATGGAACGGTTTCACATTCATTCCGCACACTTCTCTGCCCTCGAAATCAACAGGCGATATATCGACTTTTTCATTGATCAGATTTTTTTCTTCGAGTGCTTCTATGGTTCCCGCAGAGGAATAAACTTTGATCTGATATTTCGACGCAAGAACACGCAGACCTTTTACGTGGTCGCTGTGTTCGTGCGTAATAAAAATCGCTTTTACATTTTTAATATCCAGTCCGTTCTCAGCAAGTGCATTAACGGTTTGTTTGGCACTTCTTCCGACATCGATCAGTATCCCGTTTTCAGCCGAACCGATATAATAGCTGTTTCCTGTGCTTCCGCTGAAAAGCGGACAAAGTCTTGTCATAGTAATATCCTTTTAAGCGGTATGAATCACCGCATTGTCGGTATAGACACGTCTGATGTCTGCTCCGAGAGATGCAAATTTTTCAACCACTTCTTCATAGCCTCTTTCAATATGCTGAATATCTTCGATATAAGTCGTACCGTTGGCTGCAAGAGCCGCAATAATCATTGCGGCACCGGCACGCAAGTCGGTAGCCTTTACAGGAGCACCCATCAGATTTTTGACTCCCTCAATCACAGCAATTTTTCCATCAACGGAAATCACCGCACCCATTCTCTTCAGTTCTTCTACATAACGGAATCTGTTATCCCATACTGCTTCATTAACGATACTCGTACCGTTTGCCATTGTCAGCAAAGCAGCGATCTGAGGCTGCATATCGGTAGGAAAGCCCGGGTGGGGCATTGTTTTGACATTACATCTTTTCAGCTCTCCCGATCTGCGTACACGCACCGAGTCTTCATATTCTTCCACTTCCACACCCATTTCCCTAAGTTTGGCAGTGATAGATTCCAAGTGTTTGGTAATGACATTCTGCACCAGCACATCCCCGCCTGTTGCGGCAGCAGCTACCATATATGTACCTGCTTCGATCTGATCGGGAATAATGGAATATACTGTACCGTTCAAATGCTTTACACCATTGATTTTAATCACGTCTGTGCCTGCCCCTCTGACATCTGCACCCATTGAGTTCAGGAAATTGGCAAGGTCGACAATATGCGGTTCTTTTGCCGCATTTTCAATAATTGTACGGCCGTTTGCCTTTACAGCTGCCAGCATAATATTGACGGTAGCTCCTACGGAAACAACATCAAGATAAATGTGTCCTCCTGTAAGGTTAACAGCCTTTACATTTATCATTCCGCCCGACACACTGTGTTCCGCACCGAGAATAGCGAAGCCTTTCAGATGCTGGTCAAGAGGTCTGACACCAAAATCACAGCCGCCCGGCAGAGCCACTTCTGCTTCGGAAAATTTACCGAGCAAAGCACCCATCAGATAACTGGAAGCACGCATATGACGCACAAGATCATAAGTAGCTTTCGGAGCTCGTATATAAGTGGGGTCGATTTCAAGTGTCGATTTATTGATACGATTCACCTTAGCACCCATTCTATGAAGTATGGTTGCCATCAAATTAACGTCCATAATATTCGGAATATTTTCAATACGGCATATGCCGTCCGAAAGAATCACGCCGGGAAGAATTGCGACAGCGGCATTTTTCGCACCGCTGATTGTCACATTGCCTTTGAGTTTATTACCGCCATTAACAACGATTTTTTCCAAAACAAACAACTCCTCATAATTCTGTTGTATGAGTTCATAAATCTTTTGAATTTATGAATAACGAATCATCAAAAAAAATACAAGCGATTTGCACCGCCGACATCAAAATAAATTTCACTGTAAAAAATACACAAATTATACATCTTGTTTTTATAAAAATTTACAAAATCAACATCAAACAAATTATTGTAGAAATTACACTAAAATTTAAGTTAAATTTATTCAAATAATTAAAATAAACTCTCTCGTAATAATAATACAAAGTTTTGCAATTGTCAAGTAATATGTTTTGCCGAACACAAACACGCCGCTATGCAATGCGTATTGTTACGCATTGCATACAGCGGAAATCAATCAATCGTTGTAAAATACATACAATGCCCGATAGGTTTCATAAACATCAAGTTTTGAAACAATTTCAAACGGAGCGTGCATTGACAAAACAGGTACACCAAGATCCACAACATCGGCATTCAGATTGGCAACAAACTTTGCAATCGTACCGCCGCCGCCGCCGTCAACTTTGCCAAGCTCGCCTGTCTGCCACAGAACATTGTTCTCATCAAGAACACGTCTGACCTGAGCCATATATTCCGCTGAGGCATCGGAAGTACTGTATTTTCCGCCGCTTCCCGTATATTTGGTAATGACGGCACCATTGTTCAGGTAGCAGGAATTGTTCGCTTCAAAAGCATCTGCATAGGTCGGGTCAAACGCTGCATTGACATCGGCGGAAAGACAAGTACTTTTTGCCATAACGTGTCTGGTTTCCACTCCGTCTGCTTTTGCCAGATCCGCAATAAAATCAATCATATAGGTAGACTTCATACCGGTATTGCCGTCACTGCCTATTTCCTCACGGTCCGTCAACACCGTAATAATGGTGCTGTCCGGCACATCGGTGTCAAAAGCCGCCATCATTGCGGGATAAGCACAAACTTTATCATCATGACCGTAAGCACCGATCATACTTCTGTCAAATCCCACATCTTTTGCATTGAATGCCGGAACCATTGCGAGATCTGCCGATAAAAAGTCTTCTTCCACAATACCGTATTTTTCAAAAAGAAGATTCATTATGTTCAGTTTGACATTTTCGCTTTCTTCGTCCGAGTTAAACGGACGGCTTCCGATCAGCACATTCAGATGTTCTCCCGTAAAGGCTTTGACCATTGTTTTTGACATCTGATCCACCGCAAGATGCGGCAGCAGGTCGCTGATCACAAAACACGGATCGTTTTCCCCATCGCCTATCATCACATCTGCCGTTGTTCCGTCTTTCAGGGCAACCACACCATGAAGAGCAAGCGGAACAGTAGGCCACTGATACTTTTTGATGCCGCCGTAATAATGTGTTTTAAAGAATGCCAGATCATTGCTTTGGTAGAGCGGATTGGGCTTTAAATCGACTCTCGGGGAATCAATATGGGCGATACCGAGCCTGACACCGTTTTTGGTGCCGTTTTTGCCGATGACAGCAAGCATCACTGCTTTTCCTCTGTTATTGACATACACCTTGTCACCCGGCTGATAGCTTTTGGTAAAGTCATACTCCGTAAAGCCAAGGCTTTCGGCTCTTTCAATGGTATACTTGACTGCTTCACGTTCAGTCTTTGACTTGTCGAGGAACTTTTTATATTCCTCACAGAAAGCATCTGCTTTTTGCATTTCCTCACTGCTTACCACAGCTGCACCGCTGCGTTTCTTGACAAAAAGTTTTTCTTTGAGTTTTTTGGATTCGCTTTTTTCTTCTGACATATCATTCATTCCTTTCTGCGAATTATTAATGATTCGTAACCGCATATTTTCAGTCACCGGAAGATTCATCCGAAAAATACAGTCTGTTGTAAATCGACTCATTCTGCGTTACGGTTTTACGATAATTGTCTGTTTCGGGAAAAGGAACTTTTTTCAAAGTTTTCCCGTCTGATGAGTACCTTTCATCTGCAAGCCATTCATCAACATTTCCCAGACCGCCGTTATAGGCACAAAGCATTGTTTCTTCATCTTCATACATATCCGAAAGTATGGACAGCAGATGTACACCGTAATCAATATTAACGCCCGGGTCTTCAAGATCTTCAAACGTATAATCGTTTTCGTCCTTGTAATATGTCTGGAGCCATATAAATGTATCTTCGGTAATCTGCATCAGACCAACCGCCTCCGCACCGGAACGGGCTGTGGGATTAAAATTGCTCTCTGTTTTGATCACACCGTAGATCAGCCCTTTGGAAACGCCGTATTTTTCCGACGCAGCATTCACCTCGTCCTGATACTTTAACGGATATGTAGAATACAGATAGTTCTGATTGGCAGTCTTTAAAACATAAGCACTTATCACGACAATCACCACCGTCACCGCAATGCATATGATAGCCTTTACTTTCTTTTTCATTATACACCCTCTTTCAGAAAAACCACTTATTGATCATATCAGCAAGCTGTTTTTTTATCCGAGTTATATCCGCCGAACCGTCAATCACACAATCAGCTCTCTTAACATAATATTCTTCATTATGCTGTGCGTTAATTCTGAGCAGTGCTTCTTTTTCGGTCAGTCCGTCACGCTTCATAATACGCTGTATCCGAACAGATGCAGGAGCCGTCACCGCTATAATTTTTTCGCAAAGGCGGTCGCCGCCGCTTTCAAAAAGCTGAGGTGCATCAAATATAATCATATCACATTGTTCTGCCTGATGCAAGCCGATATATTCCATTGTACGCTTGAGAATATACGGGTGCGTCACGGAATTCAGCAGTTCGGTTTTTTCCCTGAGGGAAAACGCTCTCTGTGCCAGCAGTTTTCTGTTGCACGCCCCGTTTTCATCGATAATATCACTGCCGAATACAGAACAAAGTTCTTTCAGACAGGCACTGCCGGGTGTCATCACCTCTTTTGCCACCTGATCGGCATTGATAACAGCCGTTTGATACGGAAACCCGATCAGCATTTCTGCAACGGTTGTTTTTCCGGCACCTGTTTGTCCTGTCAGTCCCACAACATTACCCTTCAAGTTCTGTCACCTCAAATCCTGCCGCCCGAATAATTCTGTTATACACCGCCAATGAAATACCGTCTGTTTTCGGACAATGGGCATAGATGGTATCGTAAGCCTTTTCATCGGCATCTCTCAGCAAAGCGAAAAGCCTGTGTGCCTGTGTGCTGTAATCATTTTCTTTGCCCACAGAAAAATAATCAATATGGATCCGCTGCATTTCTTCCTCGTAGCACAGAACAACAGGATTGCCTTTTTGCCGATTGACATAACGGATAAATTGATCGCTGTTCCCTTTCAGCAAAACCACATTGGCTTTGGGAGAATAATGTTTATATTTCATTCCAGGGCTTGCCGCTGTCTGACCGTCTTTTAAGGGATTCAGAACCGCATCGTCAATTTTCGTTTCACCGATCACCCCGATAATTTGCTCGGCTGTAATTCCTCCCGGTCGGAGAATCCTCGGAACCTCCGTTACAAGCGTAATAACAGTCGATTCCACTCCCACCTCGCAGTCACCGCCGTCAAGAATGGCATCTATTTTTCCATACATATCTTTTTTGACGTGTTCAGCTGTGGTAGGACTGGGACTTCCGGACAGATTGGCAGAAGGTGCGGCAAGCGGAGCTGATTTTGCGATGAGTTCCCTGGCACATTCATTCATCGGAAGCCGTATCGCAACCGTATCAAGCCCTGCACTGACTTCATCGGGAATCCTGTCGGATTTCGGAAGAATAATTGTCAGCGGACCGGGCCAGAACGCATCTGCCAGCTTCTGTGCCTTTTCGGGAAAATCAGATACCAGTCCGCTGATCTGAGCAATCTCCGAAATATGCACAATCAGGGGATTATCCATCGGTCTGCCCTTTGCCCGAAAGATTTTGGCAACAGCCTTGCCGTTGAGAGCGTCTGCCGCCAGACCGTATACAGTTTCTGTGGGTACAGCGACTAAACCGCCCCTTTGAATAATAGCAGCCGCTGTATCCGTTTGATTTCTGTTGAGTAGCAATGTTTCCATTTTCTTCATTCCCTTATGATGCTGTCAATATGGCAGATATTTGTCAGAGTCATCGTCATCTTTTTTGTCCATATCGGTTTCCACATAAAAATTACCGTCCAAATTCAGTCCTCCGGTGTAAAAACCTTCCTCATCAGATTTTGTTTCGGGCGTATCGGAGGTAGGCGAAACATATTCGCATTCCTGACCGAATACTTTGAATTTGAATCCGTGAAGATGTTCATCGGGTATTCCGTAATCATTCTTTGTCCAGACATCATATTCGGTATTGACATAAAAATTCTCGCCCGTATCTCCTTTTTCATACAGTCCTTCTTTTTCAAAGATGGCATCGTCTTTGGTGAAAGCATTATTACGCTTGATTCTGCCGCTTTTGACAGAATAAGCATAGATCAGATTTTTAACAGGCTTTCGGGCAAATAAGATCGTGAGCACCAGCACGATCGGGATACCGGCAATCGTAAAACCGATAAGCTCCGGCGATATTGTCGTATTGTAACTGGTAATATCTATTTTTTCTGTCATCACCAGATGATCAGCAATTTTGCCTGTCATTCCCCATTTTTTCATCTGATTGCCCACAATCAGATTGAGTTTTAAGCCTGCCATTTCATTGTCCGTAATTTTATGGACGATTCCCCTGTACTCAAAACTCTTGGTATTGCCGTACATCACCGACTTGATCGACTTATCGGTAGCTGTGTTAATAGACGTTCTGAGAATCACCAATTTGTCGTCCACACGCATCAGATAGTATGCCAGATTTTCTTCTTCATCATCTAACTCATACACAATATTTTCGGCTGTTCCGCATACTTCTTCTCCGATTGTCATATCAAAATAATCAGTACCGTTAAGTTTTTTTAGTCCTTCGCCTCCATTGAATGACATCATTTTATAGGCGGCAACAATCTGCATAATCAACAAAATAAATGTCAGTGCCGCACATATCAATCTGATTCTTTCCATCCACGTAAATGTTTTAACATTACTTTTAAAAATCAATTTTATCACTCACTTTCCAACTGTGCCGAACGTTCGGCAGTAATAAGAGCATCTGTAATTTCGTCAATATTGCCGTTCAGAATATCATCTATTTTATACAAAGTAAGCCCTATGCGATGATCGGTAACTCTGCCCTGCGGATAATTATAAGTTCTTATCCGTTCGCTCCTGTCACCTGTACCTACCTGCATAGAACGTTCTTTTGACACACTGTCGTGCTGTTTTTCACGTTCGGCTTCCAACAATCTGGATTTGAGCACTTTCATTGCCTTGTCTTTATTTTTATATTGACTTCTTTCGTCCTGACATTCCACCACTGTTCCCGTAGGAATATGGGTAATGCGAATTGCCGATTCGGTTTTGTTGATATGCTGACCGCCCGCACCGCTGGAACGGAATGTATCAATTTTCAAATCTGACGGATTGATCTCCACTTCTACATCTTCTGCTTCAGGCAGCACTGCTACCGTCACGGTCGAGGTATGGATGCGTCCCTGGGTTTCGGTTTCGGGTACACGCTGTACACGGTGCACACCGCTTTCATATTTCAGCCTGGAATAAGCTCCCGTACCGGTAAGCATAAAACTGACTTCTTTGTATCCTCCCAGTTCCGTTTCGTTAGCATTGAGCATTTCGAGGGCATACCCGTGCTTGACGGCATACATACTGTACATTCTGAAAAGCACTCCCGCAAAAAGAGCTGCTTCTTCGCCGCCTGCACCTCCCCTGATTTCCATTATCACATTTCTTTCATCATTCGGGTCTTTGGGCAGTAGGAGAATTTTCAGTTCGTTTTCAAGTTCCTTGATTTTTTGATCCAGTTCATTCATCTCAGCGGAAAGCATTCCGGATATTTCATCATCGCTGTTGTTTTCTTCCAGAAGCTCCTTTGCCGTTTTTGCATCTTCCAACGTTTTGACATACTCTTTATATTTCAGAGCAATTGGTTCCACTGCTTTGTATTCTTTCATCGTTTTTGTATATTGCTCGGGAGATGAAGTCACCGACGGGTCGCAAAGTTTATTTGACAGTTCATCATATTTATCCGAAAAAACTTTCACCTTATCAAACACAGTACCATTCCTTACTTACTCAATATTTCTGACAACTCGCTGCCGACATCAATTCTCATTCCTGATGACTTTTCGTATATTTTTTTCTGCTCGTGCACGGGGTATCATCAATTCGTGACCGCACACGGCACATTTGATTTTAAAGTCCATTCCGACACGCAGAACATCAAATTGTTTGCTGTTTTTGCCGCAGGGGTGCGGTTTTTTCATTTCAATCATATCTCCTACACGAATGTCCATGATACTTACCTCACAAATACAAATTTTCCGTAATGAACAAACTTATTATAACATCTTATATTTTAATTTACAACCGTCTTTCATTCGGCAGAACAACAAAAATACCATAACGATCGTTTTCGCAAAACTTTCGTTATGGTATATTATATCAAACTGCGGGTGCAGGGGCACTGCTTCCTATCACAGGCTGAATTTGTTGTTCTTTCAGAGCATACTCCAGAGCCTCCGGTATCATTGCAAAATCCGCAACCAGTGAATTAGGCTTTTTCAGCGGATTATCCTGTGAAAAAGGCACAAAGTAATAATGTCTTGTATTCATCAGTTTTCCGATATTCTGAGCCGAAGCCCCCAAAGCATCATTGGTGGCGATACAAAGCAGGACGGGTTTGGATTGTCTTAAATGGGATTTGACAGCCATTGTAACAGGTGTATCGGTGACGGCACCGGCAAGTTTTGCCGCCGTATTGCCTGTACACGGAGAAACAAGCATTATGTCGGTCATTCCTTTTGGTCCGATCGGTTCGGCATCTTTGATAGTGTGTATTACTTTTCTTTGGCATATTTCTTCGGCTTTTTTGATATAATCCTCTGCTTTTCCAAAAGCGGTGTCTGTCGAATAGGCATTAAATGACATAATAGGAACGATGTGGTATCCGATGTTTTTTAATTGTTCCATTTGAGCAAAGGCTTTTGAAAACGTACAAAATGAACCGCACATTGCAAAGCCTACTGTGATGCCGGTCATAAATTTTCCTCCTTGATGATATTGTAAACGGCATTTTTGATAATGATTCCGGCAGTTTTCGGAGCAACCCGTCCCGGCAGCGAAAGTGCCTGAACAGCCTTGATGCCAAGCCGTTCGGCAGAAACAAGATCCACTCCTCCCGGGGGGGAAGCCAAGTCTATCACGAGAGAACCGCCGGCTGTTTTGGCAAGAGTCTGTGCATCCAATATCCTATCGGGTACAGTATTGAAAATAATATCAAAGCCGTTGGGCAATTCAGAAGTCCTGACTGCCTTCATTCCGAATGAACGTATATAGGCAAGGTCTTTCTGCTGTCTGGCACTGACGGTAACGTCTGCACCCAGTCCTCTGAGCATTTGTGATAATACACGTCCGATACGTCCGTAACCCGTCACCAGACAGTGTGAGCCGTTGATCGTGCCCTCATATTCACGCATTGCACATTCTATTGCTCCTTCACTCGTAGGAACCGCATTGGCAACGGCAAATTCTTCTCTTGCGGCATAATCGTAAATACAATCCGACTGATAAAGCAATTTATTTTTCATACCTGCAAATACCGGTTTTTTACTGCTGTATACAAAAAAATCTTTTTCAGCAAATATTTTATTTTCGGAAAACGGCGTGTTCAGTGTCACACCGTCCCGTGTAGCAGGCAGCGGCATAATAAATGCATCACACATTTCGCATACTGTTTGAATGTCACTTTGTTCCAGCCCCAGTGTTTCATCACACTTTTCAAATCCGCAAACATAAACTCCGTATCCGTCATCGGCAATGGACTTGCCGCAGTACAGCTGACGTTTGTCACCTCCTATGATACCAAAATTCTTGATAGTTGTCATATTTATCATCTCCTGTTTTTTATCATTGCTGTCACATACCATATAATATGAAAAAAAAGGTTTTGATGTTAATCATCAGCATCAGCAGACCGGATATTGCAATGACCCCAAAATTGCGGTATGATAAATCAGACCTGCCGGATACAACACTACATTTTTTATGAAAATACAGAGCAGGTAAATTTTACATATCCGAGGTGTTTCAGCCATGAACCAAGTTACCAAAATCGTTATCACAGGCAGTCCGTGCGATGAGAAAACTGCTGCATTGTATCACATTCAAAAAACCTTTTCTGAAAAGGGCTACACTGTTTTTCTTATTTCGGAAATAACAGCAGAATTCATTCGTTCAGAAATTGCTTCCGACAACCGTGAAAAACATTTTGAAATCCTGCGTGATCTGATCAAGATCCAGCTGGAAAGAGAACAAATCTATATCAAAGCTGCCAAAAATACCAACAACAAAAAAATACTGCTGATTTTTGACGGAGGCATTATGGATAACCGTGCGTATATGGGTGATGAAGAGTTTGAGCATATTCTTTCCGACCTGAATGAAAACGAAGTACGTATACGTGACAATTATGATGCGGTTTTTCACTGGACAGCAGCATCTGACAGCCATTCCTCTGAAACTGACAAAAAAATCATATCGGTATGGGTAGGTCATCCCCATCTGCGAATCATCGGCAATGCAGGAGACCCCGAAATCAAAATACAACAGCTCACGGACGAAATAACCGCCTTTATCGGTGATCCGGAACCGATTGAAATCGAACGCAAATATCTGATCGAATATCCTGATATAACAGCACTTGAACGCTCTCCGTTCTGCCGCAGAATTGAAATATCCCAAACCTATCTGAGTTATCCGGACGGAAAGTATTTCAGAATCAGAAAACGAGGCTGTCGGGGAAATAATATCTACATTAAAACTTTCAAACAAAAAATCAGTGAACTCCAACGTATAGAATATGAAGAAATCATCAGTCAAGACGAATACGACCAATACATCAATGATCCTGCGGCAGAAAAATACACCGTCGAAAAATTCCGCTACTGTCTTGTATACAACAGCCGTTATTTTGAGCTGGATGTATTTCCTTTTTGGAAGGACAAGGCACTGCTTGAAATCGAGTTAACAAATGAAAACGAACATTATGAACTGCCGCCGTATCTGCATATCATACGTGAAGTAACCTTTGAAGATGAATATAAAAATTACAGCATTGCCAAAAAAATTTCCGAAAGTCCTGCCGCCGAATAAAATCTATACATACTTTAAAACCTCGACAAACAATCTGCCTTTTTTACTGATTCCGCTTATATCTGCAATCTGAACTTTTCCCTTTCCCCTCATTGATATTTTATCTCCGCTATGTATTTCTTTGGATATACTGTCACACACCAACCAGTTGACAGACACCGTACCTTTTCTGATCGACTCTGCCGCTTTTGTCCTTGACAGCCCGAAACATTCTGCACACACACTGTCCAATCTCATAGAACTTACATTAATTGTTGATCGTATCCTTTCGGGTTCAGTCACTTCCGCTGTTTCGCATCGTTTCAAAGAAATATGGTAACGCCCTATTTTTTTCAGATTCATTTCTATAAAATCTGCCATACACGAATGGCAAAAAAACTGTGCCTTTGCACCCGCAGCAATAATATCCCCCACTGTTTCACGTTTAATTCCCAATGCCATCAAAGCACCAAGTATATCCCTATGAGATATTTCTGCATTGCTGTCAGATGCTGTAAGTGCCAACAAGACAATCGGTTCCCCGTCATCATTGGCATACTCCTCCGTGCATATCCGGCACAAACGCCGTTCTGCATCTTCATATCCTCCCGTAAAACCGATATATCCGAAAAATTCATCAATTCCCGACAAAAGCGTTTGCTCGGCGGGAGTCAGAAAATGGGAATACTGAACCGAATATGTTTTCCGGCTTTGATTGAGCATATCATTGATTTTTCGTATCAGCATTTTTTCTTCGGCATTACCGGTATATTTTAAAGTAAAATCCATATAATCTCATTCCTGTTCCTATTTGATCCTTATCTAAAATTTTGCCATTGACGAAACCAGCTGATATTATCATACTTTGATTCATCGTGACATACTCCCCCACCTATAGAGGTAGGGGCTTCTCGCTCAAGTACGGCAACCCGTACAGTATCAACGAGCTATCCCCGTGTGTC
>CACYDP010000084.1 GCA_902773135.1 uncultured Ruminococcus sp.
CAGCTTACTCTGTATTTATATATGGCGATTATGACAAAGATAACAGTACCCTTTACTTTGTGGACTACGGTGAGTATTTCCTTGCTTCCACTGACCCCAACCAGACTTTGAATCTTTACGCAGGTATTGATCAGTCATCTTTTGCGGACATTCAAGAGATGGACGGAGAAAAATATCTTTGCATCACCGATGATGCAGGTACGACACGAATGCTTTTTAAAGATGAAGCAGACGGTGTTGCAGACGGTGTGATTCACGAAGGTGAAAATGTGGTTGAAACATATGCACTGCTTCCGAATGGTGCCGTAGTCAATACAGTCAAGACGGAACATATTGGATTCTTCTATACAATGGACAGAATTCTGTTTGGCCGCAGCCAGGATGATTTCTGGAATGATCTCTATAATGAAGTAGACAGCAATAAAAATTAAGCAATCATACACCATATGTCGCCGGTAAGAACAACACAGCAGTTTAAAAGTTGAATAATGGCTTTGTGCGGAATTTCTGCACAGATCAACCCAAAAGTCAGTGAGTTGAAAAACTTGCTGACTTTTTTGAACACTAATAGCAAGAAAGACCTGTTCGTTTGATGAACAGGTCTTTCTTGCTATTGGTGTCAGTCATTTCTCCAACGGGTCTGTATTTCCAATGAAAGATCGACCAGCCCGCTGTAATTGGTTTCATAATCGTCAAGCAGTTTTTGTTTGTCATTCTGATACAGTGTATCGTCTTCTTTTTCTGCGGCATATGTCACAAGAGTTTTGAGTTCCGAAATGTCGGACAGGGCAGAGGAAGCTTTAATGCTGAGTTCGTCATCAAGATCGGAAAATTTGTCCGTTGCATCCAGTTTTACCAATGTCTGATATATATCGGATAATTCGTCCAACGTGTGAATATAATTGTTTGCCGAAGACTCGTTATGACAATTGAATTTTTCGTCAACTGTTTTCATCGTTCTTGTATGGTTCACAGCACTGTCAACCAGTTTTTTGACGGAAGATACATATTCTTCATTTTGCTGCTCTTTTGCAGAGGAGCAGCCTGCCAGCACAAACATCATTACTGCTGCCATAAAAAACGCAAGCGAACGTTTGTATAAATGAGTTAATTTCATAATTTTCTCCTGCTTTTAATAAAGCTCAAAATTGCCCGTCACGGAATAAATCTGTTCATACAGAACGGCTGCCCTGTTTTTGTAGAGGTCATAAACCTTGCTGTCGGCATTCATCAATCCGAGTGTACCTGTTTGATCGGTGTTGGCTTGCTGATAAATATCTTCCACTGTTTTTTCTGTTTCCTCACGCCATTGTGTTTGTACGCTGTCCAGATTTTCCTGTTCCTCGGGATTGTCTTCGAGAAGTTCGTACAATTTGGTATAGGCATTTTCCAAAGTGGTTTCCCATTGATTGGTATATTTTTGTGTAATACTTCTCATATCTGAAGTGGTTCCGGAAGAATTTTTCATTTCTTCGGTATAAGCCGCATCAATGCTGTTGGCTGCAAATAATTCATTGAAGTCCGAATTGTCGGTATAGATTTTGCTGTCCTCTTCCGTATGTTCGTGACTGTTTTCTATCTGTTCGTCATCGGAAGTATAGCCTTCTTCACTGCTTTCAGCTGATGATTCCGGAATGGTGCTGCTTTCTGTTTGGGACTTTTCGGGCTTTTCGGATTTTTCGGAACTTTCGGGTGGTGTTTCGGAAATTACATCAGGAGATTCCTCCGATGCCGTAACGCTGCTTTCGGTATCAGATGTCGGGATTTCTTCTTCGGACGGCTGTTCGGAGCTTTGACTTTGTTCTTTAGACGACTTGGTCGGATTTTTGCTCTCTGTTTCGGAAACTTCTTCTGAAACAGCATCGGTATCGGTATTGATGTCCGTATTCTTTTTTTCCTGACTGCATCCCGACAGCAGTGATACGCACAATATAGCAGCCGTTAAAAAAGCGGCTGTTTTCAGTTTCCTTTTCATCTCATTAATTTCCTTTCTGCAAAAGAGATTTTTATTTTCCTTGTTATTAATACTACCATATTTTTGATTGTTTATCAATACCAATCTTCATTTATCAGAGTACGGTGGCAAGTACCAGCATTTCACGAATCTTCTGATAAATAGAATCAAAATCTTCGATCGGCAGGGGATTTTTGCCTTTGCCTACTTCAACGGTAAACGCAGGACGTCGAAATTTTTCCACAAACCAATCCTTAAATCCGCCGCCGTTGGCAAGACCTGTCGGTTCGGCAATCTTATAGCCGCTGGAATAGGACATTACCTTTGCCATTTTATGTGCTTCAGCATCATTATAGTCTCCGAAATTCCAATAAATTTCTTCTCCCTGACTGTGCAGTGCCAGAGCGTGTGTGATATTTCCTGTTCTGCAGTAGGAGGCAATTGTACGGCTTTCTGGTTCACTTTCGGGAAATTCGCCCCCGTAGCGTGTAGAGGATGCCGAACGGATACCGTTTTTGATTTCCATTTCTTTGAGCTTTTCCCAATTTGCTGAAAAATTATGGTTAATGTCAACACCTGCCGCATTGGACTGCCACGAAGAAGTACTGCCGCCGCTGACACTGTTGACCAGTTTTTCATAATTTCCGGCAGAGGAAGCACCATTGATCTGTATTTCAACGCCATCGGGATTAACACAGGGAACAATGGCAATACCCCGTCTGTTTAGAAAACTTCCGATACGTACACCGCACATACTTTGACCTGTCATCACGCTGAAACATAGTTCATCGGTAAATTTAAGAAGTAAAAGTGATGTAATCCATTCCATACCGTGAAAAGCACCCGTAAACAATACCTGTTTCTGACGGCTGCCAATGCACAGTAAATCTATCGGACGAGAACACAAGCTCTCACCAATAGTATCACGGGATAAAAAACCGTAATCTATCAAAAGATTGCCTATCAATGCTTCACGGGTCATTCTGTCAGCTTTTTTGTGTATCAGTTTTTTATCTAACATAATATCTTACCTCCGTTGATTTTATACTTATAATATAGTACTTTTCAATACTATTTTTATGTCGTATTATATGGAGATAAAAAAGAAATATTCATACAATTTTTTAATTTTTTTCAGGGCGTTTTTGGTTTTGTTTTTATAGTTCTTTATGGTATAATAAAACACAGAATAAGATATAAAGGAGCGGAAAATATGATAAAAATCGATTTAGTAACGGGATTTCTCGGTTCGGGCAAAACAACGCTGATCAAAAAGTATGCTCATTATCTGATAGAGAAAGGCAATAAAATAGGGATTCTTGAAAATGATTTTGGGGCGGTCAATGTCGATATGATGCTGTTGCAGGAACTTCAGGGAGATCACTGCAATATAGAAACAGTTGCAGGAGCGTGTGATGCAGATTGTCATAAAAGACGATTTAAAACCAAACTGATCGCAATGGGAATGAGCGGATATGACAGGGTGATCGTTGAACCGTCGGGAATCTTTGATATAGACGAGTTCTTCGACTCTTTGAACGAAGAACCGCTCGATCATTGGTATGAAGCAGGCAGTGTTATTACGGTTGTTGATGCGGAGTCGGAAGACAAGTTGTCGGAACAGTCGGAATATCTCCTTGCCTCGCAGTGTGCCAATGCAGGAATGATTATCCTGAGCAAAACACAGAAATGTAATGAACAACAAATTCAGGCAACCGTATCGCATATCAACAACGCATTGAACAATATTCAATGCAGAAGAACAGTTGATAATGATGTGTTTATCAAAAACTGGGAAGATTTGAATGATGACGATTACGAAAAAATGATGTCGTGCGGATATAAAAACGAAAGCTATGTCAAAAAATACAGTGACAGCTATCCCTATCGGTCACTGTACTTTATAAATCAGAAGATCAGTATTGATGAGCTTTCCGAAACAGCGAAAAATATGCTCAGCGATAAAAGTTACGGTGACATATTCCGCATCAAAGGCTTTGTACTGAATGACAGTCAATATTATGAACTGAATGCCACACATCAGAATATCAATACAGCACCTGTTGACAGGGGACAGGAAATCATTATTGTGATTGGTGAAAATCTGAATAAAGAGAAAATCAGCTCGGTATTGGAAAAAGCATAACGGAGGAACAAAAATGAACAAAGGACGTTTTATTGTATTTGAAGGAATTGACGGTTCCGGAAAAGGAACACAAATTGATTTGCTTGTCAGTGAAATGAAAAAAAGAGGCAGACAAGTATATCAGACCGCTGAACCCACCTCTTCCGCAACCGGCGGTCTGATACGTGATGCATTGGGAGGTCTGCAAAAGCGTGATGCATATGAACTTTCGGCGTTATTTTTGACAGACAGGATTTTTCATAATGTCAATGAAGTGAATGGGATAAAGCAGTTTCTCGAAAAGGGAACAGATGTTGTCTGTGACAGGTATTATTATTCCTCTTTTGCGTATCAGGGAATCGATGCAGATTTAAAATGGGTGATGGAGCTGAATCTGGGTTGTCAGGAAATTCTCAGACCAGACCTGTGTATTTTTCTTGATGCAGATGCGGATGCCTGCGATGAAAGAATTGAAAATAATCGTTTTGAACGTGAAATATATGAAAATCTTTCTGCACAGAAAAAAATCAGAAAAAGATTTTTGGAAGTATTTGAAATGCTGAAAGACAGAGAAAATATTCAAATCATTAACGGTACGGGAAAAATCGATCAAGTGGCAAAAGAGGTTCTTGCCGTCTATGATTCGGTATTCGGCGGCAAAGATAGATAATGTTTTTGATGTATAGTTTACCTGCATCACGCATACAATAATGTATATGATTGATGGCGGTGATAAAATGAGACTGAACTTCAAGTGGAAAACATTCGGGTATTCAGTGCTGATTACATTTTTGTTTGCGGCAATCGGAGGGGCAGTGACGTATTTTGGTATGCCTCAGTTTGAACAGCTTCGGCAGCCGTTTTTAAGTCCTCCATCGTTTTTGTTTCCGATTGTATGGTCTGTGCTGTTTCTGATCATGTCATTCGGGGCAGCTATTGTCTATGATTCAGAAAGCCGCAATGTACCCAAAGCATTGATGGTCTATCTGATTCAGCTGACAATGAATTTCTGGTGGTGTATTCTGTTCTTTTCTTTCAGACTGTATCTGTTTTCGTTGATATGGCTGATACTGCTGATAGCTGCGGTGATTGTGATGATAGTGCTTTTTACACGCATCAACAGACTTGCGGGGCTTTTGCAGATCTTTTACCTGATATGGCTGTGTTTTGCGGCATATCTGAATTTCGGAATATGGATGCTTAACGGCTGAAAATGAAAACTCGCTGTACAAAAAAGTACAGCGAGAATTTTTTGTAATGGACAAACGAGTGCTGTTTTGTGTTAAGGAGGTCATAACAACACAGCAGCTTCTCATTTGTCCGTAAAGGGGGCAAAAACGATACAAACCGGTTGTACCGTCAGTCATAAGCATTATCTGTATCTGTTAATAAAGACGCACGAAAAAGGCAAAAGGTTCAAAATCGGAGAAAAAATTTTAATTAATTATTTTTAGATTCACGTTTGAGCGTGGCACGTGAACCGCTATACCATTGAGAATCCCACTGTGATTCACTGTTGGGAAGAAAGAGTGTTTGAGAAAAATCCCAACCGGAAAATGCATATTCACCGATATGGCGGACACTTTCGGGAATCGTAAGCGTTTCTATGCTTGTACAGCCGTAGAATGCATAACTGTCTATGTCTGTGATACTGCTCGGAAGTGTGATGTCGGTCAGATTGTCACAATTGTAAAATGCCCATATTCCGATATGAGCAACACTGTCGGGAATACTGATCTTTTCAAGTTTGGTACATTTTGAAAAGGCAAAATTACCGATTTTTACAACACCGTTTGAGATGACAACGGTTTCCAGACGATCACACATTGAAAAACAATCGGGGCTGATCTCGGTAAGACTTTTCGGAACGGTAAGCGTTTTGATCCCCGAACATTCGCTGAAAGTATAATCACCGGTTTTGGCAACACTGTCCGGAATATTCAGTTCGGTAAGGGACGAACATTTTCGGAATGCTTCGTTTCCGATGGCGGTGACACTGTCGGGAATGGTCAGTTGGGAAAGACTCACACAGTTATAAAATGTATAGTCGGATATTTCCGTTACTTTATCAGGAATATGAATTTTGCCGAGTGTACGGCAGTAAGCAAAAGCGTGATCTCCTATAACCGAAACATTGTCGGGAATGTTGATTTCTGTCAGTGCATAACAGTTTTCAAAAGCACTGTTGCCGATCTCAGTAACGGAATCCGGCAGACTGACACTGATAAGATTGGGACAGTCCGCAAAAAAACTGCTGCCTACGGAACTGATGCCGTCTTTGATAATCACTTTATAGATACTTTTCTTTGCCTGTTCCGTAAAAGGAGATTGGTTGTTCTGATGATCATAATCATCGGTTTTGCCTTTTCCCGAGACAGTAAGGACACCGTTATAGTCGAGATTAAATGTAATATCGCTGTGATTCGTGTCGGAATGATTCAGCACCATAAACAGAACAGTCATTACGATGATAACGATCAGTGTTATGCCAAGGGAAATTAACAGAATTTTAGTGGATTTTTTGTATCGATTCATAATGCTATCCTCATAAGTTTACATATTTTGTCTTCTACCTTATATTTTATAATATTTTAATAAAAAAAACAAGTGTGTCCAAAGAACAATTCACATAAAATATATGTTAAAGTACACATTTTTGGACCGAAAATAGTATTTATTACGACTATTGAAAATTTCACAAGTGTGTAAAAAAATTCATACTCTGCGTTTCATCAAAACAGCAGAGTATAAAAGTTATCATTTTGTTAATTTGTGAATGGCTTCGGGAATTTCAGTAATATCATTGACCAGTATATCAGCTTTTGACAATTCCTCCGCCGAACCGTAGCCATACAGACAGCCGACAGATTTCAGATGGTTTTGTACAGCTGTTTCTATATCGTGGAATCTGTCACCAATCATTATATATTCGCCGCTGTGCTGATTCCTGAATTTTCTGAAAATTTCATATTTCGGAATTCCGCCGAATTGTTCGGAACAATAGAAAAAATCGATATACTTTTCAAGATGAAAATGTTGCCGATGACTTTCAAGATAGGAGATTCTGCAATTGCTCAGGAATAGAATGGTAAAGCCTTGGTTTTTCAATTCCGTCAGGACATTTTCCGTATTCGGAAACAGCTGTGCGTTGCCCGAACGAATTTGTCTGTCCGTTTCTTCACCAATCATATTACGGCAGAATTCACGAATCTCAAAAGGGAGATCGGGCTGAAATGTTTCCCACATCTGTGTGCCTGTAAATCCCAGCCAATAAGAAATTTCTTTGTCAGTATACTGATGAGGTGCTGCATAGCCGTGATCGACCAGCCATTGATACGCTTTGTTAAATGCAGGACGATAGGTTACAAGGCAGTTATTCAGCGTACCGTCATAATCAAAAATAAGATTCATCGGTCAAGCCTCAATTTCACGAATCAGATTGATCATTTCAATAGCACCGAGAGCACAGTCATAACCCTTATTTCCTGCTTTGGTGCCGGCACGTTCGATTGCCTGTTCAATATTTTCGGTTGTGATAACGCCGAACATTACAGGAATATCGCTGTTGAGAGAAACGTTGGCAATACCCTTTGACACTTCGCTGCACACATAATCATAATGCGATGTGCTGCCTCTTATCACGGCACCAAGACAAATAACAGCATCATATTTTCCACTGTTTGCCATTTTGGAGGCAATCAGGGGAATTTCAAATGCTCCCGGAACCCACGCTACATCAATGGCATCTTCGCTGACATTATGTCTTTTCAGACCGTCAAGTGCACCGCTGAGCAGTTTGCTTGTGATAAACTCATTGAAACGTGCTGCAACAATGCCGATTCTTACATTTTCGGGTACAAGATTTCCTTCAAAAACTTTCATGATTTAAAACTCCTTATACTATATTAAATATCAAGAATATGACCCATTTTATCTTTTTTGGTTTTCAGGTAAAATAAATCATATTCATTGGCATCCATTTCAATCGGCACACGCTCTTTGATCGACAAACCAAAACCGCTCAGACCATAGACTTTATCGGGATTATTGGTGAGCAAACGGAGCGTTTTGCAGCCGAGATCACGGAGAATTTGTGCTCCTATATAATATTCTCTCATATCGCCGGGAAATCCTAAGGCAAGATTTGCTTCCAGCGTATCCATACCCTGCTGCTGAAGTTCATAAGCACGCAGCTTGTTCATCAGTCCGATGCCCCGTCCTTCCTGACGCATATACAGCAGAATTCCTCTGCCTTCCTTTTCGATCTGAGCCATGGCCGAAGCAAGCTGTTGACCGCAGTCGCATTTCAGAGAACCGAAAGTATCTCCCGTAAGGCACTCCGAATGAACACGGCACAATATATCTTCTCCGTCACCAATTTCGCCTTTGACCAGTGCTACGTGATGTTCATCGTTCAGTTTGTTGACATAGCCGTATGCACGGAATTCGCCGTATCGGGTCGGAAGAATGGGGGAGGCGATGCACTCTACCAGTTTTTCGTTTGTCTTACGGTATTCCTGAAGTGCTTTGATGGTAATGAATTTCATATTCCATTCGGCTGCTTTTTGCTTCAGTTCCTCACTACGCATCATTGTACCGTCGTCACGCATAATTTCGCAGCAAAGACCGCACTCTTTCAGACCTGCCAGACGCATCAGGTCAACGGTGGCTTCTGTATGACCGTTTCTTTCCAGAACGCCGTTCTTTTTTGCCATCAGAGGAAACATATGTCCGGGACGTCTGAAATCTTCGGGACGGGCATTTTCGTCTATGACTTTTCTTGCTGTGAATCCTCTTTCGGCAGCAGAGATTCCCGTTGTGGTATCGATATGGTCAATCGAGATGGTAAAAGCCGTGCTGTGATTATCTGTATTGTTTTCTGCCATCTGCGGAAGATGGAGTTTACGGCACAGTTCAATACTCATAGGCATACAGATAAGACCTTTGGCATTCGATGCCATAAAATTAACATTTTCCGTTGTGGCAAATTCTGCTGCACATATCATATCGCCCTCGTTTTCACGATCTTCATCGTCGGTGACGAGAATGATCTCACCGTTTCTCAGAGCCTCAAGAGCTTCGTCAACTGTATTGTATTCAAACATAATTTATGACCTCCTTATGAAAATCCGTTCTGACGCAGAAATTCAAGTGAAATATTGCTTTTTGACTGATTGTCCGCAGAACTGCCGAGCAGTTTTTCGACATATTTGCCGACAATATCATTTTCAAGATTGACGGTATCACCGACTTTTTTGTCCGACAGAGTGGTCTGTGCGGACGTATGCGGAATGACAGAAACGCTGAAATCTTTTTTGGTCAGTTTAGCCACCGTCAGACTGATGCCGTCAATAGCAACCGAACCTTTTTCTACAATATATTTCAGGATATTCTGATGTGTCGATACCGTATACCATACCGCTATCCCATCATTGCGAATCGCAGAAATCACACCCGTTCCGTCAATGTGTCCTGAAACGATATGTCCCCCGAAACGTCCGTTGGCAGCCATTGCCCTTTCGAGATTAACCCGACTGCCGTTTTTGAGTGATCCGAGGGAGGAACGTTTCAGTGTTTCGTTCATCACATCAGCTTGAAAGGACTGGCTGTCAAAATCTGTGACAGTAAGACAAACACCATTTACCGCAATGCTGTCACCCAAATGAATGTCCGACAAAATTTTGTCGGCATTGATTCTGATAAAAGACGATGCAGACCCGTTCATCACGGCGGCTACAACGCCTGTTTCTTCAATGATCCCAGTGAACATCGGCAACCCTGCTTTCTATAAGAATATCTTCGCCTATACGGCTGATTTTACTGTCTTTCAGCATAAATGCATGATCGGGACAGCTGACGCCTTTTCCGCCAACCGGAGATCTGGCAGCTGTTCCTCCGAAAATTTTCGGTGCAATGTAGGTTTTTACTTTTGAAACGATACCGCTTTTTAGTGCCGACCAATTCAGTTCTCCGCCGCCTTCCAACAGAATACTGTCAATTTTTTCCGCACCGAGAACCAACATCAATTCATTCAGATCAATATGACCATTGTCGGAAGAAGTACGGATAATTCTGCATCCGCAGTTTTCAAGTTCTTTGATTTTCTGTTCATCACGGCACTGTTCACCGACACAGGAGATGATGGAAGGAATGTGTGCGGCAGTTGCAACGATGTTGGAATCAAGAGGGATTCTGAGATGAGAATCGCATATGATTCTGACAGGATTTCTGCCATTTGCAAGACGGCAGGTCAGCATAGGGTTATCAGCAAGAACCGTTCCGATGCCGACCATAATCGCCGAATGTTTCAGTCGGTCAATCTGAGAATGACGGCGTGCTTCCTCACTGCTTATCCATTTTGAAAGTCCTGTGTAAGCGGCAATTTTTCCGTCTGCGGTCATAGCATATTTCATTGTGACAAAGGGACGCTGCGATGTGATATAGTGCATAAATATTTCATTCAGTTCATCACATTCTTCTTTTAGTACGCCCTCGGTGACTTCGATACCGTGTTCTCTGAGGATTTGTACACCTTTTCCGGCGACAAGCGGGTTCGGGTCGGACGAACCGATAATGACACGTTTGATTTGATGTTCTATAATAGCTTCGGTGCAAGGAGGGGTTCTGCCATAGTGACAGCAGGGTTCAAGCGTGACATACATTTCCGCACCTGTACAGTCTTCCTGACAGTTTGCAAAAGCATTTCTTTCGGCGTGAAGTTCTCCGCATTTTCTGTGGAAACCTTTTCCGATAATTCTGCCGTTTTTAACGATCACTGCCCCCACCATAGGATTCGGGTTAACAAAGCCCATACCGAGTTTAGCAAGTTCCAGAGCGGTTTTCATATAATCTTTATCTGTCATTTCGATCACCTTAAAAAACTGCCCCCGAAATGATTTCGGGGGCAGTCAAATATCGTCAATATAGATTGATACGGTCTATCTTCTTTCATCCGGACTGTACCGTCGGCTTCGGAATTTCACCGAATCAGCCTGTGAAAAGGCTCGCGGGCTTTGACCGCCGGTAGGGAATTTCACCCTGCCCCGAAGATAATGAATGATATTTTGAGCGGAAGAAAACCCTTATTTCACTTCCGCTACGGTATAATCAGAGTAGCTGCTGCCGTTGAGCAGATCTTCAATGTCCTTGATGTCATCGTAGTTAGAATAGTTGCTGTGGACATAAATACTGTGGTTGTCATCGTTGACAACAGATTTATTGGAATCAACAACAATATTTTCAACATAATACAAGCGATATTGTTTAACGCCTACGGTAGTGCCTTTTTTCAGTTTGCTGGTGTCATACTTAACAGTACCTTCTGAATTGATTTCATAAGCGACAAAATAGATATTATGGTCATAGTAAGAATTGTCGGACGTCCGTGTCAGGAAGTATTTCTTGAACGGGGTGTAAGTACTCTTGGTTACTTCTACGGTGACGGAATCGGAAGTGTAAATGGTATCACCTGCGGTATAATTTGATTTAAAATATTCTTTTGCTTTATCTTCAATCTTGGTGTTCACCACGGAAAGATTCACTTCATCAAGAGAAGAAGGATATTCGCTCAGACCGCTGACAGTGTATTCTTTTTCTGTCTGGGTGATAATGACCTCTGCTTTGTTGGCACTGTATTCACTGTACGAAGCGGTAACGGTAATTTTATCGCCGTTGCTGAGATCATAGTTGCTGGAAATATCAAAGTAAACATCATTTTTGACAAACTGCGGGCATTCACTTTTGTCATATTTGGCAGTTCCGTCGGAAGAGATGCCGGAGTAGGTGATTTTCAGCTTTTCAAAGGGATCGATTTTGGTACCCTCGTTAATACCCTCTACTGTATACTCAAAAGAAGTATCCTTGAGATTGATATTCATCAGTTTGGCTTTTTCTTCGCTGATCTGAGCCGTAACGGTCAGTTTGTCGCCGTTCTGATATTTTTTGTCGGAACTGTAATCATCTACTTTAAAAGTGACGTCATTGAGCAGAGCCGAAATATATCTTTTAGCATTGGAATATTCATCATATTGACTGCTGCTGAGTTTACTGGTATCAACTTCGCCGAGCAGAGAATTGATTGCTTCACTCTTTTTTTCGTCAGTAACATACGTATAGCTGTACAGATTTGCATTTCCGCTTAAGCCTTCAAAAGATGGTGAAAAAAGATCTTTGCAGGAAATTTCTTTTGCGGCGGGTTTGCAGGCAGCAAGAGAAACTGCGGCAAGAGCCGTTACAGAGCATACAGCTAATGCTTTTAATATCTTCATATTTTTTTCCTCCCTAAAAAACTAAATACCTTAGCAACATCATCATATCACAGTATAACAATAAAAGTCAAGTAGCGTACACGGAATTCCACGGAAATCAGCTTGGCGGATTTGCCTGCGATTTTTCAGGCAGTTTGGTTTCTGTCGGATTGATCAGGCAATATTGACGGAATTTGTTTTTTTGTACGGGGAGTATTTGATGCAATCACAAAAACAAAACAGTATTTTTTGTCGAATTTGTTGCAAAACATTATCCGATGTGCTAAAATATGTATGTATTTTAAATGAATTTGATGAATGAATTTTGAGAAAAGGTGTGAATAATGAAACAATCCGAACAAAAACATACCAGTATTTTTTTAAGTCTTGTTCTTCGTCACCAACCATCTGCGGCAGGCATTCTTCTTGACAGGCACGGCTGGGCAAATATTGATGAGCTGATAGAAGGGGTCAATCGGACAGGACGTTATTTTCTTGACCGCCGTACACTTGAGGAAATCGTTGCAAATGACGCTAAACAGCGTTATTCAATTAGTGCCGACGGGACGAAAATCCGTGCCAATCAGGGCCATTCTGTGAAAGTGGACGTTGATCTGACGGAAACAGAGCCGCCCGAATATTTGTATCACGGTACAGCAGAACGATTTTGTGAATCGATTCGGACAGAGGGACTGAAATCAAAGACTCGTTTATACGTTCATCTGTCGAAAGATAAACATACTGCCACAGCAGTCGGCAAACGTCACGGAAAACCCGTTGTGCTGACGGTCAGCAGCGGAAAAATGTATCGTGACGGATATAAATTTTATTTATCGGTCAATGATGTATGGCTTACAAAATATGTACCGGTTGGGTATATCGATTATGAAACAGAGGTGTCAGCAAAATGATAGTTGCAGAGAGCAGTGAAGTCAGAAATATGGAGAACCGTGCCGTTGAGCAGGGCAAAACTTTGTCTTACCTGATGGAAAAAGCGGGTACAAAAGCCGCAGAAACGGCGGCGGAAATGATGTACAAATATAAATTGAAAAATATATGTATTCTTTGTGGTACAGGAAATAACGGCGGAGACGGTTTTGTGGCGGCAAGACTTCTGTCCGTTATGAGTGAAAATGTCAGTGTCATACTGGCAGACGGTGATCCGAAAACTGATCTTGCCAAAATGAACTTCAATCTTCTGCCCGATAAAGTGAAGATCCTGGCGTTTTATTCCCAGCAGATAGAATGTGTTCAGGTAATAGAAGAAAGTGACATAATTATTGATGCCATCTATGGCATTGGTTTTCATGGAATGCTGAATCCGCAGGTTTCCGATATTATGCAGATTTGCTCTGAAAATAAAAAAGCATATAAAATTGCCCTTGACCTTCCCAGCGGTATTCACTGTGACAGCGGTGAAATATCGGGCGATTGTTTCAATGCCGACCTTACTTTATCATTTACTTGTCTGAAGCCGCTTCACGTGTTGTATCCGTCAATGGATTTCTGCGGAGAGATCAGGGTGGCGGATGTCGGTATATCGAAAAATATTATTGATACCTGTCATTATATTATGAAGACAACTGATGACTTTGTTGCGGAAAATCATATCAAACCTAAAAAAATGTCGGCTCATAAGGGAACGAACGGAACACTTCTGTCTATATGTGGTTCTTACGGTATGGCAGGAGCTGCTGTATTGGCAGGAAGTGCTGCTTTAAGGACAGGTGTGGGAATACTGAAAACGGCTTTGCCGGAATCGATTTATCCGATTGTGGCAGCCAAGCTGACAGAATCTGTTTTTGTGCCGCTGCGGCAGACCGAAGACGGAAAAATCAGTGAATATGAAATTGATAAACTCATCTACGACATTACCGATCGATGCAGTGCAGTATTGATAGGCTGTGGTCTGGGAACCGGAACAGGAGTAACAGAATTTGTTTCACGTGTCATAGAAACCTCATTGAAGCCGGTGATTGTCGATGCTGACGGAATAAATGCAGTTGCTGCGAATATAGATGTATTAAGACGGGCAAATGCACCGATTATAATGACACCGCATCCGGGCGAAATGGCAAGACTGCTGGGAACGGATATTATAACGGTACAGAAAAACAGATATAAACTGGCAAAAGATTTCGCTCAGAATTACAATGTGATATTGGCATTGAAAGGAGCTAATACGTTGGTCGCCTTTCCTGATGGAAAAGTGTATGTTAACAGAACCGGCAACAACGGTATGGCAAAGGGCGGAAGCGGCGATGTTTTGGCAGGAATGACAGCATCTTTTGCAGCACAGGGAATGAGTGTGGAAAAATCAGCGGTTTATGCGGTTTATTATCACGGACTGGCAGGAGATGCCTGTGCGGAAAAATATTCCAGACGAACGATGAAAGCAGGCGATCTGATCGATGCCATACGTGATATGGATTTTGACATAGAGCGATGATCTGTTGTAAAGCCCGATTATTGACAGAGGGTGATTGATTGAAAAAAATATTCTCTTTTCTGCTGATGGTGATGATCGTGTTCTCTTGTGCAGCGTGCAGTGAAAACAGCAAGGTTCCCAATATTAGTGCGGTTACGGACAGCGATATGCGTACCGAATATAACGGTCAGACATACAATGTCCATATTCATTATGTAAATTCCTCCACAGCGTCGGTGCTGTTTCATTCTCCTGATACGGTCAAAAACTTGTCGTTTAACCGTGCGGACGGAAAATGCAGCGTTTCGCTGGGCGGATTGGTATGCAGAAGCGAAAAACCTCATTTTATGAACGAGTCATTGCCTGTCGGCATTATCGATATTTTTGACAGTGTCAATCAGAATAAAGAAAATGCTGTATTTAAAACAGCAGACAAAGACGGTTATTATTTTGAAATCCAAAATGTTTCCGGAAATATTACTGTTCTGACCGATGAAAAGGGAACGATCAAAAGTGTCAAAACCAAAGAACTGTCTATCAATTCTGTGTAATTTCATTAAGGTTTCCTTCAGTGGACAACATTGATTGATGCCGATTTCCATATATGGCGGCTTTGTCCGAAACATTACCGGGACTGCTCACCCTGCACCCGCTATTTATATAATGGGTGATTAGAAAGGCTGCCTGCGGGAAGATTTGCAATATCTATTTCTATCATAAAAAAATCAATTTTGCTCAGTTATTTCAACTATATGCTGCTTTATAGCATAATCTGAGAGCCTGCTTCCTATCTGTGCCAAAAAGCCGTGCGGTGCTAAGATGTTAAACAGGCTCTAAGAGCAGCATCCCTGAAAAGTGTTTCAAAAGGAACAGAAGGCAAAGTTGATTTTTGCTTTTTTGTGTTATTTGTGATTTCTATGCAGCACTGTTGACAAACAGACTGTATTTGTTGTAAAATTAAGTTGTATGTAAATTCGGAAATTATGCGTAAATTTCGATTTTATTTTCTATATACAGTTTAAGAAAACGGAGGATTAACCAATGAGCTTTACTATTTTAGGGACAGGTAAGGCAGTGCCTGAGTATGTAATGACAAATGATGAGCTTTCAACAATGGTTGAAACAAGTGACGAATGGATTCGTACAAGAACGGGTATTGAAGAACGTCGTGTGTGTAAAAGCGAAACATTGACAGATCTTACTGTGACTGCGGCAAAGGCTGCTCTTGAAGATGCAGGAATTACAGCAGCTGGTTTGGATCTGATTATATGCTCGACAATGCGTGGAGAAAACATTACACCGTCACAAGGCTGTATGATCCAGAAAGAATTGGGTGCAGATTGTCCGGCGTTTGATGTCAATGCCGCTTGTTCGGGCTTTATCTATGCTCTTGATATTGCAGATGGTTATTTTGTTCGTAAAAAAGTAAAACATGTGCTGATCGTTTCAATGGATAATCTTTCTAATATAACGGACTGGACAGACCGCTCAACCTGTGTGTTGTTCGGTGACGGAGGAGCAGCGGCTGTTCTCGGGGAGGGTGACGACCTTCTTTCTATCAATATTACCGCCAAGGGTGATGACAGGGTGCTTATTATTCCTCATGGTTCCAATTCATCACCGTTCTATGAACACGAAGAGAAAAAAGCGGTTCTTCATATGATGGGCAATGAAGTCTATAAATTTGCGGTAAAGGCAATGGCGGACGGCATTACCAAATCAGTACAGGATGCCGGTCTTGCACTTTCTGATGTGGACTGTGTGATTCCTCATCAGGCAAATATCCGTATTATCAATGCTTCGGCAAAAAATCTTGATATAGACAGAGAAAAGTTTTTCTGCAATGTACAGCATTACGGAAATACATCTTCCGGAAGTGTGCCATTGGCTCTTGATGAAGCGAGCCATTCAGGATTTATCAAAAAAGGCGACATTATAGCAATGTGTGCTTTCGGTGCAGGTCTTACCACGGGAAGCTGCGTTATCCGCTGGAATAAATAAGTTGATACGGGAAAGGAATGGTTGATTATGGGAAAAACTGCATTTGTATTCTCGGGACAGGGTGCCCAGTATCCCGGAATGGGAAAAGAAATTTATGAAAATTCCAAAGCGGCAAAAGCTGTTTTTGATATGGCAGAAAGTATTCGTCCCGGAACGCTCAGACAGTGTTTTGAGGGAACAAAAGAAGAACTTTCACAGACAATCAATACACAGCCCTGTGTTTTTATCTGTGACCTTGCAGCAGCGGAGGCTGTTGTTGAAAAGGGAATCAAGCCCGATATGGTTGCCGGATTTTCACTCGGAGAAGTGGCTGCCGCTGCGTTTGCCGGTATGCTGTCATACGAAGAAGCGTTTAAACTGGTATGCAAAAGAGCCGAATATATGAACGATGCCGCTCAGAAAAGCAACGGTTTGATGGCGGCTGTTCTGAAGATTACAGCCGAAGAGGTGGAAGAAATCTGTCAGGGTTTTCAGCAGGCATATCCTGTTAACTATAATACCAGTTTGCAGACAGTTGTTTCTATCGACGAGGAAGAATTTGATGCTTTCTGTGAAGAAGTTAAAAAGAAGAAAGGCAGAATCGTGAAACTGGATGTCAGCGGAGGATTTCATTCTCCCTTTATGAATGAAGCGGCAGACAAACTGGAAGCCTATGTTCAGAATGTCACCTTCAATGATCCCAAGATTCCGGTTTATGCCAATCTTACATCTTATCCTTATGAGGGCGATTATAAAAATATCTTGGTTAATCAGGTAAAGAAAAGTGTAAGATGGAGAAAAAGCGTAGAGCATATGAAAGCCGACGGTGCGGACAGATTTATAGAAGTCGGTGTCGGAAAAACACTGACAGGTATGATCAAAAAAATCGTTTCCGATGTGGAAGCAGTCAATATAGAAAATAAGGAGGGACTGGAAACTCTTTAAGAGTTTGGGACCATTATGATCAATTTAAGCGGAAAAAATGCAATCGTTACAGGTTCTTCAAGAGGAATCGGCAAGGCGATTGCCATTAAACTGGCTTCTCTGGGAGCTAACGTGGCAGTGGTATATGCCGGCAACAGGGAAAAAGCCGATGAAACAGTTGCTGAAATCGAACAACTCGGAGTCAAAGCAAAAGCGTATTCCTGTGATGTTTCAAGTATGAATGATGCCAAAAATCTGGTCACAGAAGTCATTGCCGATTTCGGAGGGGTGGACATTCTGGTCAACAATGCCGGTATCGTCAAGGACGGTTTGATTCTTTCAATGAAAGAAGAACATTTCGACAGCGTTATCAATGTGAATCTGAAAGGTACATTCAATATGATCAAGAGTACATATCAGCATTTTATGAAAAAACGCAGCGGAAGAATCGTTAATATTTCTTCGATTATCGGAATTAACGGCAATGCGGGTCAGGCAAACTATGCCAGTGCCAAAGCAGGCATTATCGGTCTTACCAAATCCGCTGCCAAAGAACTGGCAGCAAGAAAAGTAACAGTCAATGCCGTGGCACCGGGCTTTATTGAAACGGATATGACTGCGGCAATGCCTGAGAAGGCAAAAGAGGCGGCTCTGGCAGCAATTCCGATGAAGCGTGTCGGTGCCGGCGAGGATATTGCAAATGCGGTTGCGTTTCTTGTATCTGATGAAGCATCGTATATTACAGGTGAAGTTCTTAAAGTTGACGGCGGAATGGCAATATAAACAATAAAAATGCAGAAGTTGGCAAATCACATCAATAACAAAAGCGAAGAATGTTTCGCAGAAAGGATTTACCGTAATGAGAAGAGTAGTAGTAACAGGATTGGGTGCTGTAACGCCAATCGGAAATAATGTGAAAGATACCTGGATATCAATGAAAAATGGTGTCTGCGGTATTGATATTATCAAGAGTTTTGATCCCGAAATGACAAAAGCAAAGGTTGCCGCAGAAATCAAGGATTTCGATCCCACACAATATATTGAAAAAAGAGAACTTCGTAAATTGGATCTTTTCTGTCAGTATGCTCTCGTGGCTGCTGCTCAGGCAATGGAGGACAGTGAACTGAAAGGCAATATCGCCCCCGAACGTCTGGGAGTATATGTAGGCTCCGGTGTGGGCGGTATACAGACTTTCTACGACCAGTGCTGCAATATGTTCAACAATAAAAATATTTCCCCGTTCTTTATTCCTATGATGATAGGTAATATTGCTGCGGGAAATATTGCAATCAAATATGATGCAAAAGGTCCGTGTCTTCCTGTTGTGACAGCGTGTGCAACATCGACTCACGCAGTCGGAGAAGCTTTCCATGCCATTAAATACGGATTTGCCGATGCCATCATCGCCGGCGGTTCGGAAGCAGCAATATCACCCCTTGCTATCAAGGGTTTTGCCAGCTGTAAGGCTCTGACACTCAGTGACGATCCGAAACAGGCATCGATTCCTTTTGACAAGAGAAGAAGTGGCTTTGTTATGGGTGACGGTGCCGGCATACTTATTCTGGAAGAATATGAACACGCAAAGGCAAGAGGTGCCAAGATCTATGCCGAAATCAGCGGCTATGGCAATACCTGTGATGCACATCATATCACAGCTCCCGACCCCGATGCCAAAGGTTCTTCGGAATGCATCAAAATCGCTTTGGAAGAATCCGATTATCACAGTGGAGAAGAATTGTATATCAATGCCCACGGTACCAGTACGCCGATGAACGATTCAAGCGAAACAAAAGCATTTAAAATTGCTCTCGGTGACGATGCCTATAAAGCTCATATCAGTTCCACAAAATCAATGACCGGACATATGCTCGGTGCAACAGGAGCAGTGGAAGCGATTGCTTCTGTTTTGGCACTGAACGAGGGAATTGTTCCGCCTACCATAGGATATAAAGAACCCGATCCCGAGTGCGATCTTGATTATACGCCGAATAATGCCGTTGAAGCACCGCTGACAATGGCTATTTCAACAACATTCGGATTTGGCGGACACAATGCTTGCATTGCAATGAAAAAAATCTGATAAATCATAGATAAAGGTGGTCCAACAAAATGTACAGTGTTGATGAAATTAAAGAAATACTGGCAGCATTTGACAAATCAAAGGCAACAAAAATCGACATCAAAAATACGGACGGACAGCAGCTTCTGATCACACAGAAAAAAGAATGTGCTGTGGTAAGTGCACTTCCCGTGCAGAACGCAGAAGCCGCAGTACCGTTAGCTGCTGTCAATGAGGTGAAATCGCCTTTTGTTCAGACAGAAGAAACCAAGCACGTCAATGATGGTTCAACCGCTATCACTTCACCGATGGTAGGCGTGTTCTATGCAGCACCCTCACCTGATAAAGATCCGTATGTGACGGTAGGTGCAAGGGTGAAAAAAGGTGATGTGATCTGCCTGATAGAAGCAATGAAACTGATGAATGAAGTGACTGCCGAAAAGGACGGCGAGATTACTGAGATCTGTGTTGATAACGGTCAGGTCGTTGAATACGGTCAGGATCTGTTTATGATAAAATGATGCCGGAAGCATCGGAATAAATTGAATGACAGAGGGTGTTGGTATGAATAAGGAAGAATTGAAAAACGTGATACCTCACAGAAATTCGATGCTTTTGATAGATGAAGCATCCAAAACCAGTGAAAATACCTGTGAGGGTAAAAAATATATTACGGGCGATGAATGGTTTTTGGACGGTCATTTCCCCGGAAATCCCGTAGTGCCGGGAGTGATTCTCTGTGAAATGATGGCTCAGGCAAGTGCTGTCATTATTGCCGAAAAATCAGCTGTAAGCATCCCTTATTTTACGGGTATCGAAAAGGCAAAATTTAAAAATAAAGTTTTGCCTGGCGATACTTTTGAGATAAAATGCGAATTGACAAGGAATCGCGGAATGTTCTATTTTATAAAGGGCAAGGGATATGTTGACGGAAAACTTTGTGTTTCGGCAGAATTTTCGTTTGCTCTGATCGAAAGGGTGTAACCGTTGTTTTCAAAAATACTGATTGCCAACAGAGGCGAAATAGCTGTAAGAATTATTCGTGCCTGCCGTGAAATGGGAATCTCTACGGTTGCTGTGTATTCACAGGCAGACAAAAACGCACTTCACGTAAGTATGGCAGATGAAAGCTACTGTATAGGCGGACCGCAGGTTGCCGACAGCTATCTCAATATGGCTGCCATTCTTGAGGTTGCCGTTGTGTCGGGTGCCCAGGCAATACACCCGGGTTACGGATTGCTGTCCGAAAATGCAAAGTTTGTTTCGCTCTGCGAAAAGTGTAATATTGAATTTATCGGTCCGAATGCAAGAATGATCGAGCGTCTGGGAGATAAGGACGAGGCAAGAAAAACAATGAGAGCCGCAGGTGTTCCTGTGACTCCCGGCAGCGATATTATCGACGATGTCGACGAAGCCCGTGCCAAAGCAATGGAAATCGGTTTTCCGCTGCTTGTCAAAGCACGTTCGGGCGGCGGCGGCAGAGGTATCAGGCGTGTTGACAGAGTTGAAGATTTTGACAATGCCTTTCTTTCCGCCAAAGCAGAAGCACAGAGTGCTTTCGGTGACGGTGCAGTTTATATGGAACGTTTTCTGAATCCTGTCAAGCATATTGAAATGCAGCTTCTCAGTGATAAGTACGGGAATGTTGTTTGCCTTGGCGAACGTGAATGTTCCGTTCAGCGAAAAAATCAGAAATTGATAGAAGAAAGTCCGTCCCCTGCCATCAGCCCTGATATAAGAAAAAAAATGATGGAAGCCGCTGTCAAGGCAGCTAAAGCGGTGAATTACGAAAATGCCGGAACAGTGGAATTCTTGCTTGACAGTGATAAGAATTTCTATTTTATGGAAATGAATACACGTTTGCAGGTAGAACACGCCGTTACGGAATCTATTACGGGATTTGACATTGTGCAGTGGCAGATAAGAATTGCATCGGGAGCAAAACTGACGCTGACACAGGATAGGATATTTATGCACGGAAATGCGATAGAATGCAGAATCAATGCGGAAGACCCCGACAGGAATTTTGCTCCCAGCTGCGGCAAAATTGAGTTTATTCACGTTCCGGGAGGTCCCAATGTACGATTCGATACAGCTATTTATCAGGATTATTCCATACCGCCTTATTATGATTCGATGATAGGAAAACTGATCGTTCAGGCTCGTTCACGTGAGCTTGCCATACGCAAGATGAAAATGGCACTCAGCGAACTGACAATCAACGGAATTAAGCATAACAGGGATTTGCATATAGACATTTTGTCCGATCCCTCTTTTGTTTCGGGTGAATATACTACCGACTTTATGGAAAATTTTCAGAAAAATAAAGGCTGACAGCAAGTGTCCGTCTTGAATTCTGATGAAAGATTTTAATATAAAATATAAACAAGAATGGTCAGGTGTATGCGTTGAATACGAAAGATATTTTTAATTTTTTAAAACCGAAAAACGAACTTGAAAATCAAGGAGAATTTGCGGAAAATCACCCGTATATTCCCGATGAATTGTGGGTGAAATGCCCTATCTGCAAAAATGTGATATTATCCTCGGATCTTGTTGATAATTTCAAAGTTTGTCCGAAATGCGGCTATCATTTCCGTATTGCTGCCAGACAACGCATAGAAATGACTGTTGATGAAGGAACATTTACCGAATTCGATGCGGATATGACTTCTTCCAATATTATTGACTTTCCCGACTATGCACGCAAACTGAAAAATGCTAAAATCAACAGCGGTGAAAATGAATCTGTGATAACGGGTATGGCAAAAATCGGCGGTTATGATACCGTGATGGCAGTGATGAACTCACAGTTTATGATGGGTTCCATGGGAACGGTCACAGGTGAAAAAGTAACCCGTGCCTTTGAATATGCTGCCGAAAACCAACTTCCTATCATTATCTTTACGGTATCGGGAGGTGCCAGAATGCAGGAGGGCATTATGTCCCTGATGCAGATGGCAAAGACAAGCGGAGCTGCCAAAAAACACAGCGATGCGGGACTTCTTTACATAACTGTGCTGACTGATCCTACAACGGGCGGTGTTACAGCAAGTTTTGCGATGGAAGGAGATATTATTCTCGCTGAACCTCACGCATTGATTGGTTTTGCCGGTCCCAGAGTCATAGAGCAGACCATCAGGCAAAAATTGCCAAAAGATTTTCAGTCTGCTGAATTCCTGTTGGAAAAAGGTTTTGTAGATGCTGTGGTGGAGAGAAAAGATATGAAATCATCGCTTGCCAGAATTTTAAGTTTGCACTGCAGTGTACCGACGAAAGAAAGCACAAAGGAGGACGAAGACAATGAGTGCATATGATTGCGTTACGGCGGCAAGAGCCAACAATCGTCCTACCTCGATTGACTATATTACGAGAATTTTCGGTGACAGCTTTTTTGAATTTCACGGCGACAGACGTTTTGCCGACGATAAAGCCGTTGTGGGTGGAATCGCCGAACTGAACGGCAGTCCGGTTACGGTGATCGGACTGGAAAAAGGACGTAACCTCAAAGAAAGAATGGATCGCAATTTTGGTGCGGCACATCCGGAAGGGTACCGTAAGGCTCTGCGTTTGATGAAACAGGCCGAAAAATTCAAAAGACCTGTTATTTGTTTTGTGGATACGGCAGGTGCTTATTGCGGAATCGGTGCGGAAGAAAGAGGACAGGGACTTGCCATTGCCGAGAACCTGATGGAAATGATGACGCTCAGAACGCCGATTTTATCCATACTGATTGGTGAGGGCGGCAGCGGAGGAGCATTGGCTCTTGCGGTTGCGGATGAAGTGTGGATGTTGGAAAATGCTATCTATTCTGTTATTTCTCCGGAGGGTTGTGCGAGCATTCTCTGGAAAGATTCGGGCAAAGCCGCAGAAGCATCTGAGTGTTTGAAACTCACTTCCAAAGACTTGTTTAAACTCGGTGTCATAGAAAGAATTATCCGTGAACCGAAAGATGTTGACAGTAAATTGTTTGACAGTCTGAAAAATCTTATCTCCGAAACACTGGAGAAGAAAAAAGAACTGTCCCCGGAAAGACTGATCGAACTGAGATATAACCGTTTCAGAAAGTTTTGATATGCCGTTTCATCAGACGGAATATCATCACTGCGAAATCGGCAGCTCACATAGCGACAAACAGGAGGAAATCCAAAACGGGTTCCTCCTTGCTTTATGTTGTGTCATAAGTTACAAATTAAATGAAATAAAGGTATTTATCCGGAATTCGCAAAAAGCGGGTTTGGGGTATCACTTGATAAAACGGAGAATGAACAATGCCGGAATTGAATATCGTTCTTGTAGAGCCCGAAATACCTCAGAATACGGGAAATATTGCCCGTACCTGTGCGGCAACGGGAGCAAGACTTCATATTGTAAAACCGATGGGTTTTGCCATAGATGATAAAAAACTGAAAAGAGCGGGACTTGACTATTGGTATTTGCTGGATATTACTTACTATGAAAATCTGAGTGATTTTTTTGAGCGTACCAAAGGCGGAACATACTACTATTTTTCCACCAAAGCACCTCAAAAATATACCGATATACATTATCCCGATTCTGTATACATTGTTTTCGGAAAGGAAACAAAAGGTCTGCCCGAAAAACTGCTGTACGATAATCCTGATACAACGGTGCGTATTCCGATGATCAGCGAAGCACGAAGTCTTAATTTGTCAAATTCGGCTGCCATAGCCGTCTATGAAATTTTAAGACAATGGGATTATCCGCATTTACTTTCTCATGGGCAGTTAAGAGACTATCGTTGGGAATAAAGTGATATTACAGAGCGAAAGGAAAAGGAATATTATGATAACAGTTTCAAACGTATCGGTCAATTTCAGCGGTACGCCGCTTTTTTCGGGAGTTGACCTCAAATTTACCGAAAGTAACTGCTACGGCATTATCGGAGCAAA
Source organism: uncultured Ruminococcus sp. (assembly GCA_902773135.1). Classification (GTDB taxonomy): domain Bacteria; phylum Bacillota; class Clostridia; order Oscillospirales; family Acutalibacteraceae; genus UBA1213. The sequence continues at coordinate 24,630 of CACYDP010000084.1, forward strand.
TGGTGCAGGAAAATCGACTTTTTTAAAAGTGCTGTCGGGTGATTTGGAACCTACCAAGGGGGAGGTCATCATTCCGCCGAATACCAGAATGTCTGTGCTCAAACAGGATCATTTTGCATTTGATGAATATACGGTGTTGGATACCGTTATCTACGGCAACAAAAAACTGTATGACGTGATGAAAGAAAAAGATGCTATCTATATGAAAGAAGACTTTTCTGATGAAGATGGTATCAGAGCATCGGAGCTGGAAGCCGAATTTGCCGAAATGAACGGCTGGGAAGCAGAAAGCGATGTATCCAAACTGATTCAGGGACTGGGTCTGGGCGAAGAAATCCTTTATTCGCAGATGAGTTCCCTTACGGGCAATGAAAAAGTAAAAGTGCTGCTGGCACAGGCTTTGTTCGGCAATCCCGAAATCATTCTTCTTGATGAGCCTACCAATAACCTTGATATCAAAGCAATTGCGTGGCTTGAAGATTTTATTCTTGATTATCAGGGAACGGTCATTGTTGTATCGCATGACCGTCATTTCCTTAATACTGTATGTACACATATGGTCGATATTGACTATAACAAGATCAAAATGTATGTCGGCAACTATGAATTCTGGTATGAATCTTCACAGCTGATGCAGGCTATGATCAAGCAGCAGAATAAAAAGACCGAAGAAAAAATCAAGGAACTGCAAAGCTTTATACAGCGTTTTTCAGCTAATAAATCAAAATCCAAGCAGGCTACTTCCAGAAGAAAACTTCTCGATAAACTGACGGTCGAAGAAATGCCTGCTTCAAGCCGCCGTTATCCCTTTGTGGGATTTACAATGGACAGAGAAGTCGGAAAAGAAGTGCTGACTGTTGAAAATCTCAGTAAGACGATTGACGGTGAAAAGGTACTGGATAATGTTTCTTTCCGTATTGAAAGAACGGATAAAGTGGCATTTCTTTGTGATAATGAAATTGCCGTCACAGCTTTGTTTGATATTCTGATGGGTATTACCGAAGCTGATGAAGGTAAATTCAAGTGGGGTGTCAGTACATCGCAGTCCTATTTTCCGAAGGACAATACCAAGTTCTTTGAAGGCAATGATATGTCCATCATCGACTGGCTGCGTCAGTATGTGAGAGGCAATGATAATACCGATACGTATCTCAGAGGTTTTCTGGGAAGAATGTTGTTTTCGGGCGATGATGTATTCAAGCCTGTGAAAGTCCTTTCGGGCGGTGAAAAGGTCAGATGTATGCTGTCAAGAATGATGATGTTCGGTGCGAACTGTCTGGTGCTGGATCAGCCGACCAACCATCTTGATCTGGAATCTATCACGGCAGTGAACAAGGGACTTCAGAGTTTTAAGGGTGTTGTTTTGTTTACTTCACACGACCACGAATTTATTTCTACCGTAGCCAACAGAATCATTGTATTGGAAAAGAACGGTATCAAGGACGTAACAGAAAGTTATGATGATTATCTGGCTGAAAGGTATCAGGTCGAATAATAGCATCAGGCTCTTAGACAAACAGTTTCGGGAGGTGCAGAGGAGATGGGCAGAGCAGAGGAATTTCTGGACAGTTATCGTCTGCTGGAAGAAGAACTTTGTAAAAAATACAGTATTGAAGATAAAACAGCCGGCAGTCCGATTGTCAGATATATCAATGACAAAGAAGGCAGAGAATATAAAGACAGACTGAATCTTTGCAGGGAAATACGGAATCTTTTATCACATCATTCCGAATTTGCAGGGGAACGTATCCTGGAGCCGTCCAATGCGATGACGGAATTTCTGAAAAGCGTTACGGAACATATCAAACAGCCTCCGCTTGCCGTTCAGTATGCCACTCTTTATAACGAAATATTAAAAACCGGTTCTTCACAAAAAGCAAAAACCGTGATGCGTAGAATGCAGCGGCAGGGATTTTCTCACGTACCTGTGATAGACAATGGTGAATTTACGGGAATTTTCAGTGTCGGTACGGTGTTCTCTTATGCTTTGAATATGGGAATGTCGGATATTAATGATAATATGACAATAGGAGATTTTGCGGAGCTGCTGCCGCCGGATAAACACGAAACGGAACGTTTTATGTTTATGCCGGAAGATACAACGCTGTTTACAGTCAGAAGCGAATTTAATAAAAAGATCAAAAAAAGCAAACGTCTTGCGGCGATATTTATTATGTCAAACGGTTCTTATGACGGACGTATTGTTGGTATGCTTACGCCGTGGGACGTGATAGGATAAAGAGGTGAAAAACAATGAGCGAGAGAAAAAAAGTACTCGTGGCAATGAGCGGAGGTGTTGACAGTTCGGTGGCTGCTGTTCTTTTGATGAAAGATTACGATGTCATAGGAGCAACGCTGCGGCTGTTTACCAATGAAGATATACAGCTTGACTGTAAAAAAAGCTGCTGTTCTCTTGATGACGTGGAGGATGCACGCTATGTGGCAAGTAAATTGGGATTTCATCATTATGTCTATAATTTCGGCGAGCGATTCAAAGAATGTGTGATCGATAAATTCAACAATTCCTATATCAATGGTCTTACTCCCAATCCTTGCATCGACTGCAATCGTTTTATTAAGTTTGATGCCCTGTTAAAACGTGCCGAACTGCTCGGACAGGATTATATTGCAACGGGGCATTACGTCAGACGGGGATATGATGAAAAAACAGGGCGGTATTTCTTGAAAAAAGGCAAAGACCCGTCAAAAGACCAAAGTTATGTTCTTTATGGAATGACACAGGAACAGCTTTCCAAAACATTGTTTCCCGTAGGCGAAATCACAAAGGAACGTACCAGAGAAATTGCAAGAGAATACGAACTTGTCAATGCTTCCAAACCTGACAGTCAGGATATATGTTTTGTGCCGGGCGGTGATTATGCGAGCTTTATCGAAAATTATACGGGAAAACAATTTCCGAAAGGCAGTTTCATTGATACAAACGGCAATATTCTCGGTGAACATAACGGTATTATCCGCTATACCGTAGGGCAGCGTAAAGGACTTGGCATCGCTCTTGGAAAGCCTGCTTATGTGGTGTCAAAAGATATGGAACACAACACCGTTACACTTGGCTCCAATGAAGACCTGTTTACCGATACGGCGTATGCCAACGATGTCAACTGGCTTTCGATCGCTGAACCGAAAACACCCCTCAGAGTCAATGCCCGTGTGCGTTATAATCAGAAAGAACAGCCGGCAACGCTGTATCCGCTGCAAAACGGCAATATCAAAGTGGTCTTCGATCAGCCGCAGCGGGCGATCACCTGCGGTCAGGCACTGGTATGCTATGATGATGATCTGGTATTAGGGGGCGGAACGGTCATTGCTCCGATGCAGGCGGAAGACGATGCAAATGAAAGGAACGAAAAATAATGAAAACAAGTGATTTTTACTATGATCTTCCCGAAGAATTGATTGCACAGACACCGCTTGAACCTCGTGACAGTTCCAGACTTCTGGTAATGAACAGAGAAACCGGCGAAATTAAACATCAGCACTTTTATGACATCATTGACTATCTCAAAGAGGGAGATTGTCTGATACTGAATGATTCAAGAGTACTGCCTGCCAGAATCTACGGAACTAAAGATGAAACGGGAGCAAATGTGGAATTTCTGCTGTTAAGACATATTGAAGATAAATGTTGGGAAGCTCTGGCGAAACCAGGCAAAAAAGCAAAGATTGGTACACGCTTTTCATTCGGAAACGGTCTGATGACCTGCACTGTCACCGATGTTCTTGAGGATGGAAACAGAATATTGCAGTTTGAGTGTGACGGCAATTTTTATGAAGCACTTGATCAGCTCGGTCAGATGCCCCTGCCGCCGTATATACACGAAAAACTGAAAGACAAAGAACGTTATCAGACCGTTTACAGCAGAGAATTAGGTTCGGCTGCGGCACCTACGGCAGGTTTGCATTTTACCGATGAACTGCTTCAAAAAGTGAAAGACAAGGGTGTCAAAATAGGTTTTGTAACGCTCCATGTCGGACTGGGAACATTTCGTCCCGTCAAAGTGGATGATGTCACTAAACATCATATGCATTCCGAGCATTATGAAATTCCTCAGAAAACTGTTGATTTGATTAATGAAACAAAGAAAAACGGCGGTCGTGTCATTTCAGTAGGTACCACAAGCTGCCGTACACTGGAAACAGCGGCACAAAAAGATGGTCATATCAGAGCGAGTGAGGGCTGGACGGATATATTTATTTATCCCGGTTTTAAATTTAAAGTGCTCGACGGACTTATCACGAATTTTCATCTTCCCGAAAGCACACTGATAATGCTGGTTTCGGCTTTTGCAGGCTATGACAATGTTATGAATGCCTATAAAATTGCCGTTCAGAAAAAATACAGATTTTTTAGTTTCGGTGATGCTATGATAATTCTATAAAATATCTATTATATTAATACAAATATATTGACAATTGCAGCGGATTTGCGTATAACGATCTCAGAAATAAAAAAGGGGGATCAGATTATGGCAATGACAAATGTTAATATCAGAATGGATGAGGCTACAAAAATCGCTTTCGATAAGTTTTGTGAGGAGATAGGTTTATCAGTAAGTGCAGCCTTCAACATTTTTGCAAGAACAGTCGTAAGAGAACAAAGGATACCATTTGAACTTACGACAGAGGTTCCGAATGATGTCACAAAAAGAGCCATAGAAAATGTAAGAAATGGAGTAGGACTCAGCAGAGGATTTAATTCGGTTTCAGAGCTGATGGAGGATTTGTATGCTGACGATTAAGTATGAAACTAACTTCAAAAAAGATTTCAAACGTATCCTGAAACGAGGTTACAACATTTCATTGATGGATATACATTCTTGCCATATCGGGTTCATCGTCACCCTGTACCATACATAAAAATTTCCAGCCGTATCTTTCATAAAATGAAGTATGGTCGGTCAACAGATAAAGTGTGTCGATACCGTATTTCTTCATATCTTCACAGACAAAATGGAGAAGTTTGCCTGCAATTCCCTGACAGCGATGATCTTCCTCCACGTAAACGGCACAGACATTCGGCGTTAAATCCTTGCGATTATGAAAATCATTTTTTATTACACCAAGTCCGCCGATCATTTTGCTGTCCTCCACAGCGACATACCACTGGGGAACACCTGATTGATTTTTCAGACATTCGTCCATACTTTCCAGATAGGCTTCCAGCGGAATGCCCCATTTTTCGTGAAACCATTGTGCCATTTCATTTTTTGTTTCGGGATTGTCGATCAGTCTTTTAATTTCCATAGGTGTTAATCCTTTCGTTTGATATTTTATCTGAGTCCTATTATAGCGTATTTGTTTTGACAGGTAAACCTCAAAAACAATTATAAAAAACAACAAGCCGACAAATTAAAATGCCGGCTTGCTATTTTTTTTTGCACTGTAAAATGATTCTCTGAATGCTTTTGTCAGACAGACAATAGTGATCGGCGAGTTCCGGTATTGTCTTGCCGGAAACATAGTCAGCAAAAATACAGGAATTTCTTTCTTCGAGTTCCTTTTTGATACCCGATCTCGACCCCCAGTCAGAACGGCAGTCGGATTTTTTTGGAATATAGATATTTTCACCGTCCACATATTGCTGAATCATTTCAATAATATTTTTAGGCAGAACATCTTCTGCTCTAAGATAGCTCATTGTTGCCTCCTAAAATCAATAAAATCTCAGGTCAAGCAATGGCTATAACAATATTAGATTTGATTTACATTTATTGAAACAGCCAAAGCTTATTTGGCAATAACATATCTTTTCACAAAGCAGCCCTCCTTGATATCATATTTTGCATTCATCAAGCAAATATAGTATATCATTTGAAACCTATACCGTCAATGACAATCGTTCATAAATCAGCGGTGATTTTTATAAAAGACAACAATTTTTATCCAACTAAGCGGCTCATTCACATTTGACCTTGTATGCAGTTTGTAATATAATAAAAAGGCAAAAAGTTTTAAGAGCCTGTTTCCTATCTATGCCGTAGGGTGCGAAGATGTGAAACGAATTCTGAAATAAGTGAGGGATGGAAATTGAGTAAAAAAAATAAAGCGATCATCTATATCATTTTATCGGCGTTTTGTTTTGCTTTTATGAATTTGTTTGTCAGACTGTCGGGAGATATACCGTCTGTGCAGAAAAGTTTTTTCCGGAATTTTGTGGCAGTATTTTTTGCATTGGGGGTAATGCTGAAAAACAAAAACAGTTTCAAATGGAAAAAAGGAAATTTCAAATATCTTCTGCTCCGTTCGGCAACAGGAACGCTCGGGATATTATGCAATTTTTATGCGATAGATCATATACCGCTTGCCGATGCTTCCATACTGAATAAGATGTCACCGTTTTTTGTGATTATCTTTTCATTCTTTTTATTAAAGGAGAAATTAACGTTTTTGCAGGGCTCTGCGGTATTTCTTGCATTTGTCGGAACGATGTTTATTATCAAACCGTCCTTTCAGAATGTGGAACTGATTCCATCGGCAATAGGACTGTGCGGCGGATTGTGTGCAGGATTTGCTTATTCGATGGTGCGTGTCCTCGGCACAAAAAAGGAAAACGGTTCTTTGATTGTATTGTTTTTCTCTGTTTTTTCGTGTGTGGTCACGCTGCCGTATATGCTGTTCGATTTTCACCCGATGGAATGGTGGCAGATACTGATGCTGATCGGTGCAGGACTTTCGGCATCGGGCGGTCAGTTCGGTATTACAGCAGCCTACTGCAATGCACCTGCCCGTGAAATATCGGTATATGATTATTCACAGATTATATTTGCTACACTGCTGGGTTTTGCCTTTCTGGGAGAAATCCCCGATATATACAGCTTTATTGGGTATATTATCATCATTTCTATGGCACTTTTGATGTTTCTGTACAACAATGATAAATGGATTTTTAAAAACCGGAAAAAGAAGCAGGAACACCTTTAAAAAAATATTTCTATCGCAACGGCTTTGTCATGGCTCGGTTTTGATCAGAAATATGGTAGAACCGTGATTCAGACCAATAATTTTTCGTTCGATTTTGGGATGTTTAAAATTTCTGACGGTACTTTGCAGTGCCGTACCTCCCCGATAACCGTGTATCACATTGATTTCACGTATGTTTTTGGGGAGTTTTTTCATTGTATCCGTCAATAATTTTCTGGCACTTTCGCTTGTATGACCGTGCAGGTCAATTTCAATGGCATAGGGCATTGTTTTCATCTCCTTTGGCGTTTGTTGATGAGATCATTGTAGCATATACGGCGGAAAAAATAAATTGCATATTTACTTTTTTGTTTTAATGTGTTAAAATTTTAATACAATAAATTCAGTATACGGAGGAATGATCTGATGAATCCGAAAATTAAAAATTCCAATACGGAAACACTTTTCAAAGCAATTTTAACACTGAAAAGTGTAGATGAATGTTATGCATTTTTTGACGATTTGTGCACCGTACCGGAAATCAAAGCGATGGCGCAAAGATATATTGTCGCAAAAATGCTGAACGAGGGCGAAATTTATAATGAGATTGTTCTTCAAACGGGAGCAAGCACAGCAACCATCAGCCGTGTGAATCGTTCATTGAATTACGGCAGTGACGGTTATGTTATGACATTTCATCGACTGAAAGAAAACGAAGAGGAGGAGAATGCTTGAGTTCATACTCGTATTTTGCGGATTTTTACGACAGCCTCACGGATAATGTGGAATATGATAAAAAAGCTGATTACATTACCGAAATAATGAAACGTCATCATCACGAATTCGGTCTTACCCTTGACCTTGCCTGCGGAACGGGCAGTCTGGCTGTTGAATTATATAAAAGAGGTGTCGATATATTTGGTGCAGATGCATCGGCGGATATGCTGACAGCAGCACAGCAAAAAACAGCCGAACAGGGTTTTCAGATAATGTTTCTGCATCAGAAAATGCAGCACCTCCATCTTTTCGGAACCATTGACACCTGTTTGTGTACGCTTGACAGTATCAATCACCTTCCGTCGAAGAATGATGTCTGCAAAACTTTTGAATCGGTGTACCGGTACCTGAATGACGGTGGATTGTTTGTCTTTGATGCCAATACAGTGTATAAACATCAATATGTGCTTGGCGACAATTGCTATATATATGATAAAAAAGATGTTTTCTGTGCATGGCAGAATAATTTTAATGCGAGAAACAATAAAGTCATTATCACCCTTGACTTTTTTGTTCCGAGAGGTACAATATATGAAAGATACTCCGAGCAGTTTTCGGAGCGTGCCTACACACGGGAAGAAATGACGGAAATGCTGACAAGCTCCGGATTGTGTATTGAAGCCGTGTATGACGATATGAGTTTTGAAAGTCCTAAAGCGGATTCTCAAAGAGAAATTTATGTGACAAGGAAGAATTAATTATGAATGAAGATAAAATCATAAGATGTATTACATCAGACGGTGCAGTGATGGCTGCGGCAGTCGATACGTCCAATCTGGTATATACCGCCTCAAAAGTGCATCTGACTTCCGCTGTTGGTTCAGCTGCTTTGGGCAGACTTCTCACGGCAGCCTCCATTATGGGTGCTCAGCTGAAACAGGATAATGCCAGCATCACGCTGAGAATCAACGGCAATCAAAGCGAAACAGGGGCGATTATCGCCGTGTCGGACAGTAGAGGAAATGTACGGGGATACTTGCAGAACCCCGACTGCCCGACCGAATATTATGAAAACGGCAAAATCAATGTAGCAAAGGCTGTTGGCAAAACCGGTGTGCTGAATGTAATGAAGGATTACGGCACGGGAGAACCTTATATTGGTATGGTAGAACTTGTGTCGGGAGAAATTGCCGAAGATATTACCAATTATTATGCCTCAAGCGAACAGATACCGACTGTTTGTGCATTGGGTGTGCTTCTTGATAAGAGAAATCACGAGGTGCTGTTAGCGGGAGGACTGCTGATACAGCTTCTGCCGGGAGCAGATGAAACAACGATCGATAAAATCGAAGAAAATGTCAGCAAACTGGAACCTATGACGACAATGCTTGCCAAAGGAATGTCTATCCGGGAAATATGTGAAAAGGCACTTGATGGATTTCAAGTGGAAGTACTTGATGAGATGCCTATACATTATGCCTGCACTTGCAGCAGGGAAAAAGTAATCAATGCATTTATCACTTTGCCGGAAGACGAGATACGTTCTATGGCAGATGAAAAAGGCTATGCCGAAGCTCTTTGTCATTTTTGTAAAAAACGTTACAGATTCTCCAAATTACAGTTGGAACAAATTATCAAAGAAAGAAAAAATAATAAGACGGATACCGCACAGGACAAAACAAATGAAACAGCAGAGGTTTGATATGAGAAATACTGTCATTACAATCGCCAGAGCTTACGGCAGCGGCGGAAGAACCATCGGAAAAATATTGGCAAAAGAAATGAAGATACCGTACTATGACCGGAATCTGATCTATATGGCATCGGAACAAAGCGGTATCAATGTGGAGATGTTTTCCGAACAGGACGAACATATCCATAAAAATACGGACATCATACCGTCTGAAAAAAACAGATATGTGTCTAATGACAATATTTTTGAATATCAGTCAAAAATCATATTCGATGTTTCCAATCGGTCAGATTGCATTATTGTCGGCAGATGTGCTAATCATCTTTTGCAGAACAGTAAGCACAGAGTGCTAAGGATTTTTATCTATGCACCCGATGATGTATGTATTGAAACGATTATGAAAAAGTTTTCCGTATCAAGACGGGAAGCCGAAAAAACGTTCAGACAGATCAACAAGCACAGAAAAGAATATTTCAGGTATCACACGGGCAGGGAATGGGACAGTGCCGAAAATTATGATATGTGTTTTGATACTTCGAAATATACCTATGAACAGGTCGTTTCTCTGATTAAAAACTATGCGGAGATTTTTAGCAAAGTATAATCTTCTGCATTTTTTAAAAGGATTGACATTGCAGTCATAAAAACTTATAATGTTAAGTATATCAATTGATAAAAATTCAATGTTTTATTTTTATAAAAAAGGCAGGTAATTATTATGAACAGTGATGCAATAAAAAAAGGACCGGGCTGTGCACCGCAGCGTTCACTCCTTCACGCACTCGGAATGACGGATGAAGAAATTCAGAAACCGCTTATCGGTATTGTAAGTTCCTATAACGAGATTGTTCCGGGACATATGAATATTGATAAAATTGTTAATGCCGTGAAAACAGGTGTTGCGATGGCAGGAGGCAATCCTGTTGTATTTCCGGCGATTGCTGTATGCGATGGTATTGCAATGGGACATAAGGGTATGAAATATTCACTTGTTACCCGTGACCTGATTGCTGATTCGACCGAAGCAATGGCAACGGCTCACGCTTTTGATGCTCTGGTAATGGTTCCGAACTGTGATAAAAATGTTCCCGGCTTGCTGATGGCTGCTGCCAGACTGAATATACCGACCATTTTTGTCAGCGGCGGACCGATGTTGGCAGGTCGTGTCAATCAGTGCAAGACAAGTCTTTCCAGTATGTTTGAGGCTGTCGGCTCTTATCGTTCGGGCAAGATCACGGAAGAAAAATTGTTGGAATATGAAAACAAAGCCTGTCCGTCCTGCGGCTCTTGTTCCGGTATGTATACAGCCAACTCTATGAACTGCCTTACGGAAGTACTCGGTATGGCACTCAGAGGAAACGGTACTATTCCTGCCGTTTATTCGGAAAGAATCCAGCTTGCTAAACACGCAGGTATGAAAATTATGGAACTTCTTGAAAAAGATATAAAACCTCGTGATATTATGACGGAAGATGCTTTCCGCAACGCTCTTACGATGGATATGGCACTTGGATGCAGTACCAACAGTATGCTGCACCTTCCCGCCATCGCACACGAATGCGGAATTGAACTCAATCTGGATATTGCAAATGAAATCAGCTCCCATACACCGAACTTGTGTCATCTGGCACCTGCCGGACGTACTTATATCGAAGATCTTAACGAGGCAGGGGGCATTTATGCCGTAATGAATGAAATCAATAAACTTGGTCTTCTCAAAACAGATCTGATTACGGCAACCGGCAAAACCATTGCCGAAAATATCAAGGGCATCGAAAATACCAATCCTGATGTTATCAGACCGGTTGAAAATCCGTACAGCAAAACGGGCGGTATTGCGGTGCTCAGAGGCAATCTTGCTCCCGACAGCTGTGTCGTGAAACGTTCTGCCGTAGCTCCCGAAATGCTGAAACATTCGGGTCCTGCTAAGGTTTACAACAGTGAAGAAGAAGCAATGGCAGCGATCAATAATGGTGAAATTGTGGATGGTGACGTTGTGGTTATCCGCTATGAAGGTCCCAAAGGCGGTCCGGGTATGCGTGAAATGCTGAATCCGACCTCCGCTATTATGGGCAGAGGACTTGGCAGTACCGTTGCTCTGATTACAGACGGACGTTTTTCAGGTGCTACCAGAGGTGCAGCAATTGGACACGTTTCTCCTGAAGCAGCTGTCGGAGGTCCGATCGCACTGATACAGGACGGGGACATCATTGATATTGACATCAACGCTAACACCATCGATGTCAGACTCAGCCCCGAAGAATTGGAGAAAAGACGTGCACAGTGGACACCAAAAGAACCCAGTATCACAACAGGCTATCTGGCAAGATATGCATCACTCGTTACTTCGGGCAATCGTGGTGCGATTCTTGAAATCAAAAAATAAACACAGACACCTGTGAGTCAAATATCAAACGGCGTGCTGATAAGTACGGTCGGAAAAATTTCGGAGGAAACAACCATGCGTGAAGCACAATGGACAGATTATGAACTGATAGATTGTTCTGACGGTGAACGGCTGGAACGTTGGGGAGATATTGTGCTGATACGTCCCGACCCCCAGATTATATGGAAAACACCCAAAAAAAATCCCCTGTGGAAACAGGCACACGCACGTTACAGCCGTTCATCGAGCGGCGGGGGTGCGTGGCAGTATTATCAAAAAGTGCCGCAGCAGTGGAAAATCAACTATAAGGATATGACTTTCGGCATCAAGCCGATGGGATTCAAACATACGGGAGTGTTTCCCGAGCAGGCGGTAAACTGGGATTTTGCCGCAGAAAAAATCAAAAATGCAGGCAGACCTGTTAAGGTGCTCAATATGTTTGCCTATACAGGAGCGGCAACGCTGGCTTGTCTGAATGCAGGTGCATCGGTATGTCACGTTGATGCATCAAAAGGAATGGTTCAGTGGGCAAAGGAAAATGCCCGGCTGAGCCGTTTGGACGACAAGCCGGTGCGTTGGCTGGTTGATGATTGTGTCAAGTTTGTTCAGCGTGAACATCGCAGAGGAAATAAGTATGACGGAATCATTATGGATCCTCCGTCTTATGGCAGGGGGCCGGGCGGAGAAGTATGGAAATTGGAAGAACAGCTTTTCTCACTTGTGGAACTTTGTGTTCCGATATTGTCGGACAATGCACTATTCTTTATACTGAATTCCTATACGACGGGACTTTCGCCGTCTGTAATGGAATATCTTTTGGGAGTAATGCTCAAAAAACGTTTCGGAGGAAAAATATCCAGTTCCGAAATCGGACTTCACGTAACGCAGAGCGGTTTGACACTTCCCTGCGGAAGTACGGCTATATGGCAGTCGGAATAATAAGGAATGATGACGGAGTAATAACCGAATGAAAAATTTTATCGAAGTCAGAAACGTATTTTTCAAGTACGGTGAGAGCGAAGAGTCTTCCGAAGAAAAATATGTGCTTGACGGTATTAATCTTAACATACATAAGGGTGAATTTGTCGCTGCAGTAGGTCATAACGGCTCGGGAAAATCTACCCTTGCAAAGCATTTTAATTCGATCTATCTTCCTACAACGGGAGATGTCTATGTTGACGGAATCAATACAAAGGACGATGAACGTCTTTTTGACATAAGAAAAAAAGTCGGACTGGTACTGCAAAATCCCGACAATCAGATCGTGGCAGGAATCGTGGAAGATGATGTCGCTTTCGGCTGCGAAAATCTCGGTATTGCCCCCAGAGAAATTCGGGAACGTGTATATAATGCACTGGAAGCAGTGGGAATGTACGAGTACAGAAAACATTCCCCTGAAAAACTCTCGGGCGGGCAAAAACAGCGTGTTGCGATAGCCGGGATCATTGCGATGGAACCTGAGTGTATCGTGCTGGATGAACCGACTGCGATGCTTGACCCTCAGGGTAGGCAAGAAGTCATTTCCACCGTGATGAAACTCAATCGTGAACTCGGCATAACGGTGATATTGATTACTCATTATATGGAAGAAGCGGTTTTAGCCGATAGGGTGGTAATGCTCAATTCGGGAAAAATCATTCTGGAAGGTACGCCGAAAGAAGTTTTTTCACAGGTGGAATTGCTGAAAAAACACCGTCTGGACGTACCGCAAGCAACAGAACTGATTTATCAGCTCAGAGGCTGCGGCTATGATTTGCCGCCGACTGTGCTGAATGAGGAAGAATGTGTTGACGCACTGATGCAAATATTAAAGAAATAGTGCGTGATAAGGAGAGAAAAATTGTGTCTGTGATCAAAGCTCAAAATTTGACACTGGTCTACGGAAAGGGTACTTCATTTCAGAAAACTGCTCTTTCAAACGTTAATTTTGAAATTGAACAGGGAGAATTTGTAGGGCTGATCGGTCATACAGGCTCCGGAAAATCGACACTGGTTCAGCTTTTGAACGGTCTTTTGAAACCGACTGAGGGAACGGTATATCTCAATGGAAAAAATATCTGGGAAGAACCGAAAAAAATTCGTGAGGTGCGTTTTAAAGCAGGAATGGTCTTTCAGTATCCTGAATATCAGCTTTTTGAAGAAACCGTATACAAAGATATAGCGTATGGACCGAAAAATATGGGTCTGTCCGAAGACGAAACAGACAAAAGAGTACGCAGTGCGGCAGAATTTGTCGGACTGAAAAGAGAACTGCTCTATAAATCACCCTTTGACCTTTCGGGAGGCGAAAAACGCCGTGCCGCCATTGCAGGCGTGATTGCAATGGATCCCGATGTATTGATACTTGATGAACCGACAGCAGGTCTTGACCCTCTGGGCAGAGATGTGCTGCTATCGCAGATACAGAATTATCATAAAACAAGAAAAAATACAATCATCTTTGTTTCTCACAGTATGGAAGATATTGCAAGAATTTCGGACAGAATACTTGTGATGAACCATGGCGAGAAACTGTTGTTTGATACAACGCAAAATGTCTTTGCAAAAGCAGAGGAATTGGAAAAAGTCGGACTTCGTATCCCTCAGATCACCAAAATAATGCGTATGCTCAAAAAAAGAGGAATCAATGTCAATACTAATATACTGACCATTGAGCAGGCATTTAATGAAATTATTAACTATCTGGGAACATAACAAAAGAAAGGGGAAGTTAAATGGTAAGAGATGTGACGCTCGGACAATTTATGCCGGGACATTCCTTGATACACAAGCTTGATGCCAGATCAAAAATCCTTCTTTTGATTGCATATATTGTTTTTATCTTTTTGTCAGAAAATTATTTTTCGTTGGCTTTGATCACAGTTGCTTCATTGGCAGTGATACTGCTGACGAAAATCAATTTTAAATTTTATTTGAAAAGCCTGAAAGTGATTTTGTTTGTGATTGTTTTTACCGGAATACTGAATATTTTTTACGGCTCGGGGACAGTTCTTTATGAATGGGGATTTATCACTATCACTGAAGGCGGCATCAATAATGCCATCTTTGTCATTATCAGAATTGCGGTATTGGTGATGATCAGTTCGGTACTGACGTTTACCACTTCACCGTCCGATTTGACCGATGCCATTGAAAAATTGTTGAAACCTCTGTCGGTATTTCATATCAAGGTGCACGAAATCGCCATGATGATGACGATTGCATTGCGGTTTATCCCTGTATTTCTGGAAGAAACCGATAAAATTATGAATGCACAAAAAGCAAGAGGGGCAGATTTTGAAAGCGGCAATGTTTTCCAGAGAATCAAGGCACTGATTCCGGTGCTCATTCCACTTTTCGTATCCTCTTTCAGATGTGCCAATGACCTCGCAACTGCGATGGAATGCCGCTGCTACAACGGCGGAAACAATCGGACAAGAATGAAAGTGATGAAATTTTCTCTTGCTGATCTTTTTGGTCTGATGTTTTCCCTGCTTGTTTTTGCGGGAGTGATTTTGTTGAATTTATATTTGCCGGCAGTGGTAAGATAGGACAGTTTATGAGAAATTTACTTGTTACAATGGCATATGACGGAAAACATTTTCACGGCTGGCAGATACAGGATAATGCGATCAGCGTGCAGGAAGTGTTTCAGAATGCTTTAAAAAAAGTGATAGGAACGGTACCCGATATAAAAGGATGCAGCAGAACGGATTCTGGTGTACACGCCAATATGTACTGTGTCAGCTTTAAGACTGACCATACCATTCCCTGTGAACGTCTTACGGCGGCATTGAACCGTTTTTTACCTCCGAGTGCGGCAGTAATGAAAGTGGAAGAAAAACCGGAAGACTTTCACGCAAGGTATGACTGTAAAGGCAAAGAATATATTTATCGGATATGGAATAATGAGATCAGAAATCCCTTTATGGACGGATATGTACTTCATTATTGGTACAAAATTGATGAACAAAAACTTGATCGGGCGGCAAAACATTTTCTTGGCAGACACGATTTTACATCTTTTTGTACCGTGGATAAACATCGCAGAAAAGGCGATTTTCACCGCACTGTCAAAAATATTGCCGTTACACGTGACGGTGATATGGTGACGATTCGTATAGAAGCGGACGGTTTTTTGTACAATATGGTCCGTATTATAGTGGGAACGCTGTTGTCGGTCGCACAAGGCAAAACAGAACCCGAAGACATTGATGTGATACTGTCTGCTCTTGACCGCTCAAAGGCAGGACCGACAGCACCGCCGCAGGGCTTGTACCTGAATAAAGTAATATACGGTCCTTGATACGGTTTTATTTCTCAAAAATAAAACCGTACAAAATTTGAGGAAAGAATGTTTGGGAAAGGAAAAGTCAGAATGAAAAAGCATAAAGGACGCTATCAGAATCCGAACAGCAAAAACATTAACCGTAAATATATGAGTTATGAAGATGTCCCTTTGAAAGAATACAGAGATAATGATCCGATTCCGAAAAATCTGACAAGAAAATTTTTAAAAATATTTTTGATTTTGTTTTTATCTGTGATGTTGGTGATTGCACTGATGAATATTGATAATCTGACACCTGATAATATTTCACATTGGTTTCAATATGATTTTCTCGGCAAAACCGAGGGCAACGGCTATCCGATCGATTTTTCGGGAACAACGGTGAATACACAGAATTTTGATCTGATTGACGGTGTGCCGGTATATTGCAGTGATACGTCCATTACGGTTCTGAATTCTAATGCGGGGGAATATCAGTCGGGACAGCATTCTTTTGCTAACCCGCTTATGAGTACCAATGCAGGTTATGCCATTATCTATAATTCGGAAGCAACAGGATTTAAAATTATCAGCCGTGATAAAACGATTTATGCGGGTTCTGCCGATGATAAAATTTTTTCGGCAGACATTTCACCAAACGGTACCTATGCTATATTAACGCAGGGAGATGATTATTTATCAAAACTGACGGTTTACAGAAAAGATCATCTTGAAAAATATACCTATGCCTTTGCGGACTATTATGTCAACAGAGTATCTTTGAACAAAGAAGGTACCCGTGCGGTTTTGTCGGGTGTTTCGGCAAAAAACGGAGGATTGACTTCCGTGATATATATTCTTGATTTTGGGCAAAATAAATTTTTTCAAAGACATACGTATAATGATTCGTATATTTACGATGTTAAATATCTTGATAACGGAAATGTTATCGCCGCCGGTGAAAAATACGGTTATTATATTGATGTGGAGAATGACAAGGAATCGAAGTTCAGCTATGATTCCAAAACGCTGACATCTTATACACTGAGCAGAAGCTATGGTATGCTGCTTTCACTGTCCAACAGTCCCGATGGAAGAAACTGTGATATTATGATGATCAATGCGGACGGAAACAAAAATGTTGAAATATCCACCGGTATGCAGGTATTATCGCTGGATTACAGAAACGAAAGAATTGTTTCACTTTTTTCGTCATCGGCAACGATTTATGATCTTAACGGAAAAGTGATTTCCAACATTGACAGTTCCGTTGATGCAAGAAAAGTCAGGTTTTCCTCCGATCGTACAGTATATGTACTCGGAAAAAGCAGAATATTCAAATATGACTTTAATAAATAAGCAATAAAAATTGCAGCAGATGGATGATTTCATCTGCTGCAATTTTTTGCTGATTTACTTAGATCAATTCCATTACCTTAACGCTTCTGGTCACGAAACCGTCCAGTTCATCTGCTGTCAGTTTTCTTTGACTAATAAGAGCAAGGTCATAAATATGCTGGCAAACGAGATCACGTTTATCTTCCTCAAGAGAAGGAATCTTCTTAACGATTTCATTGTCTGTGTTAATGATCAGTGTTTCACCCACTTTTGAAGCAGTACCAAACATATTTCCATAAATCCTGTTGATGTCGCTCATACGTCTTTCATACTCATTCAGAGTGATGACAGCGGGTGTATCGGCAGTTTTCAGAGCCTGTGCGGTAATTTTGAGATTTTCTTCTTTGAGAGCTTTGGTGAAAATTTCGATAATGTCACTGTGATCGCCGTCTTTGGTCTGGTCGGATTTCAGAGCATCGCCAATTTCCGAATCGATACGTGCAAACTTCGTTTCGCTTTCTTTATATTCGAGGAAGCTGACAAAATGTGTATCGATATTATGTTCAAGGATAATGGCATCCAGATCATTGTCTTTAAACATCTTCACATACTGTGCCTGAACATCCATACTTGAAACATAATAAACCTTATCATTCTGCTTGGGGAGTTCTGAGAAAGTTTTAAATTCATTGTTAATGGTTTTATACAGGATAATATCTTTGATTTTATCATAGAATTTTTCGTCTTTGATGCAGCCGAATTTGATAAAGGGTGAAATATCGTCCCAGTAACTTTCATAACTCTTGCGTTCATTTTTAAAGACGGAGATCAGTTTATCGGCAACTTTCTTGGTAATGTGTTTTGAAATTTTTGCTACTTCGCCGTCATTCTGGAGAAATGATCTGGAAACATTCAAAGGAAGGTCAGGACAGTCGATAACACCTTTGAGCAGCATGAGAAATTCGGGAACGACTTCTTTAATGTTGTCCGCAATATAAACCTGATTGGAGAAAAGTTTGATTTCACCGGGCATTACCTGTAATTTATCTGTCTGCTTGGGAAAATAAAGAATACCTTTCAGCCTGAACGGATAATCAACATTCAGATGAATCCAGAAGAGAGGAAGATTCATATCGGTGAAAGTTTCTCTGTAAAAATCTTCATATTCTTCGGTAGTACAGTCTTTCGGAGCTTTCAGCCAGAGGGGAGAGATGTTGTTGATGGGCTTTTCTTCCTCGTCTTTTTTCTCTGCACCGGATACCGAAAGATAAATTTCTACGGGCATGAAATGACAATATTTTTTGAGAACTGAACGCAGTTTGTATTCATCGAGGAATTCTTTTCCGTCGTCAGATATATGCATAATGACAGAGGTACCTTTTTCGGTACGGCTGCCGTCAGATATTTCATAGGTGTGGCTGCCGTCGCTTTCCCAATGTACCGGTGCAGCATCTTTCTGATAAGAAAGGCTTTCTATTTCAACGGTTTCAGATACCATATAAGCCGAATAGAATCCCAGACCGAAATGACCGATGATTCCGGAATCGGCATCAGATTTATCTTTATATTTCTCAATGAATTCCTGAGCACCCGAAAAAGCGATTTGTGTAATATATTTTTCCACTTCTTCGTCCGTCATACCAATGCCGTTATCCGATACGGTAAGTGTTTTGGCTTCCTTGTCAAGTATAATATCAATTCTCGGCTTAATTCCGTCATCTTCGGCTTCACCGATCGAGCACAGGCTCTGATACTTTCTGACAGCATCACAGCTGTTGGCAACGATTTCTCTGAGAAAGATATCTTTGTCAGAGTAAAGCCATTTTTTGATGATCGGAAATAAATTTTCCGAATCTACTTTAATTTGTCCTTCACGTTTCATTTTAAAAACCTCCGTTTTATAAAATATTGATACCGGTTTTGTCTGATTCGACAGACAAAACCAGTATAGATGACGCTGTTATTCATTGTCGGACTGAGTCATATTTCTTTCCAGCCATTGCTGATAGGACATCAGAACCTGACGGGGTTTAGAACCCTCGTGCGGTCCTACAATACCCATCTGTTCCATTTCATCAATTAATCTGCCGGCTCTCGCATAGCCCAGACGGAGCCTTCGCTGGAGAAGGGAAGTAGAGGCTTGTCCGGCTTCTACCACACATTGTATTGCCTGTTCCATCATCGGATCGCTGTCTTTGTCATCACTGACTTTTGTGTTGTTGTCAGGAATAGCATTTTTTTCTATTTCACTGATAACATTGCTGTCATATTCCACGATTTTGTTTTTCTTGATAAATTCTATAATATTCTCTATTTCCGTATCGTCAACATAACAGCCCTGCACACGAACAGGTTTGTTTTTGCCGATGGGGGAGAACAGCATATCACCTCTGCCGAGCAGTTTTTCCGCACCGCCCGTATCGAGTATGGTTCTGGAATCTATCTGTGATTTAACGGCAAATGCAATACGGCTCGGGACATTTGCTTTGATAAGACCCGTAATAACATCAACGGATGGACGCTGTGTGGCGATAACAAGATGCATACCTGCGGCTCTTGCCATCTGAGCAAGACGGCAGATAGATTCTTCTACCTCATTAGGAGCTGCCATCATCAAGTCGGCAAGCTCGTCTATGACGATGACAATTTGTGGCATTTTGGTCAGTTTGGAAACTTCTTTCGGGTTTTCGGAAGAAGAAACTTCCGACTGTGCCTGTGCCAGCATTTCGTCTTCTTCAAAGGAGCGTTCGTTATCCTCATAGTCCGCAGTATCCTCATATTCGGCGAGATGTCTGTCGACCATACGATTATAACTCTGCATATCCCGTACATTGTATTCTGCAAAAGTTTTGTATCGTTCAAGCATTTCATTGACAGCCCAGTTGAGAGCACCTGCGGCTTTTCTGGGGTCTGTCACGACAGGAACAAGCAAATGGGGGATTCCGTTATAGACACCGAGTTCAACAACTTTCGGGTCGATCAGCATCAGTTTGACTTCATCGGGGTCGGATTTGTAAAGAAGGCTGACCAGCATTGAATTGATACATACCGATTTACCGGAACCGGTTGATCCTGCAATCAGGAGATGGGGCATTCTGGAGAGGTCTGCAAGTGTAATTTTACCGGTAATATCCATACCGAGAGCAACGGTCAGCTTGCTTTTAGCTTCCTGAAATTCTCTTGATTCCACCAGTCCACGCATTTTGACAATACTGATATTTTTGTTGGGAACTTCGATTCCGACAGCCGATTTTCCGGGAATGGGAGCCTCGATTCGGACACCTGTTGCCGCCAGATTCATTGCAATATCGTCTGCAAGATTGGTGATTTTGCTGATTTTAATACCTGCGGCAGGTTGGAGTTCATATCTTGTAACGGACGGACCACGGCTGATATTGATGATCGTGGTCTGTACACCGAAACTTTTTAAAGTATCTACCAGTATTTTACCATTTGTCTGAAGTTCCTGAGCAATATTGCTTTCATTTTCATCAAACTGAGGTTCAAGAAGGGTAAAAGGCGGTTTGATATAGTTTTCGGTAATGGTATGCAGTTCCGGCTGAAGGGAGGATTTTGTTTCGGCAGCGGTATTTTTCGGTTCTGGTCTGTAAAATGCCGGTTTTTCCTCATCACTGATAGGGTATACGCCTTTTCTTCTGGCGGGGATAGTATCATCGGTATTGAAAACAGGCGGTATCAGATCTTCATCATCTTTAAATTCTTTTTTGTTGCTGTTGTTTTTGAGGAGATCGTTGATGTTTAATCCGTCAGCAAAAACAGGGGTGTCTTCACTGATATATTCAAAGTTATCGGCAACGGATTTTTTAGAAGATTTCGTTTTCTTTTTGTTTTTTTTAGGTTCTACATCGGGAACAACGTCATTGACCGGTGCGGTCGGTTTGGGAGTTTCCGGTTCCTGGTTTTGCGGCTGTTCTTCAGGAGTACCGGCAGCATAAAAAGATGTTCTTTTCAGTCTTCGGAACTGAGGTTCATTATTGGTTGTTTTATTATCGATTTCTTCGATTTTTTTCTGAACATATTCTTCCTTTGCCTGTTTACGCTGTTCGGTTTTGACTTCTTTTGCGTGTGCTTTGATTCTGCTTCGTGCTTCCCGGTTTTCGTGAATACGTTCACTGACAGGCTCTTTGATTTTTTCAAAGGTATTCATCAGTAATGCTTCCAGCGAAGCAACTAAGAAAAGAAGAAACAGCAGCATACAAATAATGCCTGAACCAAGACTTCCGAGAATTTTGGTCATTGGTATTCCGAGTATTCCTCCTACAAAACCTGCACCAATATGTTGGCTGCCTGCACGGAAGCATTCGATCAGTTCTGTTCCGTAGTCAAGCAGATCTCTTCCGCTGCTGCTGAAAGAAAATGCGGTTGAGCCGAGCATCATTACTGTCAGGCAAAAGAAAAGGATTCTCAGCTGAAACCTGTATGTAGATTTTACTTTGATCAGCTGATAAGCATAATATACATTGATAAACGGTATTAAAAAGCCCGTAAAACCGAACAGTCCCCAATAACATTGATGAAGTGCGTACCATAATTTTTCTCCGGGAAAAAGATAGAGGAGCATCATAATCAGTGAAAAAACGATAATAGCAATTCCTTTTAATATTCTTTTTTTCCTCAGGTACAATTCTATTTCTGCTTTTTGTCTGGCACGTTCCTTAGCTTTGGCGGAAGATGTTTTTTTGGGGGAAGAATTTGATTTTGATTTCGGTTTTGAAGAATCAGATTTCGCACCGGTTTTTTTTCTTTTTGGTTTTGGTGCGGATGCGGTCTTTTTTTCTGCCAAATTTTTCACCTCCGAAAATGTGATAAACGAGATTTATCGGGCAACGACTTTGTTAAAGCAGTTACCCGATAAAATCAGAATGTAAGAGGGTTGTGTGTGAAGAGATTGGTTCCCGAAGAAAGTTCGATAATGCTGATGACCAGAACGATGATTCCGGCAGCAGCGGTATAGATGATAAATACGCTCATTTTGTCTGTGGAGAGCAGCCATTTGAAAAGTTTGATCGCAAGGAATCCGACAATTGCCGCAAAAATCATACCGACGATAATGGGAAGAAAGTCGATCTGTACTCTGCTGCCGTCCTCGGGAAAGAGTGCATCTTTGCCTTCGAGCAAAGCAGCGGCAACAATAGCAGGCGTTCCCAACAGGAATGAATAGTCAAGGGCTACCTGTTTGTTGATTCTACGGAACTGGCTTGCTGCGAGTGTCGAGCCTGAACGTGATACACCGGGCAGGATTGCAGCACAGCATTGGGTGATTCCTACTGTCAGTGCATCGATGACATTATAGCGTCTTCTGCCGGCATCTTCGGGTTTGCGTCCTTTGCTTGTATAAAATTCCACGGTTTTCTTGTTTTTTCTGTTTCCGAAAAACAGCAGTGTGCTTGTGATAAGCAGTGAAATACCGACAATGATCAGGTATCCGTCACTTGAAAATTTATCGGCAAGATCTTTGAGTTTCATATCTGTTCCGGGAATCGGCAGAAACAGCAAAAACAGCGGAACAAGACCGATAATCAGCATTACCAGCAGATTTCTTTCGGCATCCATACTGCTCCAGTGAAACTTGCCTGTGAATATATCTTTTATCATCAGCCCGAATGCTTTCAGAAGTTTTACCACAAGTTTAAAATAAACAGCAAGCACCGCTGCCAGTGTTCCTATATGGAGCATCACAGAAAAGAACAGGTTATTTTCCTGCATTCCGAAAAAATGCTGACATATGGCGAGATGACCGCTGCTTGATACGGGAAGAAATTCCGTAAGACCCTGTATAATGCCCTGAATAATCGCACTGAACATATCCATATTATGTACCTCCAAAAATCCCGTCGGCAGTAATACTGCCGGACACTGTGTTTTCACATTATTTTTCCGATTGTTTTTTTGCCGGTTTGGCAGTACTCTTTGATTTTTTCTTTTTTGCCGATTTTTCTTTTTCAATCATTTCATATAACGCCCCAACGGCATCGCTGAGATTGCCGACACTGTCGATCAGACCTTCTTCGACAGCATCTTCACCGTCAAGGATTGTACCGATGTCCATCACCAGTTCACTGGTATTGATGGCAAGCTCATTATAGCGTTCTGCCGATATGGAAGAATTTCCCGTGACAAAATCGGTAATTCTTTGCTGCATTCTCTGAAAATAATCGAATGCCTGAGGAACACCGAACATCAGACCGTTCATTCTCACAGGGTGAATCGTCATAGTTGCCGATCTGGCGATAAAAGACTTTTTGGCGGCAACGGCAATCGGTACCCCGATAGAATGACCTCCGCCCAGTACAAGAGAAACGATTGGTTTTTTCATTCCTGCCATCAGTTCGGCAATGGCAAGACCGGCTTCAACATCGCCGCCTACTGTATTGAGTATTACCAGAAGTCCGTCGATTGCTTCGCTTTGCTCAACAGCGACGAGCATAGGGATAATATGCTCATATTTTGTAGTTTTGTTCTGGGGAGAAAGGATATAATGTCCCTCAATCTGACCGATAATGGTCATACACTGAACCGTATAACCGTTACAGTCCGAAATCACCGTACCCATATCGAAAAAAGAATCGCCGTGCGTTTCTTTGACGGGTGGGTTTTCGTGATTAAATGTGGCTGCATCGGGAACGACTTCATCATAATCGTTGTTGTATGAAATGATTTTATTTTTTTTTGAGCTCATACTGATATACACTCCTTCAAGAATATCATTTTAAAATATTATTTGCGGATTGACATATCAGCATACATTTTTAAGTATAACATTATTTGCATTTTTCTTCAAGTGATTATTTTTTATTTTTTGAATGATTTTCAAAATTTCTGTCCGGAATCTTCAGAGCCTGTTGAATATCTGTGCTGTGCAAAGATTTTAAACAGACTCTCAGACCGTAACAGCAGGAGCATCTGCGTTTGACATAATATAATAAATCATATCGTCTTTCAGAAAATCAAAATATTCATTGCCGCATTTCACAGTATCCAATTTTCCCAGACCGGATTTGCCGCACAAAGTATAAAGAGCAGACAAAAAATACAGTCCGTCGGTACATTCAGGTTTGATGGAGAGATATTTTTCGGGAAATTCCGGATAATATCTCGAAATCACAATACCCTTTGTGGAAACAAGCGGTTTATAAGAAGTAAAAATGATGGTATCAGCTGTTGTCGGAAGATGAACCTTGATTTTCGGCGGACATATCAGAATGTCACAGGGAGCAAGACGTTCTATGGAATTGCTGACAATATAAGAAGCTCCGGTTCTGTTCATCACTCGTTCCGATTCGTTTTCATAAAAACGGGGCATATTGCTGACAACGTTAAGACTTGATGTATATCGCAGCAGTTTTTCTGCAAAGAGAGGAAATTCTGCATCAGGATCAAAAAAGGAAATTTTGAGATTGTCATATTGTTCGGTACATTGTTCCAGAACGTCACATACAAAATTTTCCATCATTTTGAGATTGAATTCATTTCTGTTGAATCGCTGAAAAGGTGTGTTTTTCAAGGAAATGTCATCACTGCACAGAATTGTCTTCGATTCGCCGACCGTACAGCGATAGATTTTCTTGAAATTGATGTCGCCGTGATATTGCTTATAACAGATGTTCATCACGGAAATATCACCGCAGGATTTTATATTTTTCTCTATGGTATAATGGCGGAAAAGTGCTTTGATTTTTTCTTTGAATGTTTTATTGTACATTTTTTGAATCTCTAAAGCAATCAGCATAGGGTCACCGTTCTTTCCGTTAGTTTATATATTCATATGCATTTTGGATTGAAAAAATGATAAAATTCCCGTTGCTTTTTTGTACATTAAGTTGTAAAATTAGATAGATATTATATTGACGGGGGTAATAAAATGAAATTTTCCGAAATGAAGTATGAACGTCCCGATTTGCAGCAGTCAAAAATCATTGCCGATAAAATACAGAATGAATTAAAAAATGCCGTTACTTTTGAACAGGCGGACAAGGCTTTCATAGACTGGGATCAATTTACTGCCGGCATCGATACGATGATAAGTCTGGCATATACACGGCATACTATTGATACCGCCGATCAGTTCTATGACAAAGAAGTGGAATATATTGATGAGGTATCACCTGAATTTACGGACATTCAGCAAAGTTTTTCAAAATTACTGGTCGAAAGTACTTTTCGTCCCCAATTGGAAGAAAAGTACGGAAGTTTATTGTTTAAAAATGCCGAAATATTCTTAAAGGCATTTTCACCCGAGATTATCCCCGAAACACAGGAAATCAACAAACTGGAAACAGCCTATCAGAAACTGCTTGCCTCTGCTCAGATTGAGTTTGACGGGGAAAAGAGAACCATTTCTCAGATGTACCCGTATAAACAATCCGCAGACGATAAGGTAAGACGCGAAGCGTGGCTGGAGGAGGCACGTTTTTACAGCAGTCATGGCAGAGAACTGGACGATATATATGACCAAATGGTCAAACTGCGTGATAAAGCAGCACATAAGCTCGGTTATGATCATTATGTGAAACTTGGCTATCTTCAAATGAACAGAAACTGCTATACAGCCGATGATGTCAAAAAATTCCGTAGAGCAGTCGTGAAATATATTGTGCCTGTTGCTAATCAGCTGTATCGTGAACAGGCGAAGCGTACCGGTCTGGAATATCCCTTTACATTTGCTGATGCAGCACTCAGATTCCGTGATGGAAACCCGATGCCGCAGGGAACAGCAGATGACATTCTTGAAACGGGTAAAAAACTCTATCATTCACTCTCAGAGGAAAGCAGAGAATTTATTGATATGATGTATGCCGATGGACTGATGGACGTACTCAGCAAAAAAGGCAAGGCGGGCGGAGGTTACTGTACACAGTTTGCCAAATATAAGGTGCCTTTTATTTTTGCTAATTTCAACGGTACGGCAGACGATGTGGAGGTTATTACACACGAGGCAGGACACGCATTCGCTTTTTATATTGCAAGAAATATCAGCCCTTCCGATAATCAGAGTCCTACGCTGGAAGCGTGTGAGATACATTCGATGACAATGGAATTTTTCGGTTGGAAATGCAGCAACGAATTTTTCGGAAAAGACAGCAAAAAATTCCGTTACAGTCATCTGTTCGGAGCTATTACATTTATTCCCTACGGTGCGATGGTAGACCATTTTCAGCATATCGTATATGAAAATCCTGCAATGACACCGCTCCAGCGTCACCATATCTGGCAGGAACTGCTGAGAGTATATATGCCGTGGATGAAACTCGACGGTTCACCGTTTTATGGAGAGGGCAAGGGCTGGCAAAGACAGATTCATATTTATGAAAATCCTTTCTATTATATCGATTACTGTCTTGCACAGACGGTCGCACTTGAATTCTGGACGATAATGCAGAAAGATATGAATGAAGCATGGGAACGCTATATGAAACTCGTGCGGAAAGCAGGTACGCAAACTTTTGATGAACTGGTAGAAACAGCAGGACTTGCCTCGCCTTTTGACGAACAGGCACTTAAGGAAGTGGCGGAAACAGCGGTAAAATGGCTGAATGATAATTCGGAATTTTGATGGGAAAAGAAATGTCAATTTGCGATTCTTATTTTAATTGCGGTGAAATAAAATGATGAAAAATTTTGTGGAATTCGATAATGTTTATAAACGATATAAGATGGGAGAAGTTACGATAACCGCTGCTGACGGTGTCAGTTTTTCGATAGATGAAGGAGAATTTGCAGTTGTAGTCGGTCTGAGCGGTGCAGGCAAAACAACGGTGCTCAATATTCTTGGCGGCATCGACAGCTGTGACGAGGGAAGAATTACAGTCGGCGGCAAGGATATTAGTCACCTCAGCAAACATGATCTGGCTTCATACAGAAGATATGATATAGGATTTGTTTTTCAGTTTTATAATCTGATTCCTAATCTTACGGCAAAGGAAAATGTCGAACTTGCTACTCAGATATGCCGTGAATCCCTTGATGCCGATACGGTTCTTGACAGTGTTGGTCTTTCAGAAAGAAAAAATAATTTTCCATCACAACTTTCGGGCGGTGAACAGCAGAGAGTTTCCATTGCAAGAGCACTTGCCAAAAAACCAAAATTACTGTTGTGTGATGAACCGACAGGTGCTTTGGATTACAATACGGGCAAAACCATTCTGAAACTGCTCCAGACAAAATGTATTGAAGACGGAATGACTGTGGTTCTTATCACACATAATCAGGCAATTACACCGATGGCAAATCGTGTCATCAATATGAGAAGCGGAAAGGTGATCAGTAATGTCGTTAACGCTAATCCGCTTCCGATTGATAAAATTGAATGGTGATCTTTTGTAAAAATTCCGAATGTAGAATGGAACGAATGATAAAATGAAGAAATCACTCAGAAAAAATATAATAAGGGAAATTATCCGGACAAAATCACGCTTCATCTCTATTATGGCGATTATAGGTATCAGTGTGGGATTTTATACGGGTCTTCGTTCCGCAAGTCCCAGTATGAAAGAAACGGCACGTCAGTATTTTGAAGATCAGAGATTATCGGACATCAGTATTGTATCTACGGTCGGTTTTGACGATGATGATTTGCAGGAAATCAAACATCTGGACTGTGTAGAGCAGGTGATGCCGTCATACAGTGCAGATCTGATTATTACTCAGGAAAATAATGACAGTGTGGTACGTGTATTTTCACTTCCCGAAACAAGTGACACCAATTCTGAAATTGTCAATGAACCGGTTCTGGTAGAGGGGCATTTGCCGCTGAAAGAAAATGAATGTGTGATTGAAAAATATTATCTGAATATGTCAGGGTACCACATTGGTGATACCATTCGATTTAATCAAAAAACGGAAAATAATGATACAGCCGATTTCATCAAACACACGGAATACAAAATCGTGGGTGTGATCGATTCTCCTATGTATATTACGTATTCCAGAGGAAATTCTACGGTAGGCAACGGTTCGGTGCTGTTTTATATGATGATCAAGCCCGAAGAATTTTCTGTTGAGCGTTATACCAATGTGTATGTGAGGACAAAAGCCTCATCTTCGGGACTATCGGATTTTTCGGAAGAATATTCCAATATGGTGAATCGTCACAAGAAGGATATAGAGGGAATTTCGGATATTTGTGTTCATCGTTTTAATACTACCACGCTTGCCGATGCCAAAGAGGAACTTGCCGATGCTCGGAAAGAATATTCTGATAAAAAGACGGAGGCAGAAAAAGAGATTTCGGACGGCGAGAAAAAACTTGCCGACGGAAAAAAGGAACTTTATGACAAAGTAACCGAAGCGGAACAAAAACTTGCCGACAGCGAAAAAGAACTGGAAGACGGAAAAAAAGAGCTTTCGGCTGCCCAGAAGGAATATTCCGAAAAGCTGACTGAAGCAAAACAAAAACTGACGGACGCTCAGACACAGTATTCTGATGCTCAGACACAATATAATAATGCCAAACTGGAATATGATACAAAAATCAGTGAAGCACAAAGTCAACTGGATGCCGCACGTACGGAATACAACAACCAGTATATGATTTTTTATTCTTCAACAAAGCCTGATGCCGACACAAAATTATCTTTGATGAAAGTCGGAATTGATAGCTGTAATGAGTTGCTGAATAAAACCAGAGATGAAATTGAAAAGTTAAAAAGTGTTGAGATATTGACCGATGAAATACAGGCAAAATTAGATGAGCAAAACGAAAAACTCAGTCAATATCAAAACCAGCTCGATGAATATCAGAAACAGTATGATGAAAGCAAACAACAGCTTGCAAACGGAGAAAAACAGCTTGCCGAAGCGAAAACCAAACTGGACGAGGCACAGTCCGAATTTGAAACACAGAAAGCGTTCGGAGCGGCACAGCTGAATGATGCCGAGAATCTCCTGCATTCCGCCAATGCCCAGTTGGAAACGGGAAAACTTGAGTACGAAAGTGCTATGACAACGGGAATGATGGAGCTGCAGGCGGCACAGACAAAAATAACCGAGGGTGAGCAGCAGATCCAAAGCGGCAGGGATGAACTGGAAGAGCAGAAAAAAATCGGTTTTGAAACACTGAAACTTGCCGGAGAAAAACTGGCACAGGGAAAATATGAAGCCAAAACCGCTCTGGAGGAAGCCGAAACAAAGCTGAACGATGCACAGGATACGATCTCACGTCTGGAAAATGCCAAGTGGTATGTATACGACCGTGATGAAAACCCGGGATATTCGGGTCTGACAGAAGATGCCGACCGTGTGGACAATATAGCGGTAGTATTTCCTGCCTTTTTTATCATTGTGGCGGCTCTTGTATGTCTTACAACTATGACACGAATGGTGGAGGAACGCAGAACAGAGATCGGTACGCTGAAAGCACTCGGATATTCCGATTTTGATATATGTGCCAAGTACTTTATTTATGCACTGCTTGCTGCGGTTTCCGGAAGTATTGTGGGAGGAATTGCAGGTGTTTTCACGCTGCCGGATATTATAGTGTCTACTTATGGAATTATGTATATCCTGCCCGCAACAGTGCTTGTTATTTCGTGGCAGAGTTTTGTCCTGTCGGGAACGGTAGGAATGCTCTGCACTTGTGCGGTGGCAGTAATCAGCTGCTTGAAAGAATTGAGAATCAAGCCCGCAACATTGATGCGTCCCAAAGCCCCCAAACCCGGCAAACGCATTTTTCTTGAATATATTACACCGCTTTGGAGCAGAATGAATTTTACTTCAAAAGTAACAATGCGTAATCTGTTCAGGTACAAGGCAAGATTTCTGATGACAGTGATCGGCGTAGCAGGCTGTACAGCACTGATCGTGGCAGGTTTCGGACTGAAAGATTCCATTACTCTGGTTGCTGACAGACAATTCGGCGAATTGACAAAGTATGATCAGATCTACGCTTTGAAAGACAGTGAAGCAGCCGATAAAAAGTCCTATCTGATGTCGGAATTCCATCAAGATAAACGCTTTGAAAGAGTAATGCTGGGCTATCAGGGCTGGACAGATGTGTATTATCGGGAAAACGGCAAAAAGCTGAATCTGCATATGATTATCGGAGAAAATGCCGATGAGTTTGAAAAAATGTTTATCCTGCGTGAACGCACTAATCACCAAAAAATAACACTGAATGACAGCGGTATTGTGATTAACGAACGTATGGCAGATGTTCTCGGAGTGAAAGTCGGTGATACCGTTCATATGACGATTTCTGATGAGCCGTACGAATGTAAGGTGACAGGGATCAGTGAAAATTATGCCGGCAACTATCTGTATATGAATCAGGAATGTTATCAGAATACTACCGGAAAGGCACTGGAATATAATATTGTATTCACCAGTGTCGATGATGAATACAAAGATCAGCAGAAAGAGATCGCAAACGAATGGATGAAAAATGATGATATTGTCACAGTATCGCTTGTTTCCGAACAGTTGGATTCCATCAACGATATGCTGGAATCACTCAATTTCATTGTATTTGTGATGATTTTCTGTGCGGGACTGTTGGCGGTCGTGGTACTTTATAATCTGACCAATATCAATATTGCCGAACGTGTCCGTGAAATCGCAACGATCAAGGTTCTCGGCTTCTATCATCTCGAAACGGCAAACTATGTTTACCGTGAAAATATTATTCTGACGTTTTTCGGTGCGGTATCGGGACTGTTTCTGGGATTGTTCCTTTCCAACTTCATCATTGAATCGATACAGATGGACAGTGTGATGTTCCCGAAAGTTGTGGCACCTTTGTCATATGTTTACGGATTTTTGCTGACCTTTGCTTTTTCAATGTTTGTCAACTTTATCATGTATTTCAAAATGAAGAAAATCAGTATGGTAGAGTCCCTAAAAAGTATAGAGTAATAAAGGAAGATCAATTTTTATGAATGAAGTGACGATTGTATTCGGGGGAATGTCCGACAGACCCGACTCACGTATCAATAATCTGACACCGTTTGAAGCTGCCCGTACACCGTTTATGGATTACCTTGCGGAGAACGGAACCAGTGGGTATGAGCAGACAGAATATGCCAATGCGGAAGATTTGTCTGTGCTGTCTGTTTTCGGTTTGAAAACGGATGTCCACAATGTCGGACGTGCTTCATTTGAAAGCCGTTATTTCGGGATTGATACTGAGCCGGAAGATGCGGTACTGTGCTGCACTTTTGTGTCTTTGTCGGACGATGAAGATTATAATGATAAAACAATGCTCGGTATATGTCATGATATAGAAGAAGAGGAAGCTCGCCAATTGACAGAGGATTTATCAAAGGCCATCAATAACGAGATTTTTTCACTGCAATATGGGGGCGGCTCCGAACATTTTCTGATATGGAAACAAGGGGAACCGAATCCCGGCAGACTGTATTCGCCTCAGTCGGTATTGGGAATGAATATCTGTGATTTTATGCCCGTAGGAGAGTTTACCGATCCGCTGACTGATATAATGAAGAAAAGCAGCGTGGTTTTGCAGGAACATCCTGTCAATATTGCAAGAATCAACGCCGGTAAACTTCCTGTCAGTTCCTTGTGGCTGTGGGGAATAGGAAAGCCTGTGCCTGAAAATCAATATCAGAATTCCGAAAACTGCCATACCTTGACTGTGTCAGATGATCTGCTTGTTTGTTCTGTTGCAGCGTATGCCGGTTCGGATACGGTCTGCATACAGGAAGAACAGCTCTCGGAAACAGCGGTGAATGCTTTAAAAAATGGCATTAAAAGGCTGATTGTCTACGGGAGACAGCCGAAAGATTTCGGGCTTTCCGGCGATTTGAAAGGTAAGATCAGTTGTATTGAAAAGATTGACAGCGGACCGGTATCGGCGATTTATCAATATCTGCGTCAATCGGGAGAAGCTTATTCTTTAAAAATTACATCGGACTGCACCGTTTCGGTTTCACTTTGTTCCTACTGCGGCGATCCGGTTCGATATATTGTCTATGAAAGTCAAAATGCATAATTTGCACTATTAACTTTCAAAAAATACTTGTAGACTTGTTTTATTTTAACTAAATTGAAAGAAATGCACGTCTTTTACTTGACAACAAATGGTGTGGGTGCTATACTTTAGACACAACGAAGGCGTTGGATACCGAAAAGGTATCTGACGCCTTTTATTTTTTTTAAAGGAAGTGTACTTATGTCAAGCGGAAGTATAGGATTTATGATTGTATGTACGGCGTTGGTATTGCTGATGACGCCTGCACTGGCATTTTTTTACGGAGGTCTGGTTCGGAGAAAAAATGTCATTAACACCATGATGGCAACGATTTTTATTGTCGGAACGGCAATGATTATGTGGATTTTGTTTGGATACAGTCTTTCGTTCGGCAGCGACAATGCAGGTCTTGTCGGCGGATTTGATTTTTTGGGAATGAATAACGTCAGCGAAAATGCCAGCACACGAGGTCTGGAAATACCTGATATGCTGTTTGCAGCGTTTCAGATGATGTTTGCGGTGATTACCCCCGCACTGATTACGGGAGCAGTGGCAGGCAGAATGAAATTCAAGCCTTTGATTGCCTTTATTGCACTCTGGACAATTGTTGTATATTATCCTATGGCTCATATGGTATGGGGCGGCGGATTTATGGGCAGTGCTTCGGAAGGCGGCAGCGGTCTTTTCGGACTGGGTATTTATCTCAACTCGGTAGACTTTGCAGGCGGAAACGTTGTTCATATCAGTTCGGGTATCACAGGTCTTGTATTGGCAATTATACTTGGCAAACGCCGTGACTACGACCGTGGAGCATATATGCCTCACAATATTCCGTTTGTTCTTCTCGGTGCAGCACTGCTTCTGTTCGGTTGGTTCGGATTTAATGCAGGCAGTGCGTTGGCAGCGAACGGTCTTGCTGTTCATGCATTTGTTACATCGGCTGTTGCATCAGCTGCGGCATTGATTTCGTGGATTGCAATTGATATAATTACAACAGGCAAGCCCACTTTGGTAGGCAGTGCGACCGGTATGGTAGTAGGTCTTGTCGCAATTACACCCGGTGCGGGTTACGTGCCGGTATGGGCATCGATTATGATAGGACTTCTTGTCAGCCCGATATGCTATTTCGGCGTTCATATCGTCAAGAGAGTTCTGAAAATTGATGATGCACTTGATGCTTTCGGCTGCCACGGCATAGGCGGTATCTGGGGCGGTCTTGCAACAGGTATTTTCGGAATGAAAACCATAGATGGTGTGGAAACAGGTGCACAGTGGAATGGTTTGGTATTCGGTGATGTCAATCTGTTTCTTGCACAGGCAGAAAGCATTGTGATCACCATTGCAGTAGCCATTGCAGGTACATTGATATGCTACGGAATCGTAAGATTGTTTGTCAATCCGAGAGCAAGCGAAATGGAAGAAAGAATCGGTCTTGATATGGTAGAACACGGAGAACGTGCTTACCCGACTTTTGACGGTCTTGACTAAGAGTGAATAAGGAGATTGAATCATAATGAAAAAGATAGAAGCAATCGTTCGTCCGGAAAAATACGAGCAGGTAAAGGACGCTTTGTGTGAAATCGACGTAAAGGGTATCACCGTTTATCAGGTGATGGGCTGCGGACATCAGAAGGGACGTCTTGAAAACGTCAGAGGCGTTGAAGTTGATCTGGAAATGAACAGAAAAATCAAATTTGAAATTGTTGTTTCAACAGAAGAATGGGCAGAAAAAACCATTGAAGCCATTCAGAAAACAGCTTGTACGGGGGAAATAGGCGACGGAAAAATATTCGTTTATGACCTTGATAATGTCATTAAGATCAGGACGGGTGAAAGAGGCATCAAAGCTATTTGATGGTTGAGGAATCATTGACGATTGTTAAAAATATACAAAAAAATAGCTTTAATTTCTTTCGGAATTAGTCTTTAATATTAGTTATTTGTGTGATATAATGATAGCATAAAGCGGGAGAGCTGCTGCTTTCCCGCTTTATGCTATTTTTGTTATCAGGAGCAGTTTCATTTTCCGACAGAAATTGCCTGCTGCTGAGAACAGAAACAGTATGATGATCGATACCATTCGGGAGGAATTTATGTCGGAAATAAAGGGAGCAATATTTGATCTTGACGGAACGCTGATAGATTCAATGTATGTATGGGAAAAAGTTGACAGGGATTTTCTGGCACAGAGGGGCATTCCTGTTACGGCAGAATATACCGATGCAATGCGTAAAATGTTTTTTGAAACAGCCGCACAATATACCATTGAAACTTATCACCTGAAAGAAACTGTCGAAGAAATCACAAAAATATGGCTCGATATGGCACGTTATGAGTATGAACACCACGTTCGGTGCAAGCCTTTTGTACATCAATATCTCGATAAGCTGAAAAGCGAAAAGATACGGCTCGGTATGGCGACATCCAGCGATCCTTATCTTCTGGAACCTGTGATGAAAAACAACGGACTTGACAAGTATTTTGATCAGATATGCTATACCTCCGAAGTAGGCAGAAACAAATCCAATCCCGATATATATCTTTATACGGCTCGGAAACTTGGTATCCAACCGGAAAAGTGTGTCGTGTTTGAGGATATACCCGAAGGGATAAACGGTGCATTAAAAGCAGGAATGAAAACAGTTGCGGTTTTTGATCAAGCATCCGGGAACTGTATTGATATAATGAGGAATAATGCCGATATGTTCATTATGGGTTATGATGAAATATTAGAGGTGGATATATGGAAAGAAACAGATTGAGATATTTTATTGTTGCTGTTGCAATGCTTGTGTGCGGATATTTTGCCCGCTCCATTGACGATGTAATATGGCAGCAGACAAGTTTTGCTATTGTGACGGCAGGTATCTATTTTTTATTTGCTATTGTGATGAAAAAAGCTGCTTCGTGGGTTTTAGTTGTTATCAATCTTGTCGTTTGTGTTGGAATCCACTTTCTCAATATGCTTGACTTTGAATGGTATAATTATTTTTATAACAGTGAAATCGGAAGATTTATCATAGGCGGACCGGCCGATCTGATTATGTTGGGCTATATTGCTGTCGGAACGGTTGCGGCAGCTTTGATGGAAGTGCTGCTGCGGCAGTACAACCAGGTGGGAATGGGATGAACTGTACAGAACACTGATGAAGGAGGTTTTCTTTTATGAGCAAAGATTCTGCACAAAATACGGATGTGATTGCCGAAGAAAGAAAACGCTGGGGATTTTTCGGGATTCCATGGACGTTTACCAAATACAGACTGACGAAGAAAAAACTACTGATACTTAAAGGATTTTTCAAAAGTACAAGAAACGAGATACTTTTATATAGAGTTGTTGATATATCGTACAGCAGAACCCTCATACAAAAAATGTTCGGACTGGGTACCATCACGGTGTATTCACACGATGTGACCAATCCGGAACTTGAAATCAAAAATATTAAAAATTCGTCATTTTTTCTTGACAGCCTTTCTGACGCTGCGGAGAATGACAGGATCAGAATGAAAATACGCCAGAGCGAATTGATCGACAGTACAATGGGGCATATGAGTGACTTGGACATTGACTGATTTTACTCTTGGGCGGAGAACTATTGATAAGAGGTCTGTTTAACATCTTCGTACCGCACGGCACAGATATGAAACAGGCTCTAAGAACAATATACAGCAATGCTGACGTGTTGCGGTATGAGTGCATATGATTGTAAAAAGTCGGGTGGTATCAATGAAAGTAAACAATCTCGGCAGGGAAGTTTTTAAAATTATTTCCATTATATTTGCGGCAGTTTTATATGCGTTCAATATTAATAATTTCCTTCACGCTTCGGCTCTTTTGGCAGGAGGATTTACAGGTCTGACGCTGCTGATTCAGAATATTTTTCAGCAGTTCCTGAATCTTGCTGTTCCGTTCAGTCTGATTTATATTCCGTTAAATGCCATACCGGCATTGATCAGTTTTAAATTTATAGGTAAGCGATTTACACTTTACTCGCTTGTGTTTATTATGCTTTCTTCTGTATTTACCGATATGGTTCCGAATTTCGGTCTTACCGATGATATACTTCTTTGTTCGATATTCGGGGGAATCTTGAACGGTACGGCGATCAGTATCTGTCTTATCTCGGGAGCTACCAGCGGAGGAACCGATTTTATTTCTATTTTTATCTCTGAAAAATACGGAAAAGATGCGTGGAATTATATCTTTGCCGGAAACGTTGTGATTCTTGTTTATTCGGGTGTTGTTTTCAGCTGGAAATCAGCCATGTATTCCATTATACTCCAGTTTGTTTCCACAATGATCATTCAGATGCTGTATAAACGTTACCAGAAACAAACCTTGTTTATCGTGACCGAAAAACCTCAGGAAATCTATCAGGTGATCAAAGACTGTACCAATCACGACGGCACGTTGTTCAAAGGGACGGGTTTGTATCAGGGAAAGGAACGCAAAATGATCTATTCTGTTGTTTCGTCCGATGAAATACAACATCTCATATCGGAAATCATCAAAGTCGACGATCAGGCTTTTATCAATGTGACAAAATCAGAGATGATACAGGGAAGATTTTATTACAGAAAAAAATAAAAGATTTCAGGGCTGCTGCACAAAAGTACAACAGCCCTGAAAATTTATCAGGTTTTTTATTTTTTGACGGTGCTTAACCTTGACTCGGAGCACCCACGGGACAGACGTTTTCGCAAGAGCCGCACTCTACACAAGCGTCTGCGTTGATTTCATACTTGCCGTCGCCCTCTGAAATAGCACCGACAGGACATTCTGCTGCACAAGCACCACAGGTAATGCAGTCATCGGAAATAACATAAGCCATAAATATGCCTCCTTGATTTTATTTTACTATATTATATCACTTGCAGAAATAAAATCAATACTTTTTTTGAAAAAACTATTGATATTTGTTAGATAATTTTTTTTGAAAAAAATGTTTTTATGGACAATATACAAAAATATACAAAATTTTTAAATCTTTATAATTTCATATCATCACATTTTTTCTTTACGAAAATATTGGTTTGTGTTATAATAATATGGTTATTATTGTTTCCGAGTCGTATCAAAATGCAGTTGTGAGGTGTTGCTATATGTTGAAAGAAGGCGAACGGCTTGAACCGCTCGGCAAAGGTATCAGGGTGATTGTATCTGATGAACATAAATTCTGGACCGATACGATTCTTCTTGCTGACTTTGCAAAACCAAAACGAAAAGAAACAGCCTGTGAACTCGGCAGCGGCTGTGGTGCGATACCTCTGATATGGTGCCGCAGTGATTCACCGAAAAGTATTACCGCCGTTGAAATACAGGAAAATGCCTGTTCGATGCTGCAAAGAAGCATCGAGCTGAATCATCTGTCAGACAGGATCACCGTTATCAACAGCGATATGGGAGAACTTGATGGCAAAGTTACAATGTCTTCCTATGATCTGGTG
Organism: uncultured Ruminococcus sp.; assembly: GCA_902773135.1. Classification (GTDB taxonomy): domain Bacteria; phylum Bacillota; class Clostridia; order Oscillospirales; family Acutalibacteraceae; genus UBA1213. The sequence goes on from CACYDP010000084.1 coordinate 62,326, forward strand.
GTATGCAATCCCCCTTATAAAGCTGCCGGAACGGGAATTCTGAATCCGGTTGCTTCTCATCAAATCGCAAGGCACGAATTGTCCTGTACAACTGATGATATTATGTCCGCAGCGGAAAAATTACTCAAATATTCCGGCAGAATCTGTATGTGTCAGCGTCCGGAACGGCTGAGTGATATTATTACGTCAATGCGTGAACATCATATTGAGCCGAAGAGACTGAGGTTTGTCCAGCAGCGTCCCGGCAAAGCACCAAAATTGTTTTTGATAGAAGGACGTTTCGGTGGAAAACCCTGCGGTTTGATTACCGAGCCGGTGCTCTTTATCGAGAAAGAGGGCGGGGATTTTTCCGATGAAATGATCAGCATTTACGGGTCGTATAAGGAGGATTATATTTGATGAGCGGAAAACTGTTTGTTGTGGGAACTCCGATAGGAAACTTGTCTGATTTTTCCCCCAGAGCCATTCAGACCCTGTCCGAAGCGGACTTTATTGCCGCCGAAGATACAAGGGTCACATTAAAATTACTGAATAAATTCAATATAAGCACACCAATGATTAGTTATCATAAATATAATGCCAAAGAACGTGGAGAAGAAATAGTCAGGCGAATAGAAAACGGTGAAAATTGTGCCATTGTTACTGATGCCGGTATGCCCTGTATTTCTGATCCGGGAGAACCGCTGGTAAAACTATGTGCTGAAAAAGGCATTACCGTATGTGTTGTTCCCGGTCCTACGGCATTTGCATCTGCCGTTGCTGTTTCGGGACTGCCGACCGGACGCTTTACGTTTGAGGGCTTTTTAAGTGTAAACAAAAAGGAAAGGCGGGAACACCTTTTGTCGCTGCAAAAGGAAGTGCGTACGATGGTTTTTTATGAGGCACCGCATAAACTTTCCGCCGCACTGAAAGATATGTATGAAAATTTTGGTGACAGGAATGTGGCAATTGTTCGGGAATTGACGAAAATTCACGAGGAAGTTATCCGAACGACACTTTCGCAGGCTTGTGAGCAATATGCCGACAATCATCTGAAAGGCGAAATCGTTCTTGTCGTAGAGGGGACAAAAGAAATCCCTGCGGAAGATATGACATTGGATTATGCCGTATCTGTTGCAAAACAGCTTGCAGAAAAAGGCTGTTCCCTTTCAGATGCCGCCAAGAGCAGTGCCAAGCTGACAGGATTTAAAAAAAGTGATATATATAAAAATCTGATAGACTGATAAAATTATTAAAGAAAGAAGTTGTTAAAATTATGGATTTGATTCTTGCATCGACATCACCCAGAAGAAAACAAATTTTAAGCCTTGCTTATAATGATTTTAAGGTGATTAAATCTTATGTCAGAGAAATTGTTCCCAGTGATCTCGAGGTCGAAAAATGTCCGGAATACCTGGCAAAAGAAAAAGCGGAAACCGTTGCCAAAGGTTATGCAAAGGCACTTGTGGTAGGCTTTGATACCTCTGTGATCATAGATGGAACCATACTGAATAAACCGAGAAATACCAGCGATGCAAGACAGATGATGGAAATGCTCTCGGGCAAAACACATATGGTAGTCACAGGCTGCTGCCTTTGTTATATGGGGCAAACACATTCCTTTTCCGAAACGACGGAAGTGGAATTTTATCCGATGACCGAAGAGGAAATCGAAAAATATATTGCCACTACTGAACCTTATGATAAAGCAGGCGGCTACGGAATACAGTCAACCGGTGCTTTATTTGTCAAAAGAATCAATGGCGACTATTATAATGTTGTGGGACTTCCACTGGCACGGCTCAAAAGAGAAATCGATACATTTTTAGAGCAAGATGTGTTTATAGAAGAACCGAGTATCGTAAGAGACAGACCAAATGCAAAATTTTAATAGCCTGTTTAGCATCTTCGCACCGTATGGTACAGATATGAAAGCAGCTTCTAAGAAATCAAAATATCCGGGCCGACTGTTCAGTCCGGATATTTTGATGTAATACCAAGATATTCTTCCAGGCTCAGACCGCTTTGATATACTTTTTCTGCATACTCTTTTCCGATGTAGCGAATATGCCACGGCTCATAGGAATATCCCGTAGTCTCTTCTTTCCCAAGTTCGTATCTGATGATAAAGCCGTATTTATAACTGTTTTGCTCCAGCCACTCAGCTTCGGGCGTACCTGCGAATGAGGAAGCAGTGGTATTGATATCGAAAGCATAGCCTGTCTGATGTTCGGAATGTCCGGGACGGGCTGAAATTTTATCCGCATTTTCAATACCTCGTTCCTGTACATAGCTGTGATACAGCCAGTCCTGCACTTCATAGCTCCTGTATCCCGAAACGATGGTGAGATAGATTCCGTCATTCTCCATTGCATCGGCAGCCATTTTTTCAAAGGCCGCTAATGCTTCTTCATTGACACCGGGGTCATAATCCGGCGGCAGAGAGTAGGTTTTATTGGCGATGATCAATCCGTCTATATAGGTCAGCCCGTCTTTTTGAATGATTTTAAGAAGTTCCGCCTTTTTGACATTGCTTGTTTCGGAAAAGAGGGTTTCATTCTGTCCGTCAATATAGGCTTTGACCCGCAGGTAGCGTACACCATTGTCGGCATCAACCGCTATATTGGCGGAAGTTGTGTCGGGGTCGGAAATGGTAAGGGTTTGATAATCGTGAAAATTTTCATCTTTACTGTATTCGACGACATACCCGTTAACGCTGCTTTTGGGCTTGCTGAATTGAATGTGGAAACTGTTTGTCTTAGCGGATACGTCAATGATTTCCGGTTTGTCGGGGAGCAAATAAAAATCTTGTGTGATTTTGCCTTTGTAATTTCCCTGAAATATTATCTCGGCGGTATATTTACCGGGGAGAATGATCTGATCGCTGTATTTTACACGGTAATCTTTATCAGGTGTCAGTTTTTGATTGTTATATCGCACAGACAATCCCAGTGTGTGTGTCAGACCGTCATAAGTGATGTTGTCAAGACTGTCGATGGTACAATTGTTTTGATTCAGAATAATCGGTTCATCTGCCTCTTTTTTATCGGAGGATTCGGGAAAAGAAACAATGTCGGCTGTTTTGGCGGTTGGTTCCGCACCGGGTACAGAAATCGTACTTTCCGAAGCATTGTGCAGACTGCTGTCCGATAGATAGGAACAGGAAAGCATACTTGCAGATACAGCGGCGGTCAGTAGTGAAAGAATCAGTTGATGTATTGATTTCATTATGATAACCTCATTAAGCAAAGTGTATAAAAGATTTTCGTTTCTATATATTATTTTATACCTTATTTGATATTCAAGTCAATGGATTTTGCTGATTCACAAGAAATATGTTCCTCTGTTCTGTATCGTGATTGAAAAATTAATTAAATTTGGAAAAAATACAAAATACCCCTTGATTTTTTTGGAAAAAAAGTATACAATACATTTAGCACTCGAACACGTAGAGTGCTAAAATAAAAATTAGGACATCTGAATTAAGGAGGCAAATATATTATGACTATCAAACCTTTACTCGATAGAGTAGTTGTAAAGTCGGAAGAAGCAGAGGAAACAACAAAGAGCGGTATCGTTCTGACAGCGTCCGCACAGGAAAAACCGCAGTTTGCAACGGTTGTTGCAGTCGGACCGGGCGGTGTTGTTGACGGCAAGGAAGTAGAAATGTATGTAAAAGTCGGCGATAAAGTTATCACAAGCAAATATTCGGGTACCGAAGTGAAACTTGACGGTGAAGAATATAATATTGTAAGACAGTCGGATATTCTTGCTGTTGTTGAATGATCAAATATTTTAAAGTATATTCTGGAGGTAATTAATTATGGCAAAGCAGATTGCATACGGTGAGGACGCAAGAAAGGCTCTGATGAGCGGTATTGATCAGCTCGCCGATACTGTTAAAATCACACTCGGTCCTAAGGGCAGAAATGTTGTTCTTGATAAGAAATTCGGTGCTCCGCTTATCACCAATGACGGTGTAACGATCGCAAAGGAAATTGAACTGGACGATCCTTTTGAAAATATGGGTGCTCAGCTCGTAAAAGAAGTATCAATTAAAACAAACGACGTAGCAGGTGACGGTACTACAACCGCTACACTTCTGGCACAGGCTCTTATCCGTGAGGGTATGAAGAATGTTACTGCCGGTGCCAATCCCATGATTCTGAAAAAGGGTGTCAGCAAGGCTGTTGACGCTGCTGTGGAAACATTGAAAAATAATTCAAAGCAGGTTGAGGGTTCAAAGGATATTGCAAGAGTTGCAACGATTTCTGCTGCTGATGAATTTATCGGCAATCTGATTGCGGAAGCAATGGAAAAAGTAGGCAATGACGGCGTTATCACAGTTGAAGAATCCAAAACAGCTGAGACCTATTCCGAAGTAGTAGAAGGTATGATGTTTGACAGAGGATATATCACACCTTATATGTGCACAGATACCGACAAGATGGAAGCTGTTATCGATGATGCTTACATTCTTATTACAGATAAGAAAATTGCTAATATTCAGGAAATTCTTCCTCTTCTCGAAGAAATTGTGAAGTCGGGCAAAAAGCTCGTCATCATTGCAGAAGATATTGAGGGCGAAGCTCTTACGACATTGATTCTTAATAAGCTCAGAGGTACATTTACCTGTGTTGGTGTAAAGGCTCCGGGCTTCGGTGACAGAAGAAAAGAAATGCTCAGAGATATTGCTGTTCTCACAGGCGGTCAGGTAATTTCTTCCGAGATCGGACTGGAACTGAAAGATGCTACACTTGATCAGCTTGGACGTGCTCGTCAGGTAAAAGTTGACAAGGAAAATACCATTATCGTTGATGGTGCAGGCGATCAGGACGAAATCAAGGGCAGAGTGGCTCAGATTCGTGCTCAGATCGAAACATCTACTTCAGACTTTGACCGTGAAAAACTTCAGGAACGTCTTGCAAAACTCGCAGGCGGTGTCGCTGTTATTAAAGTAGGTGCAGCAACCGAAATCGAAATGAAAGAAAAGAAACTCCGTATTGAAGATGCTCTTGCAGCTACCAAGGCAGCTGTGGAAGAAGGTATCGTAGCAGGCGGCGGAACAGCTTTGCTGAACACGATTGCTTCTGTATCTTCACTGGTTGATACTCTTGAAGGTGACGAAAAGACAGGTGCAAAGATCGTTCTGAAAGCACTGGAAGAGCCTGTACGTCAAATCGCTGCTAATGCAGGTCTGGAAGGTTCTGTCATCGTAGACAAAATCGTTACATCAGGAAAGACCGGTTATGGCTTTAATGCTCTTACCGAAGAATATGTTGATATGATGGAAAACGGTATCGTTGATCCTACTAAGGTAACACGTTCCGCGCTCCAGAACGCTGCTTCCGTTGCAAGTATGGTTCTCACCACAGAATCTCTTGTAGCTGATATTAAAGAGCCTGCACCGGCAGCTCCCGCAGCAGATCCGTCAATGGGCGGTATGTATTAATCGGTTACCATATTACAGACATTCTCTATTTTGTGCTGCCGCTGTATTTGTCAATGCGGCAGCACAATCCTTTTTTATCTTTCTTAATATAAAATTAACAAAATTTTTTGATTTATATTGACATTTTTAAAAAAATGGTATATAATTTGTTAAAGTCAAAAATAAAAAAGAGGAGGAAATCATATGAGCAGAAAACTTTTTACCGTATTGATTTCGGTGATAGGCGGAGTGGCTGCAATTACTGCCGCAGTGACAGCTTTTCTTATTTTTAAAGAAAAACAAAAGAGAGATGAGGAAGAACTCGAGCATTATCTCGACAGTTCCATACAGTAATTTTTAACAGAATTTATTTATGTTGCAATAATCCATAACGGAAACGAAAAGTCCTGAAATTTTTCGTTTCCGTTATTTTTGTATATAACCAAAAAATCCCCCGCCTTTGCAGGCGAGGGCAGAATTAGTTTCTGTAAGTGATTATCTGGCAGAAATCATATGATTGGAAAGGTGGAGTACTCTTTCTTTGATTTCCTGTGTACGTCCTTGATTCCAGAATTGCGTTCCTATATATCCGCAGGTTCTTCTTGCCACATTCATTGTATTTTGATCTCTGTTGCGGCAGTTCGGGCATTCCCATATCAGTTTGCCGTCGTCATCTTTAACAATGCCTATTTCACCGTCAAATCCGCAGACGGAGCAGTAATCACTTTTGGTATTGAGTTCTGCATACATAATGTTGTCATAGATGAAATTCATTACATTTAAAACAGCAGGAATATTATGCTGCATATTCGGCACTTCGATATAGCTGATGGCACCGCCGGGAGAAAGTGTCTGGAATTCCGATTCCAGTTTCAGTTTGTCAAACGCATTGATTTCTTCTGTAACGTGAACGTGATAACTGTTGGTGATATAATTTCTGTCGGTAATGCCTTCTATGATTCCGAAGCGTTTCTGAAGGCATTTTGCGAATTTATAAGTGGTGCTTTCGAGAGGAGTACCGTAGATGCTGTAATCGATATTTTCTTCCTCTTTCCATTTTGCACAGTATTCATTGAGTTTTTTCATAATGGCAAGACCGAGGTTTTTACCTTCGTCTTCGGTCAGTTTTTTTCCGTTAAGGCTGTAAACACATTCCCAAAGACCCGCATAACCGAGAGATAATGTGGAATATCCTCCATAGAGAAGTTTATCTATCGGTTCGCCTTTTTGAAGTCTTGAGATAGCACCATACTGCCATAAGATAGGAGCGGCATCGGAAAGCGTACCTTTCAGCCTTTTGTGTCTTTCCTGCAAAGCCCTGTGGCAAAGATCCATTCTTTCATCAAAAATTTCCCAGAATTTTGTCATATCTTTATTGGCACTTAAACCGATGTCAACAAGGTTGATCGTTACCACACCTTGGTTAAATCTGCCGTAATATTTTGGTTTACCGTTTTCGTCCACATACGGTGTCAGGAAACTGCGGCAGCCCATACAGGTATAACAGTGACCTTCTCCGTTTTTGTCTACTTTATTTTTCAGCATTACTTTTTCCGAAATGTAATCGGGAACCATTCTTTTTGCGGTGCATTTTGCCGCAAGTTCGGTAAGATACCAATATTTGCTGTCTTCGTGAATATTATCTTCCTCAAGAACATAGATCAATTTCGGGAAAGCAGGTGTAATCCATACGCCCGCTTCATTTTTCACACCTTTATGACGCTGACGGAGTGTTTCCTCGATAATCATTGCAAGGTCTTTCTTTTCCTGTTCGTTTTTAGCTTCGTTCAGATACATAAATACTGTTACAAATGGTGCCTGACCGTTGGTGGTAAGGAGTGTTACTACCTGATACTGTATGGTCTGCACACCTTTTGTGATTTCTTTGCGAAGTCTTTCTTCCACGAGCTTGTCTGATGTTTCTTTGGGAACTTCGATTCCGATTTCGGCATATTCCTGCAAAAGTTCTTTTCTGATCTTTTCTCTTGAAATCTGCACAAACGGAGCAAGATGAGCAAGACTGATACTCTGACCGCCGTACTGATTGCTGGCAACCTGTGCAATGATTTGTGTAGCAATATTGCAGGCAGTTGAAAAACTGTGAGGTTTTTCAATCAGAGTTTCGCTGATGACTGTGCCGTTCTGGAGCATATCCTCGAGATTCACAAGATCACAGTTGTGCATATGCTGAGCAAAATAATCGGTATCGTGAAAATGAATGATTCCTTTTTCGTGTGCTTCCACAATATCCTGCGGAAGAAGGATACGTTTTGTCAGGTCACGGCTTACTTCACCTGCCATATAGTCACGCTGAACGCTGTTGACAGTAGGATTTTTGTTGGAATTTTCCTGTTTTACTTCTTCGTTGTTACATTCTATCAGACTGAGAATCTTATTGTCTGTGGTATTGGAGCGACGGACAAGAGAACGTGTGTAACGGTAACGAACATAATTTTTGGCGAGTTCAAATGCACCTTTTGCCATAATCTGATTTTCTACCATATCCTGAATTTCTTCCACCGATACGGCTCTGCCCATCTTATTACACTTGTATTCCACATAGTCTGCAATATCTTTAATTTGTTCAACGGTAAGGTATTGCTGTGCGGAAGCATTATTTGCTTTTGTTACGGCGTTAATAATTTTCTCTCCGTTAAATATTTCTTCCGATGAATTTCTTTTTATTATCTTCATAAAAAAGCATCTCCTGTATTTTTCCGTTTTGATGTATGGGATATATTGTATCTCAAAACTTCGTATTTGTCTGTTGCAAATGCAACAAATATATGGTATAATACAATATATAGCGTTTTGCACAAAATTATAACACATTATATAGAAGCTGTAAATGTTTAACCGCAATATATCCAAGGAATCAGTATTGTCTGCTGTCCCTTTGGGAAAACCTTTCCAAAGATTTTGCATAAAAGGAGTTTTAAGCAATGAACAAAAATTCGCCTCCCATCAGACTTTTCCGGAGTATTGATGCGGAAAGAAAAAATTATAAAAAAGACAGCGTCATTCTTCAGATAGAAAAGGGCAAGACCGATATTTGTGTCATAGAAAAAGGGCTTGCCTATCTGACAGCGTTAAATGACGACGGAGAAAAAAATATTCTGGATTATTATGAACCCGGAGACATTTTTGGTTCCGTATTTTTTCCTTACAGTCATTCGGACTTATACTATGTAATTGCGAAAAAAGATTGTGCGGTATATCACTGTACCTATGAAAAGCTCACGTCGTCCTATGGAAATGATGCAACAGATCAGACAAAGCTGATCAACCGTATGATTGTATTGTCCATATCCCGCAAGCAAGTTCACTTGGATATTTTATCACAGCGTACCATCAGAAACAAGCTGATGACCTATTTTCGTCATATTGCCGAAAATACTTCTTCAAAGGAAATTGTACTGCCGATCAGTTTATCCGATCTGGCGGATTATCTTTCCGTAGACAGAAGTGCCATGATGAGAGAAATGAAAAAGATGAATTCGGACGGATTGATACAATCAAAGGGCAAAAAAATTGTTTTACCTTAAGATCCTGTTTAACATCTTCGCACCGCACGGTACAGATATGAAACAGGTTCTAAAAAGCAAACTCCCTATACGGATATGAAAAACCGTATAGGGAGTCATATAACGAGATAGGATGAATTTCCGATCAACTCACTTTGGCAGACACAATAAAATCTGTGATGTTCTGTTTGAGTTTTACGGAGGACCGATTCAATCAATGATTGATTTTACAGATCACAGTCCATTCATTCTATCAGAATAGCCGGGAAATTGAATTACATACTTCTTTCGTAAGCCTCAATCATTTTCTTTACCATCTGACCGCCTACGGAACCTGCCTGACGAGAGGTGAGGTCGCCGTTGTAACCCTGCTTAAGATTAACGCCTACTTCGTTGGCACATTCCATTTTAAACTGCTCCATAGCCTGTCTTGCTTCAGGTACATTAATAGAGTTAGAATTGTTAGACATAATAACTTTCTCCTTTTTCTTTTTGAATCATTGGTTTTGCGTTTGCATTATTATTATGGTTTGTTTCGGGAGATGATATGAGTGGAAATTTTTTGAATCATCATCAGACGGGATCTTCTTCGTTTCGGGTCGTATTGCAGCATATATTCAGAAGATGAGCAATACCGGGAATACTTTCGCCTTGTTGGGAGGAAGTAGGTGACATCAAAGCTCCCGTTGCAATCAATAAGATATTTTTCAATTCGCATTTTTTCAGCTGTTCCATAATATACGAACAAAATACCGAACCGCAGCAGCCGCAGCCCGAACCGCCTGCGTGTACATCCTGACCTTTCAGGTTAAAAATCATCAGACCGCAGTCATTGTGATTTTGACTGATGTCGATTCCGTCACGCATCAGGATTTCTTCCAACAGTTCCGAGCCGACTTTTCCGAGGTCACCTGTCAGTATCAGGTCATAATCGTCCGGCTTGGTGTTGGTGTCTGTCAGATATTGACTGATGGTATCGGCAGCCGCAGGTGCCATAGCCGCTCCCATATTATTGGCATCTTTAATATTGAGATCGTTAATTTTGCCGAACGTAATATTTCGCACGTAGGGTCCAATATCCTGTTTATCCACCAAAGCCGCTCCCGAACCTGTAACGGTCCATTGTGCCGTGGGGGTTCTCTGACCGCCATATTCGATCGGAAGACGAAATTGTCTTTCGGCAGTGCAAAAATGCGATGATGTCACCGCAACAGCGTGTTCTGCCGCACCGCTGTCTACAAAAATGGATGCCATACACAGTGTCTGTGCCATGGTAGAGCAGGCACCGAACTGACCGGCAAATGGTATATTGAATGCTTTCAGTCCGAACGTTGACGAAATACATTGGTTCAGCAAATCGCCTGCAAAGATAATATCTATATCATCGGAGGTCATTCGGACTTTGCCGAGCAAAGTATCGACAGCCGTAGTCTGAAGGGCACTTTCAGCTTTTTCCCAACTGTCCTGACCGAGTTTGTTGTCTTGAAAAGTTTGATCAAAATATTTTCCGAGAGGTCCTTCGCTCTCTTTTTGCCCGGCGATTCCGGCGGACGAATGAATATTGATGTTATTGCTCATTTTAATGGTATATTTTCCGACTCTTTCCGGCATAAAAAATCCTCCTGCCATTCAAGTTTTTAACTTTATTGTAACCTGAATGAAGAATTTGATACATCAGCGTTCCGTATATTGACGCTTGCAAAAAATGCATAAATATAGTATGATTTGGTAAATAAAAATTATATCAAAACAGGGGGAGGCTGCTATGCATATAGGAGAAATTATTACTGCCGATTGTGCCAACGGAACAGGTATCCGATTAAGCATATTCGTTTCGGGCTGCACCAATCGATGCAAAGGCTGTTTTCAGCCGCAGACCTGGGACTTTGAATATGGTGAACCGTATACTTCCGAAATCGAAAACTTGATTATCAAGGAACTTTCCAATAGTTATTATGACGGTATCACCATTCTTGGAGGAGAACCGTTTGAAATCTCCAATCAGCGTGAAATTGTAAAACTGCTCCGCAGAATCCGAAACGAACTGCCCGAAAGAACGGTCTGGATCTATACCGGTTTTACTTATGATAAAGATCTGGTCAAGGGCGGATGCCGATATATAGAATGTACGGATGAAATTCTTGATCATACGGATGTGCTGGTTGACGGGAAATTTATTTTGGAGCAGAAAAATATTGCACTGCATTTCAGAGGCTCGGAAAACCAGCGTATTATCGATATGAAGCAGACAAGAAAGAACGGAAAAGTGATATTGTCGGCGTTACATTAAATGAACAGACAGCATATGGCGGGATATGACAAAATTGCTGAAATAATTATAAAAAATGCTTTCAAAAACGATAAAAATAGTGTATAATGTATATATTGTTTCCCGAAGGAAACGAGGAGCAATGTTATCAAACAAAAAGAAAGTAGGGTGCAGTTTTGGAAAAGAAATTTTCGGTTACATTGTCAAAGATTATAGCGGAACTTGATTTGGATATTGCCTATATGCCTAACAATCCTGATGAAATACAGATATATACAAAGGATATTACACGTCCGGGATTGGAACTGACGGGCTATCTGGACTTTTTTGATACATCAAGAATTATTTTGTTCGGAAATACGGAAAACAGTTATTTGAATCGTTTCAGTTCCGAGCAGCGTCTTCACGTGATTGACAGAATATTTGCTTTACAGCCGCCGGCCATTATTATTTCCAGAAATATTATTCCTTATGGAGAACTGATGTCGGCAGCTGAAAAATATAAAATACCGGTCCTTCGTTCATCGGAGGCGACATCTTCACTTTCGGCATCTCTTTTTACCTTTATGAATTCGGAACTTGCTCCGAGAGTGACAAGACACGGTGTACTGGTGGAAGTTTACGGTGAAGGACTTCTGATTGTCGGTGACAGCGGTGTCGGCAAAAGTGAAACGGCAATCGAACTGATCAAAAGAGGACATCGTCTGATTGCGGACGATGCTGTGGAAATACGCAGAATTTCGGAAAAATCTCTGATAGGCTCCGCACCTGAAAATATCCGTCATTTTATTGAACTCAGAGGCATAGGCATTATTAATGCCAGACGTATTTTTGGTATGGGTTCTGTTAAACTGACAGAAAAAATTGATATGGTGATCAATCTGGAAATATGGGATAACAAAAAAGTGTATGACAGAATGGGTATGAGCAATGAAATGACCGAAATTCTCGGAAATAAAGTGCCGATACTGACAATCCCCGTGAAACCGGGACGTAACCTTGCGGTCATTATCGAGGTTGCGGCAATGAATAACCGTCAGCGGAAAATGGGTTACAATGCGGCAAGAGAACTGTTCACGCTGCTTGGATTGGAATATCCCGAGGAAGAGGAAACCAGTATCAAGACGGTTGAATTTTAATAGCAGGTTCTAATAGTAAAATTTTTTAACGGAGTCTGTATCTGTCAGATGTAAGGGAACAGGCTCGTGATCGGCAGCTGCCGAAATAAATGTAAAGAGGTCTTTCAATGATTGATACTAATTTGATAGAATTGATAAAATCGGAAAATGCAGAAGTTTGCCTTGATGAACCTATGACACAGCATACCAGCTTTCGGATAGGCGGTAATGCAGACTGTTTTTGTGAAGTGAAAAGCGTAGAGGCTTTGCGGAAGATTATTCTTCTTTGCAAACAATATCACGTGGATTATTTTATTCTCGGTTTAGGCTCCAATCTTTTGGTGTCCGATGACGGCATCAGAGGGCTTGTCATCAAACTGGGAGGTGAATTTAACGAGATCACGTCTCTTGAAGACAATATGGTTCGCTGCGGTGCCGGTGCAACGCTGGCAGGATTGTGTGTTTATGCAAGAAAAATGTCGCTCGGCGGTCTGGAATTTGCGTGGGGAATACCGGGTTCGGCAGGTGGAGCTGTCTATATGAATGCAGGTGCTTATGGCGGCGAAATCAAGGACGTTGTGGTTTCGTCCAGATATATGGACAAAGACGGAAATATTTATCTTTGTAACGGTCTGGAGCACGATTTTTCCTATCGTCACAGCTTTTACAGTGATAAGGATTATATCATTCTTGATGCGGTGTTCCGTCTTGTTCCGAAGGATCAGGAAGAAATCAATGATCGTATGCAGGAACTGATGAACCGCAGAAGAACCAAACAGCCTACCAACCACCCGAGTGCAGGAAGCATCTTCAAAAGGCCCGAGGGATATTATGCCGCCGCTTTGATTGAAGAGTGTGGTCTGAAAGGCTGTACCATAGGCGGAGCACAGGTAAGCCCGAAACATTCGGGATTTATTGTGAATGAGGGAGGAGCAACTGCAGCCGATGTAAAAGCTCTGATCAGACATATCCAAAAAGAAGTGTATGAACAAAAAGGAGTAGAACTTTGCTGCGAAGTTAAATTTATCGGCTGACGGCAAAACAACGAAAACAAATCAGGTGGGAATTATATGGATTTTATCATTATTACAGGGCTTTCGGGTGCAGGCAAATCTGTCGCTATGCGTAATATGGAGGATATAGGTTTTTATTGTGTTGACAATATTCCGCCTATGTTGGTTTCGACGTTCTACGATTTGTGTGAAAAATCGTCGGACGACCGTATGAAAAAAATTGCTGTTGTTACCGATATAAGAGCGGGTGACACGTTTGACAATCTTTTTGAGTCGCTGTCCAAGTTAAAAGCGGCAGAAAAAAAGTATAAGATTTTGTTTCTTGATGCACACGATGACGTGCTGCTGCGAAGATTCAAGGAAACTCGAAGAAAGCACCCGCTCAATGACATCAGCAACGGTTCCACGGAAGATGCGGTTCGCCTGGAAAGAGAACTGTTGATGCAGGTTAAAGCTCGTGCAGATTATGTGATAGATACTTCTCTTTTATCGCCTACACAGCTGAAGGAAAGAATCAGTTCTTTGTTTCTCGGAAATTCTGCTCTCGGCTTTACTGTCAACTGTCTTTCGTTCGGCTTTAAATACGGACTTCCGTCCGAAGCGGATCTGGTGTTTGATGTCAGATGCCTGCCGAACCCGTTCTACATACCCGAATTGAAACCTCATACGGGGCTTGATTCGTGTGTATTTGACTACGTAATGAAATTTGAACAGTCAAAAGGCTTTGCGGAAAGAATGATTTCGCTTGTTGATTTTTCTCTTCCGCTTTACAGATCGGAGGGAAAAAGCCAGCTTGTTATTGCAGTGGGCTGTACGGGAGGAAAACATCGTTCGGTCACATTGACAAGGGTACTTTATGATCATATTCTTGAAACAAGGCAAAGGGTAATCGTGCATCATAGAGATATAGCAAAAAGCTGACGGTGATGAAGTATGTCTTTTTCAAAAGAAACAAAAGCAGAATTATGTGCGGCTGCTGTCGATAACGAAGAATGTCAAAAATCACTTGCTTACGGTATGGTGTTATTTTCAAGGTATTTCGGCAGAGATTCTTTGTCGCTGACAACCGAGTGCCGTCCCGTTGTGGATATTTATTCCCGTTTGATTCCCGAAATTACGGGAGTGATCGTGGAAATTAAATCTGCCGTCAGAAGACACGGAGGGGAAAGCAGTATTTATACGGTTTCTGTCCCCGATCAAAACGAATGTGAGAAAATATATCGTTTTTTCGGTTATCACGGAAACGATACCGAAATGGGAATCAATGATCTTCAGATCAGCCGCAGAGAAAGTCTGCCGTATTTTCTGAGAGGGGCTTTTTTGTCGTGCGGCAATGTCACCGATCCGGAAAAGGATTATCATCTGGAATTGATTGTTCCTCACAGGAAAACAGCATATGATCTGGAACGTGTCATTTCCGGAATTAAGGAAATTCATACAGAACCCAATGTGATACAACGCAAAGGCAGTTATGTGGTATATATCAAAGGAAGCGAAAATATTGCAGATATGCTGACTTATATAGGAGCACCTATGTCGGCACTGAATCTGATTCAAAGCAAAATTTTTAAATCAGTTCGGAACAATGTCAACCGTAAAATTAATTCCGAAACGGCAAATATCAAAAAAACAGCCGATGCTTCTGCCAGACAGCTGAAAGCAATCGAATACATTATCAAAAAACGAGGGTTGGAATATTTGCCCGATGATCTCAGAGAACTGGCACAGATTCGTATTGACAACCCGGAATATAATCTCAGAGAATTGGGGGAAGCACTTTCCAAACCCATCAGCCGTTCCGGTGTCAATCATCGTATACAGCGTATTTTGGAAATTGCGGAGGATCTAAAAGATCAATGAACAGTATATTGAGATTTGTTTCTTCATTTCTAACCGATGGACTCCCGTATCTGATTATTGTGATGCCTTTGTATTTGTCGGGCAGAATCCTTTATAGGAAGATACAGCAGAAACAACAGGGTAGGAAAACAGATCTGTGCCGAGAATTTGTATTAGTACTTCTGACGGCTTATCTGACAATGTTGTTTGTGCAGACGTGGGTTGTGGATACGGGAGGCACTAATGAGATTAACCTGATTCCTTTTTCGGTGATTGAGGTACAAATCGCTGATATGTACCGTTCGGAAGCAAATTACAGTTTATTTATGCTGAATATTCTGGGCAATATTGCAGTGTTTGTTCCGATAGGTATGATGACGGCGTATTTGTACAAACTTGATCTGAAAAAATGTATGTTTACCGGTTTTTTGATTTCTTTGATTATCGAAGTTGTGCAGCTTCCACTGAACCGTACCAGTGATGTAGATGATTTGATACTGAACACGACAGGTGCGGCAGCAGGATATTTTTTATATCATATTTTTAATAAATTGACAGCCAAAAACTTATGTCGTTTCCGGAAATGACATAAGTTTTTGGCTTGCTGTTTATGACTAAAAAAATATCAATTATGAAATGTTTTTTATCATAATTTATAATTTTTACGAAAACCAATTATCGTTGATATGTACAAAAATAGATGTTATTATTGTACAAAATATATATTGTGAATGATTTTATCCAATTATTAGCAATATTGATAGATAGTTTTTTGTGTGATGTGCATAATTAAAAATAAAAATCAAATAATTGTGGATAGAATATGAACAAAATGCGAACTTTACAAAAATAATTGATTGTTATAAAATAAAATAGAATAGAATAGAATAAAACCTTATGATACAGGCAGCCTGTTTTCTCCGTAAACCCTGTAAACCGGTGATTCATTCATCAAACTATGAATGGGAGGTGTGATTTTTACTTTTTTGGATTCGCAGCAAAAAATTCATATTGAAAGGATTGATTTAACAAATGAGCGGATTTTCAAAGTTGAAAAAAAATCTGAAACGTTCAGCTGCACTTCTGCTTACGGCCCTGATGGCAGCAACCTGCGTAGATGCGTCGGTTTTGTCAGTATCAGCGGCTTCTTCTTCCGTTCTGTCCAATGATGAGAGAGGCGTTATCTATGCTAATTCCAGAACGGACTTTCGTGATGAATCTATTTACTTTGTCATTACGACCAGATTTTACGACGGTGATCCCAGCAACAATGCAAGAACTTCCGAAGACAAAAAAGCAAACAATCCCGAAAATGACCCTTCGTGGAGAGGTGACTTTGCGGGACTGATAGACAAACTGGACTACATAAAGGCTTTGGGCTTTACGGCAATATGGATAACACCAGTTGTAGAAAATGACTCCGGTTATGACTATCACGGCTATCACGCTTACGATTTCAGTGCAGTAGATAAGAGATACGAATCTAACGGCATTACGTATCAGACCTTGATCGATGCTTGTCACGACAAAGGAATAAAAGTGATTCAGGACATCGTTCTGAACCATACTTGCAACTGGGGCGAAAAAAATCTGCTTCAGCTGACGAGTGATGTTTATTCCGAGCGTAACCAGGCAGTTATGAACGGCAGCAATGATCCGGAAAATATCTATCATCATAACGGTTTCTGCGGCGGCGGTGACTGGGATAACTATGAGGCTCAGAGAAAAACGATTGCTGATGACTGTTTTGACCTTGAAACCGAAAACCCGAAAGTTTATAACTACCTCGTAGACTGCTATACCAATTATATCAATATGGGTGTAGACGGTTTCCGTATCGATACGGTGAAGCATATACCCCGTCTGACATTCAACTCTGTTTTTCTTCCTGCTTTCCGTAAGGCAGGCGGCGAAAACTTCTATATGTTCGGCGAAGTTTGTACCAAAGGACACGATGTATGGTATCGTGGCAATCCTCCGATCTCGACCAGTTTCTATACTTGGGCAGATGATGCCAGCTGGACAGGACGCTGGAGCGATAGCCTCGCTTCCAATGAGGCTCTCGTAGACGAACATTATCTGGCACATATGGATACAAGCAGTCAGCCCACCAGCACCAATGCTTTCCTGAATGGCAATGATTATCATACACCGGATTATTCTTCACGTTCGGGAATGGATGCAATTGACTTCCAGATGCACTGGAGTTTTAACAATGCCAATGAAGCATTCAATACCGCACTTGGCGAAGATCAATATTTCAATGACTCTACATGGAATGTTGTTTACGTTGATTCGCACGACTATGCTCCGGATCAAAACCAGACACTGCGTTACACCGGCGGTACGGATGCATGGGCAGAAAACCTTTCACTTATGTTCACATTCCGTGGCATACCTTGTCTATTCTACGGAAGCGAAATTGAATTCCAGGCAGGAAAACCCATCGATGTAGGTCCCAACGCTCCGCTCAGCGAAACAGGACGTGCTTACTTCGGTGATAATATCGAGGGTAATGTTGATACTGCTGACTTTACCGTATTCGGCAACGTCAGTGGCACAGTGGCAGATACCTTGAATTCAACACTTTCTCAGCATATTATGCGTCTTAACAGAATCCGTCAGTCTGTACCTGCACTTCGCAAAGGTCAGTATTCCACAGAAGGATGCAGCGGCAATATCGCATTCAAGAGAAGATATACCGACTCCAATACTGATAGTTTTGCCTGCGTGGCAATTTCGGGCAGTGCAACCTTTACAGGCGTTCCGAACGGTACCTATATAGATGCTGTTACAGGTGATACACAGACTGTATCGGGCGGCACTCTGACCGCAAATGTATCCGGCAAGGGCAATATGAAAGTTTATGTTCTCAATACTTCCAAAACCTCCGCTCCGGGTCGTGTTATCCCTAACGGTGATTACCTCACAGACGGCGGCGGTGCTGAAAAAATAGGACCCGTAGACATTAATGTCAAGAAAATAGACCCCACAGGTATTACTCTTGACAACAGTTCTATCACTATCACAGAAGGTTCTTCACAGAAAGTTACCGCAACAGTTTCTCCTTCTAATGCAACCAATAAAACAGTTACCTGGAGCACCAACAATGCGGCTGTTGCAACTGTCAGCGGCGGCACTATCACAGGTGTTGCAAAGGGTACTGCTACCATTACCGCCGAAACTTCCAACGGTCTTAAAGCCACAGTAAGCGTAACGGTAAAAGAAGATCTCAATAAACCTACGGGCGTTACAGTAAGCCCTGCTTCGCTTACCATTGCGGCAGGCGGATCTGATAATCTTACCGCAACGGTTTCGCCGTCTAATGCAACTAATAAAACGGTTACATGGACTTCAAGCGATACATCAGTAGCAACTGTCAGCGGAGGTACAGTTACCGCTGTTTCCGAAGGCTCGGCAGTGATTACGGCAACGACGTCAAATGGATTGACAGCAACTTCTGTTGTTACCGTAACAGGCAAAACCTATCCCACTATTTCAAGCGGCATTTATTTTGAAAAACCGGCAAGCTGGGGCAATAATGTCAATGCATATTTCTTTGATAAGTCATCTAATACCACAGTAGGTACTGCTTGGCCCGGTACAGCAATGAAACTTGATGCTGCAACAGGCGTTTATACACTGGAATATTCAACCACTAACTCCAATCTTGCGATTGTATTCAATGATGGTTCCAATCAGGCTCCCGGACAAAACGGAGGCGGATTTGACTATAAAGATCATGGTCTTTATACCTCTTCCGGTTTCTCAAAAGTCATTGAAGAAGTAAAAATCGTTGATGTTACATCTGTTTCACTTGACAAAACATCGCTGAGTCTTAATGCAGGCGATACTGCTTCTGTCACAGCAACGGTTGCACCGTCAAATGCTACCAATAAGACAATCACCTGGACTTCCAGCAATACTTCCGTTGCAACTGTCAGCGGCGGTGTGATCAAGGCAGTTGGTGCAGGTACTGCGACGATTACGGCATCGTCAAACAATGGAAAGACTGCTTCTGTCAGTGTGACGGTTGCTAAAGAGAACCCCATAGAAGAACTTCTCAATAACTCTAAGATTTCGTCAACATCAATTACGCTTGGCAACAGTGTAACAGTGACAGCAGCAGCTTCGGGCGGTACAGGTTCTTATACCTACGAAGTAACCTATAAGAAAAACACCGATACTAATTGGGCAACCAAACAGGCATACAGCACCAATAAAACAGTATCTATCAAGCCCGGTGCGGCAACAACTTATACCATAAAGGTAAGAGTAAAGGACGGCAGCGGTACAGTAGTAGGCAAAAACTTTACTGTGAAAGTGACAGCACTACAGCTTACCAATAATTCTACTATCGACAAAACAGCCATTAATCTTGGCGAAAGCGTAAAAATTACAGCAGCAGCTTCGGGTGGTACTGGTTCTTATACCTATGAAGTAACCTATAAGAAGAATACCGATAGCAGTTGGGCAACCAAACAGGCATACAGCACTAACAAAACGGTATCTATCAAACCCGGTGCAGCAACAACTTATACCGTAAAGGCAAGAGTAAAGGACAGCAGCGGTACAGTAGTAGGCAAGAACTTTACCGTGAAAGTAACCAAAGCTCTTACCAACTCATCAAAAATTTCCGCATCATCTGTTACGCTCGGCGGCAAAGTAACGATCACCACAGCGGCAACAGGCGGTACAGGCTATTATAACTATGCTGTTCTTGTTAAAAAGTCAAGCGATTCTTCCTGGACAACAAAACAAAATTACAGCTCTAATGACATAGTAGCATTCAAGCCCGGTGCAGCAACAACTTATGTCATTCGTGTTAAAGTTAAAGATACTGAGGGAACCATTGCTTCAAAGGACTTTACTCTGAAAGTTACTAGACCGGCTCTTGCTAATAATTCAACGATTGACAAAACATCGATCAATCTGGGCGACAAAGTAACTGTAACAGCAGCAGCTTCGGGTGGTGCTGGTTCTTATACCTATGAAGTAACCTATAAGAAATCCGCTGATACCGATTGGGCAACCAAACAGGCATACAGCACCAACAAAACAGTATCCATCAAGCCCGGTGCAGC
>CACYDP010000085.1 GCA_902773135.1 uncultured Ruminococcus sp.
AAAAAGCGATTAGCCATAGCGATTCTGAGTGCCTGTGTAGTCGGAACAATCGCAATCGGCGGAACACTTGCCTTTCTGACTGACAGTTCAGAAAAAACCAATAACTTTTCGGCTTCAACAAGCGTTGATATTCAAGTAGATGAGCCGAACTGGAACGAGGATACGCCCGAACCCGGAGATCCTGATTATGATCCGGATAATCCCAATCCGCCTAAGCCCGGTGATGACCTCAAACCCGGTGATACAAAACTAAAAGACCCGACAGTTACTTCTGTTAAGGGTGACAACTATGTCAGAATGATTCTTACCGTAAGAGATAAAGACCAAGACAAGGATGCTAACGGAGATTATCCTGTTATCACAGATAATGCCCGCTTGAATCTGATTCTTAAAACGATCAAGTATGACGATACATATACGGTAACAACCGATGCTGCCGGCAAGGTTACTTACAGTACTACCAATATCGTAGCAGGTACAGGTTATTCCTCTGATGATGTTAAAGATATTCCGATGGTAAATACAGACAACTTTACACTGAATGAAACAAAGAGCAGTGCAGGTGTTTACTATTATGAATACACCAATGACGAAACGGATAATATCCTGACAGACGGCAGCACTGCAATTCTGTTTACGAATATTGTTATTCCTAAAGATTTCACCCGTGAAGAAATCAACCT
The DNA here is from genome assembly GCA_902773135.1 of uncultured Ruminococcus sp. Taxonomy (GTDB): domain Bacteria; phylum Bacillota; class Clostridia; order Oscillospirales; family Acutalibacteraceae; genus UBA1213. The sequence goes on from CACYDP010000085.1 coordinate 684, forward strand.
CCTCGGCAATTATCAGGTCATTGTGGAAGCTCAGGCAATCCAGTCAAGCGGATTTGCAAACAGTAGTGAAGCGATGACAGCTCTTGATACAGAAGCTGAGAATGGTATCACTGCATATGATTCTACCAAAGACGATTGATGCCATTTTAAAGTAAAACAAAAAAACTTCGTACCGAACGAATGATTTTGTTCGGTACGAAGTTTTTTTGTTTTGTTATTCAAAACAATACAGCATAAACTGATATTCCGATGAATATGAATGAACAAAACCAGATGAAAGGAACAGCATTTATGGAGGAAAAAAATACAGGCTTTGATACAGCAGTGGATATTTTATGTGACGAACTGGCAGAAACAGTTCGCAAAATACCCGAAAGAAAAAAATCTCTGATTCAGGAAATTCGTCTCAGAGTGCATAAACCCGTTACATTTTCTTACGGCAGCGAAACACTGTTTGCAGACAGCAGCGGGAAAATATTATATTCGTACAGTGACAAGGTATATACCGTGAGTAAACGAAATATATATGACACATTCAGGCGTATATGCAGCTATTCCGTTTACAGTCACCAAAATGACATTAAAAACGGTTTTATTACCGTTCACGGAGGACACCGGGTAGGAATATGTGGCACTGCTGTTGTGAATGACGGAAAAATTTCGGCTGTCAGCGATATTTCATCATTGAATATCAGAATTGCACGACAGATTTTTGGAGTATCGGAAGAACTGGTATCAAAATTGTGTCCACTCAAAAACGGAGTGTTGATCGTAGGGGCACCGTCAAGCGGCAAAACCACACTGCTCAGGGATATTGCATACAGGATTTCAATGGGAATGGGCTGTAAAATGCAAAAAACAGTTGTCATAGATGAAAGGGGTGAACTGTCAGGTACACATAACGGCGTATCATTTAACGATATGGGTCTGTGTGATATTCTGAACGGCTATCCGAAAGGAGAGGGGATTCTTCAGGCGATTCGTTCTCTTTCGCCTCAGGTGATTATTTGTGATGAACTGGGAACGGATAAAGACTGTGAAAATGTAGCTGCGGGATTGAATGCAGGTGCGAAAATCATTGCAAGCATTCACGCATCAGGCTTTGATGAACTGATGAGAAGAAGTCAGGCGGTAAAATTGCTGAAAACAGGAGCTTTCGGAACAGCAGTATTTCTTGAATCGGCTGATAAACCATGTAAGATAACAGGCTATGAAATGATTAACGAGGTGTAAAATGTATCTGTTAAAATTTTGCGGCGGAATGCTGCTTGTGATATGCGGAACATTCTGTGGAATTTATGCATCAAGAACTGTACTGAATAGATTAAAATTTTTTGAACAATACTTAATTTTTTTGACAACCGTACAGACAGCCGTGTCCTATGCAGCAATGTCGGCAAAAGAACTTTTGAAAATATCAGTTTCACAAAATTTACTATCTCCCGTGCTGGATAAGGCACTTAATTATCTTGAAAGCGGTGATGCATTTGAAACAGCGTGGCGAAAGGCTTTTTCGGCAAAAGAAACCGCATTGCTTGTTTCAAAAGAAGACAGAGAACTGATATATACCTTTGGGGATCATTTCGGAACGGGTGATATAAACGGGGAAACCGAAAAAATCAAAATGAATATTGTATTGGTGCAGCAGCGTCTGAAGGAACTCAGGGAAAACACATCATCCAAAAGAAAAATTTATCGTATCCTTGGAATGTTTGCCGGTGTGGTAATCACTGTACTTATCTGTTAAAACGATAAAAATACGGATTGCAAAGTGCGGGGGGAAGCATAGCAATGAATGTGGATCTGATATTCAAAATTGCGGCAATCGGCATCATTGTTGCCGTTCTCAGTCTTGTGCTTTCACGATCGGGACGTGAAGAGCAAGCAATGATGACAACTCTGGCAGGTCTTATTGTGGTATTGCTGATACTTGTACAGCAGATTGCAAATCTGTTTACCACAATAGAAAATCTTTTTGGATTCTGATGGATATTACGGTAATGTTGTCAATCCTGGGAATTGCAGTAACAGCCGCAGTCAGTGCTGTTGCACTGAAAAAATATTCTCCCGAAACATCGGTGTTGATTGCAGTTGCCGCAGGAGTGGTCATTATGTTCCGAATTATATCGGAAGTAAGTCCCATTATTGAAGAAATTAACAGTTTTATAGATATTTCAAAAACCAATATTGATTATGTGCCTGTTTTGATAAAATCCGTCGGAATCTGTTTTGTATGTCAGTTTGTATCTGATTCGTGCAGAGATGCAGGACAAAACGCATTGGCTTCAAAAGTGGAACTTGCTTCGGGAATCACTGTTATCCTATTGGCTTTGCCTATGATAGAAAATATATTAAATACGGCAGCAGGATTGATAGGCGGATAAATGATGAAAATAAAAAAATTGATATTAATCATAGCAGCGGCAGTCATATGTTTGAATCTGCTGACTTTGAATGTTTATGCGGCAGAAACGGAAGAAAAAGACCATTCTGTTTCTTTTGATGATGTGTATGATGAACAGTTTTCCTTATCCGGTGCAGAAGAACTGTTTGATTCTCTTCCGGAGAATACTAAAAAATCTCTTGCAAAAATCGGTATCAATTCCGTGAATTATGATAATCTGACACGTCTTGATTTTAGAATTGTTTTGAGTGAAGTGGCGTCTGTGGTCAGCAAAACAGCCCGTACACCTGTTTCTGCGGCAGCTTCGTGTATAGGAATTATGCTCCTGTGTTCTATGACAGAAGGTTTTAACAGTACTTTATCCAAACGCAATCTTTCTGTAACGATGACAGCATTGGGAACTTTATGTATATGTACGGCGGTATCAGTTCCGCTGTGTACCCTTATCGGCAGAATAACAGAACTGTTAAACGGTGTTTCCGGGTTTATGCTGCTGTATGTTCCCATATTGTCCGGTCTTATGATCACATCGGGAAAAGAAGTAACGGGAGCATCGTTTTATACAATGATGATGACATCGGCACAGGGAGTATCCTACGTTGTTTCAAAAATCATTTCTCCTGTAATGAATGTGTTTCTTGCCTTGACAATTGCCTCATCAATTTCACCGAGAATGAACTTGTCTTCTTTCTGTGATTCTATTTATAAAACGGCAAAATGGCTGATTACTTTGGTGCTGTCAATTTTTGTAACTGTTATTTCTTTACAAACAGTCATCACATCATCAATGGATAATGTCAGCAAACGAACGCTGCGATTTGCAATGAGTTCATTTGTTCCTGTTGTGGGAGGTGTTCTGGGGGAGGCATTGACTGTATTTTCGGGTAGCTTGGAAATGCTCAAGGCGGGAGTCGGAGTATTTGTTATTATTGTTTCCGCAGTGATCTTTTTTCCTGTGATGGCAGAATGTGCATTATGGCAGTTTTCGTTGTTTTTGCTTTCGTCATCTTCTGAAATTTTGGGACTTTCTCAGATAACAAAATTGCTGAAAAACATATCAAAAGCAGTTGCAATGATGTTGGCACTGCTTTTATGTCTTCTGGTTATTCTGATTGTTTCAACGGCTGTAATATTGCTTGTTGGTTCAGCATAAGAAATATGATTTAAATTATGTTGCAGGGGTGAAAATAATATGGAACCGCAGTCATGGGCTTTGGCAGTTGTTATATGTTCGGTCGTATGCTGCGTAACAGAACTCCTCATTACAAATACAAGACTGGAAAAAACCGTAAAATTTGTACTGGGTGTTTTTATGATAGGTGTTATGATATTGCCGCTCAACAATATTGTCAGTGATATTGCCGGGATTGATATTGCTGTACCCGAAAATGCGGAAGAATTCCGGGAAATCAGTGAACAAAGAGAAACGATGCTGAAAAAAGAATTATCGCTTCTGGTGAACAAAACATTGAAGAACAAAGGCATTGAACCGCTTAAAACAAAAATTGATATGGATATTGATGATGAAAGCGGCATATCTATTATAAAGGCGGAAATTACTCTGAAGAAAGCAGATTCCTATAAAGTTCAGAAAGTAAAGAATATTTTAAAAAATGACCTTTCCATAGATGCAAAGGTCATAACGGAATAAGCGGGATTTTGGGTGATTTTGTATGATGTAAGGAAGTGATTTTGTGGAGGAGCAGAAAAAAGAAGAAAAAACAGAAAATGGTCATTTTTTTGATAAAAAGGATATGCTTTTAAAAATGATTGTTTTTGCGGGAATCGCAGGAATTGCGTTGATTTTTCTTTCATCAGTATTTCATTTTGACGAAAACAGCGGAAATAAAAGTAATGAATCCAATGTAATCAATGAACCGAATACGGAAGATATTTCCGAATATCGTGATGAATTGTGCGAAGAACTCGGTAATATGCTGGCGAGTATAGAGGGGGTGGGACGTACCAAAATTATGCTTACGCTTGACAGTACAGTCAAAAATATTTATGCCACTGATAATGATTATCAGCAAAAGGAAACTTCGGCAAAAGGCAGTTCAAATGAAAATGCAGATAAACAAAGCAATGAAAAGAAAACTTGCATTGTTATCCGTCAGAAAGACGGTTCCGAAAAAGCCCTGACCATCGGAAAAACAATGCCGTCTGTCAAAGGAGTTCTGGTGGTTTGTGACGGAGGAGATGACGGGGAAGTACAAAAACGTGTTGTGTCAGCGGTAAGTGCGGCACTGAATATATCGGATTCACATATATGTGTTACCAAAATGGATTCTTGACAGGAGGAACTGATTATGACATTCGGAAAAAGACAATTGGTGATTGCGGCGATGGTGGTTGCTTTAGGAGCGGCAGTATATCTTAACTGGCAGTTTGCCGGGAACGAACCTGTAAGTGTTGCCGACTCTTCGTCTGTGGTATCGGAATCATCTTCAAAACGCTTAGGGCAGACAACGTACGTTAATACAGAGGTATCTAATCAGAAGGTATCATCAGAGAGTTCAAAATCCGAAAAATCAGAAAGCTCATTAAAAGAAGCCGTAAGTTCTCAGGTCAGTACATCGCTGACAGAAAACCAACAGAGCTTTTTTACAGGTGAAAGGGAAAAACGTGATGCTACCCACGAAAAATCGGCAGAAGCATTAGCAGAGATCATTGAATCTGCTTCCGGTTCGGAAAGTGCGAAACAAGAAGCGGTCAAAGCGGCAGAAGATCTTGCCAACAACATCAAAGCCGAAGGAGATATTGAAACCGAAATCAAATCAAAAGGATTTGATGATTGTATAGTATCATTGAATAATCATTCCGGCAGTGTTATTGTACCGAAAGGTATACTGACAGATGCACTGGCTATTACGATTAAAGATATTGTCAACCGTCAGGGCAACATTGATTTTGATAAAATTACCATTACCGAATATTAGAGCTTGTTTGACATCTTCGCATCGCACGGTACAGATATGAAACAGATTCTTAAACTTGTGCACCAATTTGCAAAGTATACAAAAAAGCCGATAAGTTTTGATGATAATTGGAACTTATCGGCTTTTTTGTTTTGATAATATGTGAAATTTACACGTATTTGTATTTAAAATAAAAAAATGGCTTGAAATTCGCTTTTTTGCAATGTATTATAATAGATGACAGCAGATTATATGATTTTAAAAAACAGTGATTAAAATACCGGAGGTCTTAAATTGATTTTCAAGAAAATATTTTCAACGGCGATATGTGCGGCAATCGCACTTTCCGCAGCGGCAGGAATAACCGAATCTGTTGATGCGGCTTCTTTTTCCGAAATAAATCAGTCTTCTGTTTTCATCAAACAGCAGACTTCCACCACCTGTACGCTTGCTTCCAATGTTATGCTTTTAAGACGTACAGCAATGATGAGAGGAGATTCCGATTGGTCGTCTATAACCGAAAGTGCGTGTCGTTCGACGCTGTGGCTTGAAGGTGTCGGAATGTATCATAATTATACCTATAAAAATATTTCAGTTTCTTATCAGTATATCAGCGGTTCGTCAAAAACAGCTCTGATTAATGCTCTCAAAGCTCATCCTGAAGGCATAGTGGCATATGATTATGATTATCCTCACGCAATATTGCTTACTGACTATACAGACGGGGTTTTTTATTGTGCAGATCCTGCAAGGAATACTGGATCGGGAAGAATGAATGTTTCCAATTCATTGATTAAAATCGACAATGTTGATACCTATTGGTATGTTACCAGTCCCAGTGTATCTCTTTCAGGTTCTTCGGGAAATGATGATACAACCGTGACGGTCAGCGAAACATGGAAGATCACTGCTGAAAGCGGTGTTAATATGCGTTCGGGTGCAGGTACTTCATACAGCAGAGTCGGAGGAGTACCGTACAACGCAACTGTAACGGTGACGAAAAAGAAAACTTCCGGCGGTTATACATGGGGATATATAAGTTATAATTCCACTAACGGTTGGATCGCACTTGATTATGCAAAAAAAGTAACGGTTTCGTCTTTGCAAAATACATCGGTGCTTTCCAAAACAGGTGTAATGCTTGGGGACAGTGTAACAATAAAATGTTCTGCGAAAAACGGAACAGGTTCA
>CACYDP010000086.1 GCA_902773135.1 uncultured Ruminococcus sp.
GAGTGCCTCCGCTGTCAATTCGCGTTATAAGATAATATAAACATCTGTTTGGCAAATCGCGGAACATATTGCTTTTTGCAATCAGGCAATTCTTTTTTTATATTAATTTTGAAGTACATTCTTATCAAGTTAATGAAAAGAAATCAATGTGTAAATTTTAAGATAACTTGATCAGAGCAAATCGACAGCAAAACATATTATTTGATTCTTTTTCGACTGTTGCCGTTGGTATCAGAAGTTCTGCGAGATGACGCAGACGGTGTCGGACGGCGGCGTTCGGGGGTATGACGGGTACCGCTCGCAGACGGACGGACAACAGGTCTTTGACCTTGACGGGAAGAATATTTCCCTTTTGCAAAAGCAGACTGTCTTTCCCTTGTATGTCTGCCGGTCGGCATCGCCAGAATAATATAAACACTGAATAATACCACCAAGCCTATATCAATGATAATAATCAGCACGGTAATGAATGTATAGGCTCCCGAAAAACCGAAGTTATCATTTTTTTCCTTTTCTTTGAGCATTCCCTTGTCCTCATAATCGGGAAGGTTTTTAAGATTGTCATTTTCTACTTTGTTTCGTTCGGCATATTCCGCAAGATAATAATTGTTGTCACTGTAAATCGTCAGCTCCGTACAGCCGTTGAAAATTTTATCCTCCAGCTTCGACACATTAATATAAAACACCGCCTCTGTGATGTTCGGACATTCCGAAAAAGCGGAGGCTTTGACCTGCGGACTGCTGTTGAATTCCACTCTTGTCAGACTTGTACAGCCGACAAAAGCTCTTGTATTCAATTTTTTCAGCGTTGTCGGAAAAACCATACGCCTGATATTTTTACAGTTGCTGAACGCATCCGAACCTATTTCACGCAGTCCGCTCATAAAGCTGATATTCTGCATTCCCTCACAGTTTTCAAAGGCATACGGTGAAATCGTAATGATACTCTGCGGAATGGTAATTTCGTGGAGATTCTTACAGCCCGAAAAAACCCGTTCATCAATTTTGGCAAGTGATGCGGAAAGATTAACATTATCCAACTTGGTACAGCCAAAAAATGCTCTTTTACCAATTTCCGTGACAGAATCGGGAATAGTGACGATTTCGAGCGAACGGCAGTTTTCAAAAGCCGAACTTTCTATTTTTGTCACGGTTCTCGGCAGCAGAATGGTTGTAATATTCTTATTTTCCGCAAAAGCAAATTTGCCGATGACTTTGATGTCATCAGAAAGACTTTTTGCCTTGTCGTCACTGTTGTACTTAATCAGAATCCCGTCACCTACAATAACAAAATCGGATTTCTGATTTTTCATCCACTTTGTCCCCTCCAGTGCATAGCCGCCGAGCGTTTTCAGAGAACGGGGAAGATTAATTTTTTCCAGTGACGAACAGTTAAAGAATGCATAATCCCCTATTTCATCAAAACTGTTCGGAAGTATGATTTCTTTGAGCGACGTACAGCCCGCAAACGCATAGCGTCCGATTTTGGACGTTCCGTCATAGATCGTCAGCGAAGCAAGAGCCTGACAGCCCGTAAATGCCGAGTCGCCGATTTCAGTGACATTGCCGGGAATCTGAATTTTCTGGAGCGATGTACATTCCGTAAAGGCATTGGCATCAATTTTGCGAACGGAATCCGAAATTTCCACTTCTTTGACGGACGTATTTCCCATAAACGCACAGGGAGCAATTTCCGTCACGGGATAATCCTCCACCATTTCAGGCAGAGATACAAAATTTTTCTCACCCTTATAGCTTTTCAGTGCAGCTCCTGTTCCGTCCGAAAGCACTTCATAGATAAAATCTCCGTTATCAATAAGCACCGCCGCATCAGCGTCCGCTGTAAAACCGAATACAGCCGCCGCAGCAGTCAGGACAAAAACAATGAACAGCGAGATTTTGAAAATATCTTTTTTTTGCATCAACAATTTCATATACTTTCTCACTTTCCGAAAAATTTATTTTCTGTATCGGCAGCACAACGAGCAGGATTCAGTCCGGGGAGCGATACATTGTCTTTTTGACATTATCAACATTGCAGCGATATTCCTTAGGTGTCATATGATATTTTTTCTTGAAAATGCGGTTGAAATACGACAAATTGGTAATTCCGATTTTTTCGGACACTTCGGTGATCTGCATACCGGTTGTCAGCAGCAGATTGGTTGCCACATTCAGACGATAATCATTGATATATTCGATACAGGTCATACCCGTCGTTTTCTTGAAAAACCTCATAAAATAATGCTTACTCAGATGAACGTGTTCCGCAAGTTCATCAATCGTAATGGTATTCATATAATTTTCGCTGATATAGTCAATCACGGTTTTAAGATTTTTGGTAGTGGCATCTTTGATTTCGGTATCGTGGGTTTCCTTTTCAAAGTAATACCGAAACAACAAATAAAACAGATGATACAGTTCCGAACGGATCTGAATTTCATAGAAATCATCTTTATAGTCATAATACCGTATCAATTTCTTCAAAGATTCTTTCAGTTCCTCGTAGTGCGGTGAATCGGGAGAAATAATATACGGTGATATATAACTTCCCTCCAAAAAGGGTGTAAAGTACTTTACAGAGCAGGCATCGGTACGCTGATTGGTCAGCATACTGAAATCAAACACGATTGTTCTGAATTTTGCCCGTTTGTCCTCGTGCTGTTTAAACGAATGGAGTGTACAGGGATTGACCAGTATAATATCACCTTTTTTCACGTAATAATATTCCAGGTCAATACATTCATCCAGCTCACCGTCTTCCATCAGGACAATTTCCATTTCATCGTGCCAATGCATAGGAAATGTCGTATAGAAGTCGGGAAGTATCGTATTGAACACAGAATACGGGAGCAGAAAATCCCCCTTTTGACCTGTTTCCTTTAAACTCATCAATTCATCCTGATGCATAGACGATTCCCTTTCTTTATCATTTACCGGAACGATAGTATGATACATCACATCTGTCCGATGGCAAAAAAGCGTTCAATATACCATAATACACATTGGTTAACATTATAATATCCTTTTCGCCATTTGTCAACCGAATTTCTCCTTCATTGGTTCAACAAAAGTAACGCACACAGGCTGTATGACGCAAGAAAAGCTGACGATCTCTCATCAGATCATCAGCTTTTGATGGATTATCATATGTCATAGGAACTGCGTTTTGAGCAGGCGATTGCAAACGAGCCGGGACCAATATGGCAGCCGATACTCAGAGAAAGCGGTGCACCGTCCACTTTAAATCCGGGGAAAGAGCTTTCAATTTCCTTTTTCCACTTATCCGCTTCCTGTCGGCTAACATTGGAGTAAGAGAACAGGAGTGACATTTTATCGCTGTCTACAATATCTTTGAAACGTGTTTCAAAGTCCTTATGCATCATTTCAAGGAGTTTGAGTTTCGCAGACTTCACACCACGGCACTTAGCACAGGCATCGAGTTTTTCTCCCTGAATCTGAAGTACGGGTTTAAGATTCATTACATTAGCGAGCAATGCTCCTGCGGGGGTCACTCGTCCTCCCCGTTTCAGATAAGCGAGATCATTGACCATTATGTAGATACTGGAGTCAAATCTATCTTTTTCGAGGACCTCCTTGATTTTAATGCCGGGGATGCCTTTTTCTGCCATATGCACAGCATCTATCACCGACTGATACTGTGTTACGGAGATTCTCTGGTTATTGACAACGTGTACACGTCCGTTAAATTCTTTTGCCATCAGCATTGCCGTTGTACAGGAGTTGCTAAGCCCCGATGACATTGGCACATACACCAGTTCGTCATAATCTTTAAGAATACGTTTCCACAAGGTAGTGAGTTCATCGGGTGACGGCTGAGAGGTAGCCACGACGGTTTTTTTATTAGCGATCATCTCATAGAACTGTTCCTGACTAATGTCCAGTTCTTCAAAATACTGTTGATCATTGACAAAAAAAGTCATCGGCAATACGAAGATTCCCCATTTTTTTGCTTGTTTCTGTGTAATTCCGCTGTTGCTGTCGGTAGCGATGGCGGTTTTGATCATTTAAAATTCCTCCTAAAAAAATAATGAACAACAAACAATGAACACAGCTGCAAAGCAGCATATCTCATTATTCATTATTCATTAGCATTAAAAATGCGGATTGGAGCTTGTGACGGGACTCGAACCTGCGACCTGCTCATTACGAATGAGCTGCACTACCAACTGTGCTACACAAGCCTGTGTCAAACTACGAAAGAGATTATAGCATATTTTTGGTTTCTTGTCAAGCATATGGAAAGTTGAATTTATTCAACAAAATCAAAAGTTTCGGTCAAGCCTTTTCAAAGGGTTGCGGGGGATTAGGGGGCAGAGCCGCCCCGGCTGATCGATTTAGAAAAACTTTTTGCAGAGGAAATCATTTATTCCGTTCCCGTAGGGGTTTCCCCATTCCTTCCCCACAAAAACTTATAGCCGATAATAAGATGGTTAAGACAGGAATAAAGTCGTATCGACCATTCAAAAATAGTTTTGGCATTAAGTAAATGAGAGATGTTTTAGAAATTGAGTTCGTCAGCTATTGCCCAATACGGCTTTAGCATCTACTACTCTTCGAGGGAGAGAACCACAAGAGAGGGTGCGTGACCGCACGGGACGATTTGCTCTCATCAAGTCGCCTTAGAATCTGCACATTGATTTCTCTTCATTCACTTAATAAGAGTTAAATCGACTGCGGGTGCGTGACCGCACGGGACGATTTGCTCTCATCAAGTCGCCTTAGAATCTATAAATTTATTTCTCTTAATTAACTTAATGAGAGTATCATCAAAATACGCTGAAAAGGGAGGTGACACCTCCCTCTCTTAAGGTTCTCTCCCTCGAGCTCCCTTTTTCCTTATCTCTCTCTCCGTCACCCCCCTTTTATCGCTTTGAAATAAACTATAAATGAAAAATAATTTTTAAACTCATTAAAAATTGGCTATGGAAAAATAAACAACTGCTCACAAAACCAATGTGTTCTGCGATTAGCCAAACAGATGTCTGAGTTGAATTAAAGTTTGTAATAAAAAATGAGTTATAAACTTATTAAAAATTAGACAAAACAAAAATAAAATGCTATAATACTAAAAAATATTGATTCCGTGAGGTGATACAAATGAAAAAATGGACCATTATTCTGGATTTGATAACCATCGCTCTGTCTGTGGCACATATCATATTTGTCCTGTGCAAAAAGAAAGAAACAGCATAACCAATCATTGTTGATCTTTTGAAAAACGGCAGCCGCTCTTAATGAGTGCTGCCGTTTTTTTACGGATATTTTTCATCAGCTGTTTTCCGGACCTGTGCTGATATTGATGGTGATTTTGGAGCCGTAAGGAGCTTTGTCGCCGGCATTGTAGTTTTCATAGCCGATTACTTTGCCCTCTTCTACGGTGTCGCTCGCCACGTAATTGCCTGTTGCAATAAAGCCCTGATCGCCCAGCGATTTCACGGCTGTTTCTACCGACTGACCGCTGATAACAGGAAGTTCACGCTCTGTAAGACCTTTGCTGACAGTAACCACAATGGTAACTCCCTTATCGGCACTCACGCCTTCTTCGGGACTTTGCGAAACAATGACACCCTCTTCATATTTGTTGCTGAACGTTTCTTCATTCGCCTTGATGATGGTATATTCTGTACCCGTACCCTGCTTTGCCATCACTTCGTCATATTTCTGACCGACAAGGTTCGGTACAGAAATCATATTCGGGTCTGCATTGGAAGATTCTTCCACTTCTTCGGAAACTTCTTCGGCAGGCTGGAGAATATTGCGGAACACTTCGGGATTGCTGTTGATCCAGAAAATACCTGCTACAATCAGTATCAGCATACAGAGAAGTACGGAAAGTATCGCCCATACCGAACCCGATATGCCGTCCTTTTTCTTAGAAACATAGCTTGATTCCGCCTCGCCCTGTATAGCATTTCTGTTTGCTTCGTTGCGTATTGCTTTGACGGCAGGTGCTGATGACAGCTGTGTGCTGAGTTCTTCAAAGGTAGCAATACGTTTTGACTGCTGTACCTGAAGACCGCCTGCCAGAGCTGTTACCACGTGCGGAGGAAGTCTTTTGAAAACAGAAGTCGGAATTGGCAGTTTACCGTCCGATTTGCGTTCGTTGCTGTTTTCGGGCAAACGTCCCGTCAACGCATAGAAAAGTGTTGCGGTAAAACCGTATACATCGGTAGATTCGTCCAGTTTGCCGCCCTCCGTGTACTGCTCGACAGCCGCACAGCCGGGCATCAGTTCAGGTTCAAAGAAACCGCCCGTATAATGTATTTCGTTAATGCTGAATCCTGTCAGACGAAGTTTTCCGGAAGCCGTTACTACCAGGTTCTCCGGAGAAATCGCATAGTGTCCGATATGGGAGGCGTGGAGCGAACCCAGTGAGGACAACAGCGGCATAAACAGCGGTCTTGCCGTATTCCAGTCAATATTGCCGCCCCGTCTTTCGATGTATTCGTCAAACGGAATAGAATCGTAATATTCTTCCACGGTATAGGAAACGCCGTTTTCGCTGAATATATCAAAGATCGGACCAATCGCCGAAAGGTCACGCAAACGTGCGATTGCTCTGTAATAATTCAGAAAACTTTCGTTCAGTTTTTCATACTGATCTTCAAAGCCGCTTCTGACTACCACATCTTTTTTACCTTTAGCACGGCCGCAGATACCTGCCGGCATAAATTCGTGTATAATGACAGGCGAGTTCATCATATTGCTGTAACCGATATATTTGGCACCCTCGGCATTGTTGTCAAGTTTTTTGCCCACAATATACTTACTCTCCTGCAAAGTGCTGCCCAACGGCATAAACGGAGCCGACTGTTCGCTTGTTCTGTCAAATCCGCAATGAGGACATATTTGTTCGCCGTTATTTTCCTGCATACAACCCCAACAAAGTTGTGACATATATTATACCGCCTTCTCCGTACTGTTTGCATCAAGATAAAACGGGTTGCCCTGCGGCTGTACGGTACACCGCAGGGAATACTGTTTTATCCTATGATTGAATGTCAAAAAAGAAAAATCAAATATATTTGAAATCTATTCGGACATATTGCTTTCATTAAAGCATTATAGCACAAACCGGGCACAAAATGCAAGTTTTTAAACCTTATTGTTTGATTGTGTTACAAAATTGTAAACATACACGATAAATCCCCCTCTGCTCTTAGTCTATACAAACAGATTTCATCTGTAATGCCGATAGGTATTTATTGATTTTCTACAAAATCGTTCCTGAAAAAATATTGCTTTTCAGTCTTTCTCTGTCCTTGACACCGCAGTACAAATACAATATAATGATAAAACTAACACCGGAGGTAATCAAACAATGCTGTATCTTCTTGAAAACACCGATTATCTTGACGAAATTTTTCTGACCAAAGCCCGTCCCTTTTTATCACAGCAGCGATGTCAAAAAATGGACCATTACAAAAACATCAGCGACCGCATCAATGCCGCAGCCGTATTTTTGCTTCTGAGGTATGCCCTCCTGCACGAATATCACATCAATGAATGTCCTGATTTTGTGTTGGGCGAATACGGCAAGCCTTTCCTGAAAGATTTGCCGCAGATTCATTTCAGTTTCAGTCACTGTCGGAATGCCGCTGTCTGTATTGTTTCGGACGAAAATACCGCCGCCGACATTTCGGATATACGCAGGATTTCCCCTGCCACTGTCCGCCGTGTCTGCTCTGAGGAAGAAATTCGTCATCTCAGCAATTGTAATGACAAAAATACATACAGCCGGGAATTTTTCAGACTGTGGACGCAAAAAGAATGTCTGTCAAAACTCTGCGGCAAAGGACTTTCGATGGATTTTCGCACACTTGGCAGTCACAGTCCTGCTTTTTCCTCAGTAAAAACGATTGAAAAAGAACGCTATATCTTATCTTATTATGCCCGATTTACCGACTTTGAACCTGTCGTGTTCGATTCGCCCGAAACGATTTGGAACGGCATCGGCTGAATTTCTCCCGCAAAAAAACATTCCGTCCTTTCCAGAAAGAACGGAATGTTTTTTTATGATTAAGAAATTAAAATTTCCTCTGCTTTTTTCACTTGTTCCGCTGTGGGAACGGGAACACCTTCGAGCGAATAAGCAATGCCCAGATTATCCCATTTTGCTTTGCCGAGCGTGTGATAAGGCAGAATCTCCACCTTGTCAACACCGTTCAGACTGTCAATGAACTGACGCATTTGTCTGAGGTCGTTTTCATCATCAGTCACTCCGGGAACCAATACGTGCCTGATCCACAGATGTTTTCCGTTGTCGGAAAGCCACTTTGCCATTGCCAGAATATTAGCATTGTCAAAGCCTGTCAGCTTTTTGTGCTCCTGCGGATCCATCATCTTCAAATCAAGGATAAACAGGTCTGTCACTTCCGCAAGTGCCTTGAATTTTTCGAGATAGTCCCCATCGGTTCTGAACGGCTGTCCTGCTGTATCAACAGCAGTGTGAATGTTGTCTTTTTTAGCAAGCCGGAACAGTTCCGTGACAAATTCAGCCTGCAATAAAGGTTCACCGCCGCTGACAGTAATGCCGCCGTTGTTTTTCCAATAGCTTTTATAGCGTTTTACGTGATTGAATAAATCAATTGCTGTCCATTCATCTCCGCCTTGCTTCCACGTGTCCGGATTATGACAGTACCGGCAACGCAGATGACAGCCCCCGAGGAACACTACAAAGCGTACCCCGGGGCCGTCTACAAGACCAAAAGTTTCGAGAGAATGAACGTATCCTTTCAAATCGTTCATATGATCCACTCTTTTTTTGGTCAAAATATTTTAATTAAAGAGAAGCGTGGCAAGTACGTGCGATAACGTCTTCCTGCTGCTCACGGGTCAGGTCGATAAACTTAACAGCATAACCCGATACACGAATGGTAAAGTTAGCGTATTCTTCCTTTTCCGGATGTTCCATAGCGTCAATGAGTTTTTCTGTACCGAATACATTCACGTTAAGGTGATGAGCACCCTTGTCAAAGTAACCGTCCATAACCTGAACCAGATTGTCAATGCGTTCTTCTTCGGTATGACCGATTGCATCGGGGTTGATGGTCTGTGTATTGGAGATACCGTCCAAAGCCCAGTGATAAGGAAGTTTTGCAACGGAGTTGAGTGAAGCGAGAAGACCGTTCTTTTCTGCACCGTAGCTGGGGTTAGCACCCGGAGAGAGCGGAGTACCTGCACGTCTGCCGTCGGGCATATTACCTGTTGCCTTACCGTATACCACGTTAGAAGTAATGGTAAGAATGGATGTGGTCGGTTCGGAATTTCTGTATGTGTGATGTTTCTTGATTTTTTCAAGGAATGTCTTGAGAAGCCAAACAGCAATATCATCTGCACGGTCATCATCATTGCCGTAACGGGGGAAGTCACCCTCGATGATATAATCGAGAACGAATCCTGTTTCATCTCTTTCTGTTCTTACCTTAGCGTACTTGATAGCACTCAGTGAATCTACTACGTGTGAGAAGCCTGCGATACCTGTTGCGAATGTACGGCGTACATCGGTATCAATCAGAGCCATTTCAGCTGCTTCATAGTAGTACTTATCGTGCATATACTGAATGAGGTTCAGTGTATTGACATAAAGACCTGCCAGCCAGTCCATCATCACGTCATATCTTTCGATTACTTCATCATAATCAAGATATTCAGAGGTGATCGGTCTGTAACAAGGACCTACCTGTTCACGAGTTTTCGCATCAATACCGCCGTTGATAGCGTAAAGCAGACATTTAGCAAGGTTAGCTCTTGCACCGAAGAACTGCATTTCCTTACCTGTCTGAGTAGCGGATACACAGCAGCAGATCGAATAGTCGTCGCCCCATACAGGCTTCATTACATCGTCGTTCTCATACTGAACGGAGCTGGTGTTGATAGAGATCTTAGAAGCATATTTCTTGAAGTTTTCGGGAAGAGCCGAAGAATACAGAACGGTGAGGTTCGGTTCGGGTGAAGGTCCCATATTTTCAAGAGTATGGAGGAAACGGAAGTCATTTTTCGTTACCATAGAACGTCCGTCACTGCCGATACCTGCTACTTCGAGTGTTGCCCATACCGGGTCGCCCGAGAAGAGCTGGTTATAAGAAGGAATACGTGCAAACTTCACGATTCTGAATTTCATAACGAGGTGGTCGATCAGTTCCTGAGCTTCTTCTTCTGTCAGGGTACCGTTGTCCAGATCACGCTGAATATAAATATCGAGGAAAGTAGAAACTCTGCCGACAGACATTGCGGCACCGTTCTGTGTTTTAATAGCAGCAAGGTAACCGAAATAGAGCCACTGAACAGCTTCTTTTGCATTTTCTGCGGGCTTCGAGATGTCATAGCCGTAAGACTGAGCCATCACCTTCATTTCGCCGAGAGCTCTGATCTGCTTTGCGAGTTCCTCACGAAGTCTGATAACGTCATCTGTCATTGTGCCGTCACCGCAGTTTTTGAGGTCATTCTTCTTTTCTGCGATAAGGTTGTCGATACCGTAAAGAGCAACACGGCGGTAGTCACCTACGATACGTCCTCTTCCGTAAGTATCCGGCAGACCGGTAACGATCTTGTTATGACGAACCTTTTTCATTTCGGGAGTATAGGCATCAAATACGCCCTGGTTATGAGTGGTAGTATATTCGCTGAATATTTTATGAAGCTCGGGATCGGGGGTATAGCCGTAGGTTTCGCAAGCCTGCTCTGCCATTTTGATACCGCCGAAAGGCATAAATGCACGTTTGAGGGGCTTATCTGTCTGAAGACCTACTACTTTTTCAAGGTCTTTACCCTCGTCGCAGATATAAGCGGCACCGTAAGAAGTGATAGTAGAAACAACCTTGGTTTCCATATCGAGAACGCCGCCCTTAGCTCTTTCTTCCTTCTGGAGCTTTTGTACTTCGCCCCAGAGTTTGTCAGTTGCTTCGGTAGGACCTGCGAGGAAAGAAGCATCGCCGTCATAGGGGCGGTAGTTTTTCTGGATAAAATCTCTTACGTTAACTTCTTCTTTCCAGATAGTTCCCTCAAAGCCTTCCCAAGCCTTTGTGTTTTCAATGTTCATTTTAAAGACTCCTCTCTGTAATGTGTCAATAATCGTTCTTGGGTCGCACAGAACGATGTGGGTCGATGACCGTGATAGTTTTGATGAATACAGAATCCGAAAACAGCACATTAAGCTGCAAATCATAACTGAGTAAAGAGCATCGGAAAGTGTCAAAGCCGTACTGTTTGCGGGAGCGGAACAAGCGTCCCGAATTCTGTCTGTGGATTCATCTGACTATGGTTTTAATATATAGCTGTTTTACTGTTTTGTCAACCTTTTATAACGATTTTATTTAATTATCGTTACTTTGAACAAAATAATAACAATCTTTTTTAACTTTTACCGCATATTATTTCAAAAAAAACGTTCTCTCGACCACTATATATAGTATACCCCTTGCAGTTAGATACATATACCTTGTATTTTTACAAAAAAAGGATATACAAAATGCAAATGCGGCATCAACGGCAAAAACAGCCACCGCCGCAAAGAGTTCTGCCCTTCAAACAAGAACTCTCTGAAACCGTGACTGATTTTGTGCAGCCAAATAAGGAAATGCCCGTTTTCATATCCTCATTGCGCATTACTATATTACAATAAATTACCTGTTTTTGTCAACAATAAGAATCATCAAAAATCATATCATTGATTCGGCAAGTTCTTGCAGCTGCTGCACGGTTTCATCATTCATTTTAGAACGTATCGTAACGCTCACGGGGCTGATTTCGATATTTTTCATACTCTCAAAACGCTCACGCATCAGCTTATTTGCCATTGGTGCCCACGAGCCGTTTTCAACAAGAGCGACCTTACGGTTTCTGTACGTTTTACTTTTCAGACGGGAGAGGAAATCATCAACAATCGGGAAAATTCCCCCGTCATATGTAGGAGCGAGAACAATCATTCTGCTGTAACGGAAAGCGTCCTCTACTGCCTCGTGAATATCCTCTCTTGCAAGGTCAGAAATCGCAACAGGCTTGTCTGTTTTTTCCTTGAGTATCTGATAGAGTTTTTCGGCAGCGGCTGCGGTATTGCCGTGAGCAGAGGCATAGGCAATAAAGATACCGTCATCTTCGGGTTCATATTTGCTCCACGTATCGTAAAGACCGATATAGTAATCAAGGTTCTCCGCAAGGATAGGACCGTGAAGCGGACAGACGGTATGAATCTCCAGTTTTGCTGTTTTTTTCAGCAGAGCCTGCACCTGAGCACCGTACTTTCCTACAATATTAAAATAATATCTTCTTGCCTCACACGCCCAGTCGTCCGCATCAGCGTCCATTACGCCGAATTTTCCGAAAGCGTCTGCCGTAAAGAGAATTTTTTCACTTTCCTCATATGTCACCATTACTTCAGGCCAATGAACCATTGGTGCCATATAGAAGGTAATGGTATGTGTTCCGAGTGCTATGGAAGTTCCCTCTTTGACGGTAACGGTTCTGTCGCTGATATTAGCATCGAAAAACTGATCATACATTTTGAATGTTTTATCATTGCCCACGATTTTCATATCGGGATATTTTTCAGCTGCTTTCTGCACATTAGCGGCGTGGTCGGGTTCCATATGGCTGACAACGAGGTAATCAGGCTGTCTGCCGTCGAGAACCTTTTCGAGATTATCGAACCATTCGTCTGTTTTTCTTTCGTCTATGGTATCGATGACGGCGATCTTGTCGTCCAGTATGACATAAGAATTATAGCACATTCCGTCCGGCACGTGATACTGACCTTCAAAAAGATCCAGTTCCGGATCATCTGCACCGATACATTTCACAGATTCTGAAACATCTCTGATCATTACTATCTCCTCCATTCTTGAAATCATACAGAAAAAGATAATTTTTATCATTTTCTGCACCCTATATTATAATACAAAATTTCAATTTTAACAATACCCAAAATAATATATTTTCCACAATATATTTTCCACAAGCGGCAGCGGAGTGCCTCCGGTGCGTGAACGCACGGGACGATTCGCGTTACAAATTATTACAAACATCTGTTTGGCTAATCGCGGAACACATTGGTTTTGTATTTTTCTTTTGTTGTTTAGGTTTTATTAACATTTATTATATAGTCAATCACGTAGTTTGTTGGTTTTTTATATTTCTATAACCAATTTTTAATAAGTTTAAAAATTATTTTTCATCATAAACTTCAATTCAACGCAGTAAAAGGGGGGTGACGGAGAGAGGAATAAGGAAAGAGGGAGCTCGAGGGAGAGAACCTTAAGGGAGGGAGGTGTCACCTCCCTTTTCAGCGTATTTTGATGATACTCTCATTAAGTCAATTAAGAGAAATAAATGTATAGATTCTAAGGCGACTTGATGAGAGTAAGTCGTCCTGTGCGGTCACGCACCCGCAGTCGATTTAACTCTTATTAAGTGAATGAAGAGAAATCAATGTGCAGATTCTAAGGTGACTTGATGAGAGTAAGTCGTCCTGTGCGGTCACGCACCCTCTCTTGTGGTTCTCTCCCTCGAAGAGTAGTAGATGCTAAATCAGTATTGGGCAATAGCTGACGAACTTAATTTCTAAAATATATTCCTCTTACTTGTTGACAAAATTGTTTTTTGGATAGTCGATACAGCTTTATTTCTGTCTTAACGATTTTGATTGTCGGCTAAAAGTTATTAAGGGGGGTATTGGGAAACCCCTACGGGAACGGAACAAATTATTTCCTTTGCAGAAAGTTTTTCTAAATCGATCAGCCGGGGCGGCTCTGCCCCCCTAATCCCCCGCAACCCTTTGAAAAGGCTTGACCGAAACTTTTGATTTTGCCCTCATCAAGTGAATGAAGAGAAATCAATGTGCAGATTCTAAATTAACTTGATGAGAGCAAATCGACAGCGGAGGCACTCCGCCACGCACCGCTCCGCCTATGCTGGCAAGCAAAAACTTTTGTGCAAGACTGTTCGGCATAATATTCTCTATGGCTTCTTCAATCGTAAACCATTGTGCCTTATCGACTTCTTTCGTGTTTAAACCGCTTAAATCTTCACTGTCTGCCACACAAACAAAATTGAACATCAACGTATTCGTTCTCGGAAAATATTCGCTTTTGTTAAAATTGTGGTAAACCACCGTCAGCCCCGTTTCTTCCTTTACTTCCCGTATGACTGCATTTTCGGCATTCTCCCCTTTGTTGATGTAACCTGCTACCAGTACATTGTTTTTGGTGCCGTATTGCTGTATCAACAGTATCTTGTCTTTGGCGGGATTCTTGACGATCATACTCACCGCAGCAGAAAAAATCGGAAACCGAAACGTCCGACACGTTTGACAGTAAGGAATAATCCCCTCTCCGTCAAGAGCTTTCGGTATCAGCTTCATACCACATTCATAACAGTATTTCATATCAAAAAAATCCTTTCTTTTTCAATCTTTCATATCCTGCCTGTGCGGAAGTTTTACAAGCATCGCCAGTAATGTGAATACCGCCGCCCCTGCTGTTACTTCAAGCGGATAATAAAATAATACACCCTCATCAATGATAAGCGGAAGTATCGCCAGTGCCGCTGCCGGCGGGAAAAACAGCTTTAAAAACCCCATCAGATATAGTATCAGAACCGAAATCACCAATGCCGCACACCATAAGGGCAATCCGCCGTAAGTACATAATAAAAACCGTAAAGCCGCCCCCGATACCGCACAGCAAATCATCAACAGCCATATCCGCATCGGTGATTTTCTTGCAGGACTGTCCCGATAAGTGAGTTCACAGAACGCCACCACTAACGGAGGAGCAATGATATAGCTGATATTGAAAAATACAGCCGCTGATGCCATTGCCGCAAATACGGAAACAATCATTCCCCATCGGAAACATTCTTCTTTGCCGTGATAGGTCACTCTGCGGAACGAATACGGCTCACGGATATGAAGTTTCTCAAAAATCCACTGCCCCGATAAAATTACCAATGTTAAAATGATAACCGAAATCGGATAAAATATACTTTTCGCTCCTGTCAGTATCGGCAAAACAGACGCAGACAGCAGCGGCAGCATCGTGGTACGTGACACTAATAAAATGATAATGCAAATTGCCAGACCTGTCAGCAGTTTCACATACAGCGGAACAGCGAACAGTGCCGATACGGCAAATCCCGAAAATGCCGATAAACTCATTAATAATAACATACGCAGCCTGTTCACTTTCCAAGGCTGCTTTGGAGCTAACCAAGCCCCGACAGTGAGGGCGGCAATCTCCGGGAAAATAATTTCTGTTTCGTGCAGCAGTTCCCCTGCCAGTACCATTATCGTAATCAGCAAAACGGAACAGCCTGCTTTGATATGATATTTCCAGTCAATCAATGTTGTTTCTCCTTAAAAAAAGACCGCAGCCTTGATCACTGCGGTCTTTGTAGCCTGTCAATTAATATTCTGCAATAACTTCCACTTCGCAAAGAACATTCTTCGGGAGCGTCTTGACAGCCACACAGGAACGTGCCGGCTTGCCTGTGAAATATTTGCCGTAAATTTCGTTGAATTTGGCAAAGTCATTCATATCGGCAAGGAAACAAACCGTTTTGACAGCCTTCTCAAAAGAAGAACCTGAGGCTTCGAGCAGGTTTTTCAGATTCTGCATTACCTGTTCTGTCTGACCCTCAATGGTGTCTGATTCCACATTGCCTGTTGCGGGGTTAATGGCGATCTGTCCCGAAGTAAATACCAGTCCGTTGACTTTGACAGCCTGTGAATACGGACCGATGGCATCGGGAGCATTTTTGGTGTAAACTGTTTCTGACATAATAAAAACTTCCTTTCTAAGAGCCTGTTTCCTATCTGTGCCGTATGGTGCTAAGATTTTAAACAGGCTTTCAATTTAACCAACAATTTTGTAACCTTTTTTGGCGAGTTCATCTTTGATTTTCTGGATATGCTCGTGATTTCTTGTTTCCAGCGAAAGACGGAGATAACAGGAATTAATATCCGTGTTGAGATCGGCTCTGTCGTGGCTGACGGCAACTACATTTGCACCGAGTTTGGCAATAATTTTCGATACTGTCACCAGTTCGCCGGGCTTGTCGGTGAGGGCAATGGTGAATTCTGCCAGTCTGCCGGCTTTCTGAAGACCTCTGTCAATCACTCGGGACAGAATCGTCACATCAATATTGCCGCCCGAAACAAGACAGCAAACCTTTTTGCCTTTGATCGGGAATTTGTCGAATAATGCCGCCGCAACGGAAACCGCTCCTGCACCCTCCGAAATGAGCTTCTGATTTTCGATCAGCGAAAGAACCGCTGTTGCCACTTCATCATCGGTAACGGTCATTACCTTGTCCACATATTTATCGCAAAGGTCAAAAGTCAGTTCGCCCGGTGTTTTCACTGCGATACCGTCGGCAAAGGTGTTAACTTCGCTGAGGGTTTCGATTTTATTGTGAGCCATCGAGAGATACATTGACGGAGCACCTGCCGACTGTACGCCGTAAACCTTGACATCGGGATTGAGCTTCTTAATGGCATAAGCCACACCTGCAATCAGTCCGCCGCCGCCGATGGGAACGATCACCGCATCTACATCGGGCAGCTGCTCCAGAATTTCAAGACCGATCGTACCCTGTCCGGCAATGACCATTTCATCATCAAAGGGGTGTATAAATGTTGCACCTGTTTCGTGCTGAAGTTCAACGGCTTTGTCGTGTGCATCATCATAAGTACCCTCTACCAGACACACTTCCGCACCGAGTTTTTTGGTTGCCTCCACCTTGGAGATGGGGGCGGAATTCGGAATACAGATCAGCGATTTGATACCGTGTCTTGATGCCGCCAATGCAACGCCCTGTGCGTGATTTCCCGCAGAACAGGCAATAACACCCTTTGCTTTTTCTTCATCTGTGAGCTGTGAAATTTTATAGTACGCACCTCTTGCTTTAAAAGCACCCGTTATCTGAAGATTTTCGGTTTTGAGATATATATCACATTCGTCCGAAAGTTTGGTTGCCTTAATCATATCGGTAGGTCGGATTACCTCTTTCAGCACATACGAAGCGTGATATATTTTATCCAGTGTAAGCATTTTGAAAAACTCCCCGTTCATTTATTGTATAAGAGCCTGTTTAATATCTGTGCCGTACGGATTTTTGAAGCGTCATTTTTCGATAACAAGGAAAAAAGACGCAGGCATACTGGCGTAATGGCAAGTCTTTTTGACGCAGCTAGCGGAAACATACGCCAAAAAACAGGCTCTAAAAACACATATATAAACATACCGCTTTTTGACCCAAAAGTCAAGTTCTCTGTCAAATCCGCCGCATTTTTTATTCAGAGCTGTTCGACAAAATCCGTATCAGTCTGTCTTTGCATTTTTGGAAAGTCTGATTTTTCAGCGGATAATCCTCGATATAACCAGTCGAAGAACGTGCCGGACTTTTTCGGCGTTTGCCCAGCAGAAAATAGATGCCCGTGAGCAATCCCCCTGCTGCCGACAATACCGCTCCTTCCGGCAATCCGGGCGTACTGTAATGGAAAACAATTTCCGAAGTCTGAGCAGCCGGTACTTTCACTGCCATAAAACCCGTACTGATTTTGTCAATTTTAGCTTTTTTCCCGTTCACCTCTGCACTCCAGCCCTCTTCATAAGGTATGCTGAAAACCACCAGTTCTTCACTGCTGCCCGAAGTGAACGATGCGGAAATGCGGTTATTATCAAACCGAAGATCGTCACAGGTATGTTTCCGACGATTTTCGCAGTCGGTGTAATACTGTTCTTCGGTATACACATACTTTTGATAATCTGCGTGTTTCATTATGCCGTCGTATTGTTTTGCCTGTTTTTCGCTGAGCACCGCCGCTTTCAGCAAAAGCAGATGTCTGTCGGGCATATCCACAAATGTATCATATTCTTCTTCCGTGATATATTCATCATAAGTGAATCCGTAAGGAATATAATACTTGTTTTCATAGACATCGTAATGATGCAGCTGCTCCAGATATTCCCAGCCGGGCATTGCATCATCGGCGAAATTTTCACCGTCCTCCGTGTAATCAAACAAATATTTGACTGACAGAAAACTCCTGATACCATAGACATTGCTTTTCGGATTGGAATACACATCTCTCCCCGACCCGATGGAACGATAAAAATCCGTTACCGATGCCGGAACAATACTATGGAAAGCCTGAATGGACGGTATCTGCCAATACATACCCATATTTCTCATTCCCGAATGAAAATCGGAGCGAACCGTATTGATGTCATCCAATTCCTGATGAATCAGTTCTTTGCCGCCGAGTGCGGTATCTGCGATAAAGTCATAGCGATAGTTTGATTTCAGGGCATAAATCCCGATCAGCAGATTGGCATACACCACGATCAGCACCGAAAGAATCACCGATACCCGCCTGATAAACAATTTCCTGTTGCTTCTCATACAAAGAACTGCCCCCAACAGTACCAGACTAATCAGGGCAATTGCCGTCCACAGCCAGAAAATACCGGTGTTATTTGCCAGACCGAAATCCGTTCCGTTAAAGGTAAAGCCTATCAGCAGGGCAATGACAGCCGTGATCAGAAATGTTCGGAGATAGGCGGACGTAAATTGTGTTTCCTGACGGTCAAGGCTGATAACAGTAGCAAGCGACAGCATCAGTGTCAGCATATAGAACCATCTTGCGTAATACTGTGCATTGAACAGCTGAAAGACCGAATTGAACACCGGCACAAATGCTGTTATCAGCAGTACAGGTACCAACATTCTCAGCCATTTCTGTGTTTTCAGACTGTAAAAAGCCATAACGCCGACCATACTGAACAGCGGCAGCCACGCCGCCACACTGCTCCAGCCCGTACCGGCATCTGCCGTAAAGTTAGGATACGCAGGCATATCGGGCGGAAAGAAAAACGATACCGCTATGCTGATATATTTCTGCGGTTCGGCATACACCAACGAATCCCAGCCGTCAATCGTTTCACTGACTCTTGTATTCTGCATCACCGTCAGCACAGACGGAACGAGTATCACTCCGGCACAAAGAAATCCCGTCAGTATTTCAAACACAAAGCCGAAAAATTCTTTCCACGACATATGATAACTTTTTGAAACCATACGGAAACACCAGTATACGAAAATAAACACTGCCTGTCCGGCGAAGAAATAATAGTTCGTCAAAGCCGCTAAAAACACGCTGAACAATACCCTGTACCGTTTTTTGTCATAAATATACATATCAATAGCGGTGAGCATCATCGGGAAGCAAATCATTGCCTCGTGAAAATGATTGAAAAAAATATGATAAATACCGAACCCCGAGAAAGCATAGATCAACGCACCGAACATTGCATAACGCTGTTCTGTGACATAGCGGCTAAGAAACAGATAAGCAAACATTGCCGCAAAGGCGAATTTAAGCATCAGCAGCGGAGCCATCAGATAAGGCACTGCTGTGCTCGGAAACAGCAGGGTAATCAGAAAAAACGGGCTGCCGAGCAGATAAAAGCTATACGACCCGATGATATTTGCCCCCAGATCGGTGGTATAACTCCAGCCGATATTACCATTCTGTATGCTGTCGTGTATCATCTGATAGAAAGGAATCTGCTGATAATTAAAATCACCGTAAAAGAAAAAATATCCTTTATTAAAAATCATCAGCGGCAGAAAAATCAACACTGACAAGCACAAAGCCCACAGGAATGTTTGAAAGCACAAATTTTCTTTCAGTTTGCGTAATGATATTCCGGGCAAGTCACTCACTCCTCACATTCATTACTGTACCAAGATTTTCCGATTGGTACAGCACATTCATTTTATCACACGCCTGCCCAAAAGTCTATTCCATACGTGAACTCAGAAATTATTTTTCACAACCAATTCTTAATGAGTTGATAACCTATTTTTTGCTACAAACTTCAATTCAACGCAGTAAAAAGGGGGGTCACGCACCCGCAGTCAATTTAGCTCTTATCAAGTTAATGAAGAGAAATAAATGTATAGATTCTAAGGCAACTTGATGAGAGCAAATTGTCCTGTGCGGTCACGCACCCGCTGTCGATTTAACTCTTATCAAGTCAATTAAAAAAATTTAATGTATAGATTCTAAGGCAACTTGATGAGAGCAAATCGTCCTGTGCGGTCACGCACCCGCTGTCGATTTAACTCTTATCAA
>CACYDP010000087.1 GCA_902773135.1 uncultured Ruminococcus sp.
CAGCGGTTTTAGGAAAGGGGTCTGGGGAATAACCCTTTTTCCGCCGGAAAAGGGTTTTCCCCGGGAAACTGCCCGACAAAATTGATTTTCGTGGATGCGGCATCCATTGGTTGCAGAAAACAAATAAATGTGTTAGAATATTATATTATTGAATAAGGAAGATGATATTTGATGGAATATATCCTTTCAGAAAGAGTCAAAACATTGAAGCCGTCGGCAATCAGAGAAATTTTCAAATATGCCGCCGACCCGTCCGTCGTTTCGCTTTCGGCAGGCAATCCTGCTCCCGAAGCCTTTCCTGTAAAAGAAATTGCAGAAATTTCCAATACCATATTCACCGAAAATCCCATTGCTGCATTGCAGTACAGTGTGACCGAAGGTTATCCTGCCCTCAGAAACGCTGTCGGCAATTATATGAAAACCAAATATAATGTCGGAAGGGATTTTGATGAGCTGATCATTACTTCGGGTGCACAGCAGGTAATGGATTTGATTACCAAAGCAACTGTCAATGAGGGTGATACGATTATTTGTGAAGCTCCCAGTTTTATCGGTTCGCTCAATTCGTTCCGTTCCTATCATGCAAGACTTTGCGGAATTCCGCTTGAAAGTGACGGAATGAATATAGACTGTCTTGAAAAAGCCCTGCAAACCGAAAAAAATGTGCGTTTTATCTACATCATAGCAAATTTCCAGAATCCGTCAGGCGTTACCACAAGCCTTGCCAAACGCCGGAAAATTTATGAACTCGCCAAAAAATATAACGTGATGATTCTCGAAGATAATCCCTATGGCGAACTGAGAATCAGCGGAGAGGACGTGCCGTCCATTAAATCTTTTGACGAAGACGGCATTGTGGCATATGTGGGATCATTTTCCAAAATTCTTTCGCCGGGTATGCGTCTGGGCTATGTAATCGCCCCCAAACCCATTGTTCAGAAAATGATTGTCTGCAAACAAGGAGAAGATGTTCATACCAACATCTGGGCTCAGATGGTCGCCGAGAAATTTATGACTGAGTACGACTTTGAGGCTCATCTCCGCCGCCTTCGTGAGATATACAGAAAGAAAGCAAATTTCTGTATGCAGCTGCTTGATGAGTACCTTGTACCGAATAAAATCACTTATCAGCCGATTGAAGGCGGTCTGTTCATATGGTGTAAACTTCCCGATGGGGTTGATATGAATGATTTTTGCCAACAGGCAGTGCTGCGTAAGGTTTGTGTGGTTCCCGGAAATGCGTTCCTGACGGACGAAAGTGAACAGTGCAGCTCTTTCCGAATCAATTTTTCCACACCGACAGACGAACAGCTTGAAAAGGGTATTCAAATACTCGGCAATCTTGCAAAGGAGGTTCTCTGATTATGTCAGAAACAACGGAAAAGAAAAAAGTAATATTAAGTGCTATTCAGCCCAGCGGTACCATCACGCTCGGCAACTATCTCGGAGCACTCAGAAACTGGGTGAAACTCCAGGACGAATATAATTGTATTTTTGCAGTGGCAGATCTGCACGCTATCACGGTGCGTCAGGAACCGAAAACATTTCGGCAGAATATCCTTAATGCGTATGCATTGCTGCTTGCCTGCGGTATTGATACGGATAAAAGCCCCGTATTCATTCAGAGCCACGTTCCTACTCACGCAGAACTGGCGTGGATACTCAACTGTTATACACAGTTCGGGGAACTCTCCAGAATGACACAGTTTAAAGATAAATCACAGAAACATTCCGATAATGTCAATGCGGGTCTTTTCACCTATCCGGTATTGATGGCGGCGGATATACTGCTTTATCAGGCGGATATGGTGCCTGTGGGAGCGGATCAGAAACAGCACCTGGAAATCGCACGAAAAATTGCGGAACGTTTTAACGGCATTTACGGCACTACCTTCAAAATTCCCGAACCGTATATTGCCAAAGTCGGAGCAAGAGTAATGTCACTCCAGGACCCGACCAAGAAAATGTCGAAGTCCGATGAAAATGTCAATTCGTGGGTGGCTGTTCTCGATAAGCCCGATGTGATTATGAAAAAGTTCAAGCGTGCCGTGACTGATTCCGAAGCGGTTGTCCGTGTAGGTGAAGGCAAAGACGGTATTAATAATCTGATAGGCATTATGAGTGCCGTCACAGGCAAAACAGCGGAAGAAATCGAAACAGAGTTTGAGGGCAAAGGTTACGGTGACTTCAAGACCGCCGTCGGTGAAGCTGTTATTGAAACTGTAAAACCGATACAGAACAGATTCAACGATCTTCTCAACAACAAAGATTATCTTGTTGAGAAATACAGAAGCGGTGCAGAATTCGCTCTGAAAATATCATCAAGAACACTGGATAAAGCAATGAAAAAAATAGGCTTTATCGCTCGATGATGCAAAGTCTTTAAAAAGGGTCTTTGGAAAACCGCTGATTGATTACACAAACGGTTTGGAGGGGTGTCTGTGTCGCCGAAAAAAAGAAAAACCGAAAAACCTAAGAAAAGGATAATGCTTGTTGTCAATCCCAGAGCAGGGCTGAAATTCAAAAAAACATCCGTATCAGACATAGCGGAATACTTTGCAAAACACAAATACGAATCGGCCATCTATTTTACATCACTTCAGTATGGTGCAGAATTCCTGGTCAAAGAACACGCCGAAGAATATGATATGATTGTATGCTGCGGCGGTGACGGAACGGTTAACGAGAGCATCAGAGGCGGTATGAAACTGCAAAAAATGCCGCCGATCGGCTTTATTCCGTTTGGTTCCACCAATGACCTTGCGTCCAGTCTGGGAATCCCTTCAAATGCCAAAAGAGCGGCAAAAATTGTTATCAGTGAAAAAGCTCTTCCATTTGACATAGGGGATTTTAATGACAGTCATTTTGTGTATGTAGCTTCCTTTGGTGCCTTTACGGAAGTGTCGTATAATACACCGAGAAAAGCCAAAAATCTTTTTGGCCATCTGGCATATGTTTTCAACGCCATCAAATCGATGAGCAAGATCAGAACCTATCATGTCAAGGTCACTGCTGATGAAAAAACGTTCGAGGACGAATATATTTTCGGTTCGGTGACCAATTCCACATCGATTGCGGGGACATTCAGTTTTGATAAAGATATGGTAGATTTCAAAGACGGAAAATATGAAGTGCTCCTGATCAAACGTCCCAAAAGTTTGTGGAATGCCTTTGCTATCTGTATGTCAATGATCAACCGTTCTTTCAAACACGAGAAAATACAGCTTTTTCAGGCGTCCGATATACAGTTTGAATTCAATGAAAATGTAGATTGGTCGCTTGACGGAGAAAAAAAGAACGGAGGAAAAACCGTCAGCATTAAAAATCATCAATGTGCAGTCAATATTATCAGAAAATAACAGACCTGTTCGGTAATCGGAAAAACGTCCGTTCAGACGGTTTTCCGGTTTATCGAACAGGTCTGATAATACAGCCGTATCGGGCAGGCTAAGATGCTGCCGGTACGGCTGTGTTTTTTACTGTAATTTTGACTCTATGATGGCTGCTGCCGAAGCAATATCACCGCTTTTGATGTCTTCAATTTTTCCGTGATCACAGGCATCAGCATTTTCGGGATTGATCGGAAGTCTGGCAAGAATATCAAGACCGTATTTTCGGGCGGTTTCTTCCAGTTTGCTTTTGCCGAATGGATAGTGGCGTTTACCGCATTCGGAACATTCAAACCAACTCATATTTTCAACAATGCCCAGAATGGGTATTTCCATCATATTAGCCATATTGACTGCTTTGGTAACGATCATTGCCACCAGATCCTGCGGTGATGTGACAATGACAATGCCGTCCAGCGGCATAGACTGAAACACCGTCAGCGGTACATCGCCTGTTCCGGGAGGCATATCGACAAACAGATAATCTATATTGTTCCATATTACATCTTTCCAGAACTGTTTTACAGTACCTGCCAGTACAGGACCTCTCCAGATGACAGGGTCTGTTTCATTCTGTAAAAGAAGATTGATGGACATCAGTTCGATTCCTGATTTTGTGGTAACGGGCAAAATACCTTTGTCGTTTCCCATTGCGTGTTCTGTAATGCCAAAGGCTTTGGGAATGGACGGTCCGGTAATATCTGCGTCCAGAACAGCAGTGTGACTGCCTTTTCGGTTGAATTCGCAGGCAAGCATCGATGTTACCAATGATTTTCCGACACCGCCTTTGCCGCTGACAATACCAATGACTTTTTTCACGGAACTGTATGGGTTCAGTTTTTCCGTCATATCTCTCGGGCTGTTTTTCGACGGGCAGTCTGCGTGACACGAGCTGCAATTGTGAGTACATTCTTCAGACATATTCATTCCTCCGCTTCATTATTTTCTGTATGGTCGTTATTCTCCTTGCTGTCATCGGATTCTGCTTCTTTTTCAGAGAGGAGTTTTTCCAGCTCGTCAAATTCTGTTTCCTCAGAGTTGCCGCTGTTTTCTGTCTTGTCCTTCCCCCCATCATCAGATTGGGTGTCGTACAGTTTTGCGGCATCTTCAGGAGAGATTTCATCATTATCCTCTTCGGAACTTTCAATTTCATAGCCGCTCAGGAAAGTATAAGGGATACCGTAACCTAAAGCAACAGCCGCAAAATACACAATTTCAATACAATTATTGATATTCATAGGGAACGGAAGTCCCGGAGCAACAGATGCAAGAATAATATATAGTGCAGGCAAATCCAAAATAATGAGTGTCGCAAGAGAAAATCGTTTGATCTGTTTTCCATCGCCGACTCTTGTGGCATAGAACAGTATAAAACCGAATATCACAAAAACAAGTGCAATTAACAAAGAAGAAACAGTAGTACTGAGAGCGGTTGACCCTTTAATCAGTCCTATGAAGAAGTAGGCACAAATAACATATGCCGTCACCAGAAAAGCCGAGAAAATAAGATTAGAAGTATTTTTTTTATTTTTCATTATGAAAACCTCCGTTTTATTGCGATTTGTCCTGTTCCTATTTTAACATAAGGAAGATGATTATAATTCTGCAAAAGAATATATTTAACAGAGAGGTTCCCTTATGCCAGTTGAGCGACAAGACAAATCCAACCTTTGTCCTCGTATTGTTCCGTAATTTTCAAAGATTTCGGAAGTGCCGAAATCACATCGTCCAGTCTGCTGTCAATAATACCGCTCATAATATATACGGTATCTTTATGCATATATTTTTCAATATCAGACGAAAGCATAATAATAGCGTCCGCAACGATATTGGCGGTGATAATATCGTAGGTGCCTTCTGCCTTGTCTGTGAGATTGCCCGTAATGCCGGTATATTTGTCGGATACATGGTTCAGTTCGGCGTTTTGAATGGAGGATTTCACGGCAAGTGCATCAATGTCGATACCGGTGGCAGATTCTGCTCCGAGAAGAAGTCCTGCAACCGAAAGGATACCGCTTCCGCATCCGACATCAAGAATAGATGCCCCCTTGAAAACGTGTTTTTCCAATGTTTCCAGACAAAGTCTTGTGGTTTCGTGTGTACCTGTGCCGAAAGCAAGTCCCGGTTCCAGATGAAGCACTGCACGTCCGTTTGCTTGGTAATCATCACGCCAGATCGGGCGAATCAACAGTTTTTCGCCGATATTGGTCGGTGAGAAATATTTTTTCCAGTTTTCCAGACAGCCATCCACATCACAGCTGTCGGAATCGATGGTGTATTCAATTTTTTCGGTGCATAAGCGTTCTGTAAGGAACGAAATCGCTTCTGCGGGATTATCATCGGGGCTGATGTACAGATGAATTTTTCCCGTTGTTCTGTCTGAATGGAGAAGATCTTCATCGATGAGATCGATATTGGCGATTTCCAGTACTTCCTGTTCGAGATGGGAATAATCTTCCGTGTAAATGCCATACGGAACGGTCATAATCGCAATATTTTCTGCGGTTTCAATATCCTTTGACGGAATCCTGACAATAATTTCAGTCCAATCCATTGATAAAACTCCTTTTCTTATAGCTAAAAACTCCCTGCTTTTCCGTACGGCAAGGAGCAAACAGTTTTTGTATGAAATTGATAACATATCATATAGTACAATAAAAAGATGGCTGTGTCAAGTTTGCCGAAAGTTCCCGGGATGTTTCTCAATCAAAGTTTCCTTTTTACTTGACATCAAATAATTACTTCAATATAATAGTATTTATCGGGAAAAAGATAGTATATCCTATTTATCCCGTACGGAATATTGATGAAGGTGGTTGTATCTATGGCAAAACAAGCTATACTGACAGATGAAGGTCTTAAAAATTATGAACAGGAACTGGAGTACCTTAAAACCGTAAAAAGAAAAGAAGTTGCAGAAAAAATAAAAGTGGCACTTTCATTTGGTGACCTTTCCGAAAACAGCGAATATGACGAAGCAAAAAATGATCAGGCAATGCTGGAAGCAAGAATTTCTCAGGTGGAGGCCATTCTGAAAAATGCCAAAATAATCGACGAAAGTGAACTTTCCAACGAACATGTGCACGTTGGTTCAAAAGTGAAGGTACACGATTTTGACTTTGAAGAAGATGTGGTCTATCAGATCGTAGGTTCAAACGAAGCAGATCCGTTTAACGGCAAACTTTCCGATGAATCTCCTGTGGGTACGGCACTTCTCGACCGTAAAGTCGGTGACATCATTGAGGTAGAAACACCGGACGGATTGGTGAAATTTGAAATTCTTGAAATTTCAAAATAAACAACTGTACGGCATTATGAAAATTTGGATAATGTTTTAAATTGAAAGGAAGAAAGAAATGGGCGAAAAGACAGAACAGCAAAAGAATTCTCAGCAGGATATTAATAACCTCCTGAAAGTCAGACGTGATAAACTGGCAGAACTTCAAAGCACGGGACATGATCCTTTCCAGATAATGAAGTATGATGTAACACATCACAGCAAAGAGGTAAGGGAAAATTTTGAAACACTCGAAGGACAGAGTGTTTCCGTAGCAGGACGAATAATGTCAAAGCGTGTGATGGGCAAGGCATCTTTCTGTCATATTCAGGATTTGCAGGGAACGGTACAATCCTATGTAGCAAGAGATTGTATCGGTGAAGAGGAGTATAAACTTTTCAAAAAATTCGATATAGGCGATATTGTCGGACTGAAAGGAGAAGTGTTTAAAACCAAGACGGGCGAAGTATCGATTCACGCTTCTGAAATCACACTTCTGTCCAAAAGCCTTCAGATACTTCCCGAAAAATATCACGGACTGACAAACGTAGATACCCGTTACAGACAGAGATATGTCGATCTGATTATGAATGAAGAAGTGAAAGATACTTTTGTAAAACGCTCCAAGATTATCAGTGCTATACGCAAATATCTTGATACACAGGGCTTTATGGAAGTAGAAACACCTATGTTGGTATCGAATGCGGGCGGTGCTTCGGCAAGACCTTTTGAAACACATTTCAATGCTCTTGATGAAGACCTGAAACTCCGAATTTCTCTTGAACTCTATCTGAAAAGACTGATCGTAGGCGGTCTGGAGAGAGTTTATGAAATCGGCAGAGTATTCAGAAACGAGGGACTTGACACAAGACATAATCCCGAATTCACCTTGATGGAACTTTATCAGGCTTATACCGATTATAACGGTATGATGGATCTGACCGAAAATCTCTACCGTTATGTCGCACAGGAAGTTCTCGGTACGACCAAAATCGTATATAATGGTATTGAGATGGATTTGGGTAAGCCTTTTGAAAGGATCACAATGGTTGATGCTGTTAAGAAATACACAGGCATTGATTTCAACGAAATAAAGGATTTGGAACAGGCAAGAAAAATTGCTGACGAAAAGGGCGTAGAATATGAAGAACGCCATAAAAAAGGCGATATTTTGAATCTGTTCTTTGAAACCTTTGTGGAAGAGCATTTGATTCAACCGACTTTCTTAATGGATCACCCGGTTGAGATTTCACCTCTGACCAAA
Organism: uncultured Ruminococcus sp.; assembly: GCA_902773135.1. GTDB lineage: Bacteria > Bacillota > Clostridia > Oscillospirales > Acutalibacteraceae > UBA1213. Next base: position 7,931 of record CACYDP010000087.1, read on the forward strand.
AAGAAACCCGATAACCCCGATTATGTAGAACGTTTTGAGTTCTTTATGAACGGCTGGGAAATGGCAAATGCCTACTCTGAATTGAATGACCCAATTGATCAAAGAGAACGTTTTAAAGCCCAGGAAGAACTTCTTGCTCAAGGCGATGAAGAAGCAAACCGCACTGATGAGGACTTTCTCAATGCCCTTGAAATCGGTATGCCTCCCACAGGCGGTATCGGTTTTGGTATTGACCGTATGTGTATGCTTCTTACCGATTCACCTGCGATCAGAGATGTTCTGTTGTTCCCGACAATGAAAAGTTTGGA
>CACYDP010000088.1 GCA_902773135.1 uncultured Ruminococcus sp.
ATCAGGCTAAAAGCCTTAATCCTTCCGAAAGTATATTTTTTGCGGCATTAACATCTCTGTCATGAATTGTTTGACATATTGGACATACCCAATTCCGAACAGATAAGTCTTTTGTTTCGGGATTCCGATATCCGCAGCATGAACATAACTGACTACTTTGGAAAAATGTATCTATCTTTTGATAAACACGACCATTCCACTGTGCTTTATACGCAAGCTGTCTTGTAAACTCATACCATGATACATCCGAGACGGATTTTGCTAAATGATGATTCTTCATCATGCTCTGCACTGGTAAATTTTCTGTCACTATCACTTGGTTATCGCTGACAATTTTCAGAGAAATTCTGTGCAGAAAAATCAGAGGAAACACAGACTTCGCAGGAATCATCAGAGGAAGAATCTGCTGCATAGGCAGCGTAATATGAAAGGAGATTATTATTATGACAATCGAAAGCAAAAAAGATGCAGGCAAGCTTACACTCGCTATCGCAGGCAGACTTGACACATCAACAGCACCAAAACTTGAAGAGACCCTGAAGGAATCATACGACGGTGTGACCGAGCTTGTTTTTGATTTGGCAAAGCTTGAGTACATTTCCTCCGCAGGGCTTCGTATACTTTTGACCGCACAGAAAAAAATGAATAAACAGGGTTCGATGAAGGTATTGAATGTTGGCGAAGAGATCATGGAGATTTTTGAAATCACAGGCTTTACGGATATACTGAACATAGGTTAAAATCATGAAAGAATTTAAAACAGAAGCAATTACAGAGAATCTTCATACAGTACTGGAATTTATTGACGGACAGCTGGAACTTATCGGCTGCCCTATGAAGCCGCAGATGCAGATAGATATTGCGGTGGAGGAAATCTTCGTCAATATAGCACATTATGCTTATGCTCCGGGAACAGGTGAAACTACAATTCGCATGGAAATATATAATGATCCGTACGAGACAGAGATCACCTTCATAGACCGGGGTGTACCTTATGATCCCCTTGCAAAGCCCGACCCGGATGTTACCCTTTCCGCAAAGGATAGGAAGATCGGCGGTCTGGGAATATTTATGGTGAAAAAGAGTATGGACGAGGTAAAATATGAATATCTTGACGGCTGCAATGTTCTCACAATAAAGAAGGGGTGGTGATTAGATAATAAAGAAATTTGGTCTCACCCTCGGCGGATTGCAGCAGAAAATACTCAATCTGGTGCTTATTTTCATGCTTGCACTTATGGCAGTCCTTGCCGGAGTCTGGTTCCATCAGTCAGTAAATCTGAATACAGTTGTCGGCGATACGAGCAGCGAACAACAGAAATCTATTGAAAAGGTATCCGGCAACACGATGCATCAGGTCATAGACAGCTCAATAACAAAAACAAATGCCCTTCAGGCATATATCGCAGATGATATGTTTTCGGATGTAAAAACAGATGTCGCTACCCTCCAAAACCTTGCAACAGGGCTGTTTGAGCATATTGACAGCTTTGAAGCGTACCCGTTCGAGCTTTCCGACCCTGCAAAAGACCGACAGTTTTCAGCTCAGGTACTTTATGAAGAGGGTGTGGATTATACCCAATCCGAATATCTTGGCGTTGCCGCACACATGAGCGAAACAATGATCGCTATGTGTAAGCAGTCGGATTACCTTGATAACTGCTTTATCGGTCTTGCCGACGGCACAATTCTTTGTGTGGATGACAAATCCGCAAACAAATATGATGAAAACGGAAATCTCCCGTATCTTCCCGTTCGTGAAAAACCCTGGTATGTCGGTGCTAAAAGTGCCGGTGAACTGTGGTTTTCGGGGATTGGGATTGAAGCAGATACATATACAGATAAAATAGGCATTGAATGTGCTGCACCTGTGTATAAGAATGGCGAGCTGATTGCTGTTGTAGGCACAGACCTGTTCCTTGACGCTATGGGCGATTATGTCAACTCGGCATCAAGTCAGGGCGGCTATCTTGTTTGCTCCCATTATCCTTATACAGTTTTCTTTACCTGAATCATTGCTTTTTCGAGTATTTCTTCTGCATTGTATCCTTCAACATCCCACATTTCGGCTTTGACAAGCTGTGTCTTGGGAATACCAAAAAAGTTTTTTGCAAGGCTTTTAATGTAGCCATAGCTGTATGTCGGGTCATACGGACCTCCGGATGTAGTGACATATATAAGCCGATTTGCTTTGCAAAGACCATGCGGCATACCGTTTTCGCCGTATTCGGAAACTATCCCGGTGATATAGATATTCTCAAAATATATCTTCAGCATAGCAGGAAAGGACAGATCCCAGTACGGTGCGGCTATGACAATATCATCGGCAAAAGCAAACTGCTTTGCATAGTCAAAAATACTGTCGCTGTAATCTCCCTTTTCAATCAGTGCCGTCCGGACAGCAAGCGTTTCCCTATCAAGATGACGGAGGTTTTCTTCATACAAATTCAATTCAACAATCTCTCCACCAAGTTTTTGCAAAACAGCGTGTGCCAGCTTATTTGTTCTCGACTCCTCACGTACACAACAGTTAATATAAAGTATCATCTTTGATCACCTCGATATAATAATAACAAGACATCAATCTTCTGTCTACACGAATAAAGATTCATTCCGCATTGATCATGCGGTCAAAGGAAAATATAACAGCAAATCAGATGAGTTTGCAGCAGAGCCTTATGAAACCTTTTACCGTCTTGCTTTTTCAGTACGTCCCGATTATCTTGATAATGTTTCTCTTTATTTTGTTGAAAAGAATGAAACGCTGCACGTTCAGGAAAGAGTTTTCTTTCATTTGTTGGAAAATATGCAGGGAAATTTTCCCTGTGCTTTTCTATCGACATACGCAATTAAAACAGAAAACGGCAGTGTACGCCATAAAACCGGCTTTGTCAGCCTTACCCACTGCCGTTCCCATATCATTTCCATGCTCTACAATGGATTTGTACCGTTTTTTGAATGATGATTTTAACCCGTATTAATGTTGCTGAAGATTATACTCTACGCTGACCATTTTATATACTTCAACGATTGCTTCTTCTTCGCAGTCATAATAACAGTACAAACTGCTGCCTCTTTCATCATTGTGGTATGTTACCCAACGTTTAGTTTCAGGATCATAAAAATATCCTATGGCATATGCTCCTCCATAACAGGGGGCATTTAAAAAAATTGGTACAGATCGCAATTTTGATTTAATTTCTTTGATCTTTTCAAGTGGGTTTTCATGTGCCTCTGCTTCTTCGCAAACCCCATTATATAAATCCTCTATGACATCAATCTCGTTCTTTGATTTTTTGCAAATAAAACCAAATTTACCACACACATAAGATTTCCATAATTTGTCTTTTTCATCAAAATAATAACCCATTCCATAATTTTCGTTGGTTACGTATTGATTAAAATATACTTTAACACTACCGATTTTTTACTAAGTTTCTTTATTTCTGAAAGTAATTTTTCTTTTTTCGACATATCATTTTCTCCAATTCTTTACGATGTTTAATATCAAACAGTGATTCGGGATTTACAATTAAAACACTCGAGGATTCCCCCGTTTTGTATGTACAAACTTTTTGCCCATACACCCCCATTTCGCAAATACACGAGTGTGTCTGATTTGGTAATGCGGAGGTGTAAAAGCCTACAAACAGCAAGTCACAAATATTTTATCAAAAGCCTCAAAAATTTTCCCTGATAATATTCCCCCTCACCGCATTGAACACGGAGCTGTATTTCCGCTTATCCTCCGAAAGACAAGCAATATAGTAGGTTGCTTTCGCTTCACTGTCGATTATAGGAACAGCAATTCTATCGGGAGGCATATACCCTCTCTCCATCATGCAGTCTGAATTAAAAAACGGCAGAGAGGACGCTTCAATCAGCTCTCCCATTGCATCGTGATTTTTTTGAATCAAAAGATTATCCTCCGGCATATTTTTACGACAAACATTCATCCAGAAGCCGACTCCGGCACTCACAAGAATCCTTGTATCCTTCAGGTCGTCAAAGGAAACAGACGCTCTTTCAGCAAGTGGATGGCTTTGCGGCAGGGTCACATACAACTTTTCATCAATGTAACGTTGGCAAAAAATATCGTCATGCTCTGCCTTTTCGTTCAGAATAACAAGCTGATAAATGCGGTTTTTCAGCCCTGTGACAAGCCTTTCGTCCTCGTCAATAATCTCGCTTGTGATCGCCATTCCGATCATATTATCCTGCAAAACAGGTATTATTTCTTGTAAAGGAAACGGTGCACATGAGCCGATGCTTATCGTCCTTTGGCTGCGGTCAAAGACGGTTACCATTTCTATCATTTCCCTGTCAGCTTGCAGCACCCTTGCGGCATAATCGGCGGCAAGCCTGCCTGTTTCGTTCAGGGATACTTTGCTGTTCTGCCTGTGGAATATCTGTACTCCAAGCTGTTCCTCGATTTTCTTCATAGAACGTGAAAGGGCAGGCTGGGAAATATGCAGTTCCTCTGCGGCACGAAGCAGTGTTCCATATTTTGCAAAAGCGACAAACTGTTCGAGCAAATATATTTCTATCATTGTATCACCCATTGTATAACTGTCATTTATACCATTATAACATATCGGCATTGGACATACAAGGATAAATATAGTAAAATCAAATCATAAAATAAATGAGGTGATTGATATGTTAAAAGCATTGGTTTTATATTTTTCCGTTTACGGAACAGCAAAAAAGGCAGCCGAGGAAATAGCAAAGCAGACAGATGCCGACCTTATGGAGATCGAACCTGCCGTTCCCTATGACAGCAATCGGGATCATTATAACGCTCTTGCAAGGTTTGCCAAAAAGGAAACAGACAGCAACGCCAGACCAGAAATCAAAAATCATATCCCTGTTGAAGATTATGATACGATCTTCATCGGCTATCCTATGTGGTGGTACACCTTCCCGATGATAATCTATACTCTGTTTGAGCAGTATGATTTCAGCGGAAAAACGATCATTCCGTTTAACACTCACATGGGCTCGGGTGACGGCGGTACTTATGAAACCATACGCAAATTAGCCCCGAAAGCAAAGATACTAAAAGGCTTGCCTGTCGAAATGCAGGAAGCGGAAAACGGAGCAGAAAAAAACGTTAGAAAGTGGCTTGATCGTCTGGCAATTTGAAATAGTACGGATTTGGGAGTGTGGAGTTAAACGGGGGTGATTTTATGAAAAAGAGATGTTTATGTGCCGGACTTGCTTCTATGCTTTTGTTTTTCGGCGGCTGTTCAAGACAGGAAAATACTGAACAGCCCAACAGTGGTGATATTCCGACAAATACAAGTGTTACGGAGCAGAAAACAACCGAAACAAGCAGCATTACGGAAAGCACATCGAAAAAAGCAGAAATGGATAACACCTCACAGACAGGCTATACAACAGCTGTACCCCAGTCATATAAAACAGAATCAGAGCATGGCGGCAACGTGGAGCGACTGGACTACGATTCCCTTGATTATGTCCGTGACAGTTCGCCGATTACTAAAACAGCATATATCTATACGCCCTACGGCTATGATGAAAACAATACGGAAAAGAGATATGATATTATCTATCTGATGCACGGTTGGGGTGGTCATGCCGGAGAATATTTTGATTATACATCAACAAAAAATGTTTTTGACCATCTTATCGAAAACGAGGATATTCCGCCTGTTATCATTGTTTCGGCTACATTCTATAACGAAAACAGCGATACGGATTTCAGCGGTTCTATTGATGAACTCAGGCAGTTCCACAGGGATTTTGAAGAAAAACTCATGCCGGCAGTCGAAAACCAATATCACACCTATGCGAAAGACACGACACCCGAAGGACTGAAAGCAGTCCGTGATCACCGTATCTTCGGCGGTTTTTCTTTGGGTTCGGTCACAACATGGCTGGAATTTTGTTATGACTATGATTACATACATTACTTTTTGCCTATGAGCGGTTCCTGCTGGTACTACGGCACATATGGTGATTTTCAGATAGAAGAAAATGTAGATTTCATCGAACAGATCGTGAAGAACAAGAATCTTGATGAAAGAGGCTACTTCATTTATCATACCGTAGGAACAGAAGATGCAGTCAAATATCAATCGGAAGAAATGGCAAAGGAAATGCTTTCACGGAAAATATTCACGACCGAGCATTATGTATTCTATCAGAAGGACGGCGGTCTGCACGACCTCGATGCTGTTCAGGAATATCTTTACAATGCACTGCCTCTTTTTTTGGCAGTAATAAACAATAAAATAATATAAAGAAATAAAATCAAAAGGGGTGACAGCTTATGCTTTCCCGGATCATTACTGACCACAAAAAAGGCTTCATTTCTGCGATTCTGATTTGCAGTATGCTTGTAGGCGTTCTTTGCGGCTGTACGCAGAACCAGACTGATCATGCAGAAGAATCTGCCATAAAAACAGAAAGTTCCTATTCAGAAAAGAGGGAAAGTGTTATGCCGTCATCATCAGCGACCAGCGAAGCATTTACCGCAGACACACCTATCCGGGATGTCATAAATTACCATGCCTTCAGAAACTACGGCAGACTGATCTTTCCTGTCAACGAAAGCTACTTTAGCGGCAGCACACTTGGAGATCTGAACCTGACTTGGTATTCAGAAATACGACCCGAAAAAACGGTAGAGATCTGCAACTACATGAAAGATCATGCCGATGCCGGAGATGTTATTTTCTATGACATCTATACGGACGAGGAAAAAGCCGCCGATCCGTCAAAAAATGACACAGGGTTGTTTTTCTTCAGGGGCAAGCCGGGTGTAAAATTTGCCGTTGTGAGTGCCGGCGGCGGTATGGTCTATGTAGGTTCTATGCACGACAGCTTTCCTCATGCTTTGGAGATTTCCAAAATGGGATATAACGCTTTTGCCCTGATTTACCGTCCCGGCTGGGAGACGGCGATGGAAGATCTGGGACAGGCATTGACTTTTTTATATGACCATGCGAAAGAGCTTGATATTGATATGAATAACTACTCTCTATGGGGCGGTTCGGCAGGAGCGAGAATGGCTGCTACGCTTGGCAATGCCGACGATCTTCTTTATTACACCGGAAGAACAGACATTCCGCAGGCATCAGCAGTTATCATGCAGTACACCGGTCATAGTGAAACATCGAAAAACAATGCTCCGACGTATGCTTGTGTCGGGACAAGTGACGGTATTGCAAGCTGGAGAACAATGCAGAACAGACTTAATATGCTGACAAGCAGCTACGGAATACCGTCAGAATTTCATTCCTATGAAGGTCTGGGGCACGGTTTCGGTCTTGGAACCGGAACGGCGGCTGAGGGATGGATAAACGATGCCGTAAAATTCTGGGAAACTCAATCGAAATAATGGAGGAATCATTTATGAGCAGAATATGGATAATAACAGGTGCAGGCAGAGGTCTTGGCAGAGCCTTTGCCGAAGAAGCCGTAAAAAACGGCGATCAGGTAATTGCAACGGTCAGAAAGCTGAATGACAACGATGAACTGATGAAAAATGAGAATGTTCTGCCTGTCATAATGGATGTAACAAATAAGGATGAAGTGAAAGCCGCAGTTCTGGCAGGTGTTCAGAAATTCGGCAGGATCGATGTTTTAATCAATAATGCCGGATTCGGTGCAAGCGGAGCTTTTGAGGAAATCACTGATGAGGAGCTTCGCAGCCTGATGGAAACGAATTATTTTGGTGTGACAAATGTGATGCGTGAGGTAATCCCCTTTATGCGGAAACAAAAAAGCGGTATGATCCTGACGGTATGCTCACAGGCTGGAGCCATGGGTTTTACAGGAAGTACCGCCTACTGTTCGTCAAAGTTTGCGGTTGTGGGACTTTCCGAGGCACTTCGCATGGAGCTTGCTCCTTTCGGAATACAGGTAGCTTCTATTCTGCCGGGGTCTTTCAGAACGGATTTCAGGGATAACAGCTCTATGAAATACGCAAAAAATCCTATGCAGGAGTATGAAGACTCAGCGGTTCATGCAACAAGGAAATTTTTAGCAGATAACAACCACAAGCAGGAAGGCGACCCGGCAAAGGCAGCGGCTTTTCTGTATGGTATCGTAGACAGCGGAAAACTGCCGATGCGTATTTTGATCGGCAAAAAATGCTGTGATGATGTGAAGGCTGCACTGCTGTCACATATAGAAGATATTGATTCATATTATACAGAATCATCAAAAACTGATTTTGAGGTGATCGTATGAAGGTATTGCTTGTAAACGGAAGCCCCCACAAATCAGGCTGCACGAACCGGGCACTTGAGGTGATTGCAGGGACTCTTTCCGAAGGAGGAATCGGATCGGATATTTACTGAATAGGCAATAAACCCATCGGCGGCTGTATCGGCTGCTTTCAATGCAGCAAAAAGGGACAGTGTGTGTTTGACGACAAGGTAAATGAGTTCACTGCCCTTGCAGCAGAATATGACGGCTTTATATTTGGTTCTCCGGTTTACTACTCAGGAATGAACGGCAGCCTGATGAGCTTTATGGACAGGGTGTTTTTTTCGGCTTCTGCTAAAGATCCACACCCATTCCGATTTAAGCCTGCGGCGGCGGTGGTGTCCGCAAGACGAGCCGGAACCACATCCTCCATTGACCAGATCAACAAATATTTTCTCCATCAGCAAATGCCGATCATAAGCTCACGCTATTGGAATATGGTACACGGCAATACGCCGGAGGAGATCATGCAGGACGAAGAGGGCTTGCAGATAATGCGTGTTCTTGCACGGAATATGGCGTGGTTCCTCAAACTGAAGGAAGCCGGCGAACAGCAGGGCATCACACTTCCGGTGCAGGAGGCGGAAAGAAAGGCTACTAACTTTATCAGATAACAAAGGATAGTACACACGAAATTTATAGCCGTATAAAAAATTAGTATTGTACATTTTTACATACATTTAGTATTGTACATTTTTACATACATAATGTATAATACAGATAATATATGCCCTTATGAAATAAACAAGGCTTAAATCATGCACAGCATGAATCAGAAAAATCAAGGAGGACATTACCATGAGTAAGACAATTAAACTGAATGACGGCGTACAGATCCCTTCGGTGGGATTCGGAACATTCCTTATCCATCCCGACGGCAGCACCTATAAAGCTGTACGTGAGGCACTGGAGGCAGGATACCGCCATATTGATACAGCGACTGCATATTACAACGAGGAAGAGGTCGGCAATGCTGTTCGTGACAGTGGTATTCCCCGTGAGGAAATTTTCATTACCTCAAAGCTATGGGTATCACATTTCGGCTATGAAAGAGCAAAAATCGGTATTGAGCGTTCTCTGAAAAAACTCAGAATGGATTATATGGATCTTTATCTTTTGCATCAGCCCTACGGAGATGTTAATGGTGCGTGGAAAGCACTTGAGCAGGCAAAGGCAGAGGGAAAAATACGCTCCATCGGAGTCAGCAATATGACTGTAAAAATCTGGAACAGCTTTGTTCCGCAGTTTGCCACAATGCCCAGTGTGAATCAGATAGAATGTAATCCGTTTTCTCAGCAGAAAAATATCCGCAGCGTTATGGCTGAAGGTAATGTTAAAGTGGAGTGCTGGGGACCTCTCGGTCAGGGCAGCAAGGATCTGCTGACAAACGAAACTATCATAAATATCGGCGAAAAATACGGTAAGAATGTGGGACAGGTCATTCTTCGCTTTGAGGTTCAGGAGGATATGATTGTACTGCCTAAATCTACTAATCCGCAGCGTATCAAATCAAATCTTGATATTTTTGATTTTGAACTGACAGAGGACGAAATGAATGTCATTCGCAGCCTTGACACAGGCAAGACAAAGCATGATCCTGACGCACCGGGAGTCGGTGAGTTTCTTATCAAGAACTATCCCATAGAAGATTGATGAAAATCAGAATCGTATCAATTAAGGAGGCATATGATGAAGGTAAAAAGAATAACGGCAATTATCCTGACAATAGCAATGTTGACTTCACTGGCAGCCTGCTCCGGTGCAGGTAATGATAGCAGCACATCAGGCGGAACATCATCTGCTATACAAAACAGCACCAACGATAAAAGCAGTACCGATGAAAATTCAGAATCCGTTTCTGAAGCTGATGAAGGCAGTGCCGATGAAAAATCGGCGGAAACATCCGGGCAAGGTGATTCTCCATCATCAGAAAACAAGACCCTTGTCGTGTATTTCAGTGCATCCAACACAAAAGATGTCGATGCGGTAACAGGTGCAACACCTGTTCAGGGCAGAGTGGGTACAGTTGAGCATATCGCAGAGATCATACATAATCAAGTGGGCGGCGATATTGCAAAGATAGTTCCGAGCAAGGATTATTCTCTGGATTATAATACCTGTGCTGATGAAGCAAAGGCAGAAACGGACAGCGATGCAAGACCACAGTTTGAGCCGATTGGGGTGAATATTGAAGATTATGATACCATCTATGTCGGCTATCCTATGTGGTGGTATACCCTGCCGATGATCATGTACACCTTCTTTGATACCTACGATTTTTCAGGAAAGACTATCATACCCTTCAATACTCATGCCGGCAGCGGTGACGGCGGCACCTATCAGACGATAAGGGAATTTGAGCCGGGTGCGACCGTTAAGGACGGCTTGGCTATCAGCGGCAGTTCTGCATTCGATAACAGCACCGAAGAGGCTGTAAAAAGCTGGATTGCAGGCTTGGAATAGGAAAGTCCGTACCTGACAGGATAACGGTCGGTACGGAGGTTTCGAGAGGCTTTATAAACGATAATGTGTACCATTCCGACACACAGGGCAATATCCATTACAGCAGCTATATTCCCGAAGGCTACGACGGTACGGAAAAATATGCCTTGTTTGTGACACTTCCCGGTTGGGAGGGACTGTATTTTCAGGGTGTCGGTGCGAATATGGTGGAGGATTTCGGAACAGAAGCGATAAAGTATAATGACAAAATGATCGTCATTTCCACTCAGCTGAATGACTAGGGAGAAACCTCCGCTGAACAAGCAATAGCTTTGACAGAATATGTTATTCAAAACTATAACATTGATACGGACAGGGTCTATCTGCACGGCTATTCCGGCGGCGGAGAAACAGGCTCTCTTATAATGGGTAAAAATCCTGAGCTGTTTGCGGCATATTTGATTACAAGCTCAAAGTGGGACGGTGACATGAATGTGCTTGCAAAAACGACTGTTCCTGTCTATATGGCAACAGGCGAAAGCGACAGCTATTACGGCTCGAAGCCTCTGAAGGACGCTTATGCTGAGCTTCACAGCCTTTATCAAAAACAGGGATTGTCCGAAGCAGAAGTTGATCATCTGCTGACGCTTGATATAAAGGAGCAGGAGTATTTTTCGTCAGCCGGATATTCCGATCAGCACATGGGCGGAATGGCATTTGCTCACGATGAAGAAATTATGGGTTGGCTATTTTCGGAGCA
>CACYDP010000089.1 GCA_902773135.1 uncultured Ruminococcus sp.
ACACTCTTATTTAGTTAATGAAGAGAAATCAGTGTATAGATTCTAAAATAACTTGATGAGAGCAAATTGACAGCGGAGGCACTCCGCTCACGCACCACTGTTGGAGGTGATGTCGTCTTTGAGTTTGAGAATGATTTTCTTTTCAAGCCGTGAAATATAGGATTGAGAAATCCCCAGTAAATCGGCAACCTGCTTCTGTGTATGTGCCTTTTTTCCGTTTAATCCAAACCTTAATTCCATAATGGTAAGTTCTCGTTCACAAAGCCGATTTACCGCCCTCATCAGCTGATTTTGCTCGGATTCCTGCTCAATGCGTACATTGACTACATCACTGTCACTGCCCAGTATGTCTGAAATCAACAGTTCATTACCGTCCCAGTCAACATTCAGCGGCTCATCTATCGAAATTTCATTTTTTCTCTGTGCGGTTTTTCGTAAATACATCAGTATTTCATTTTCAATACAGCGTGATGCATAAGTGGCGAGTTTGATGTTTTTGGACGGACAAAATGTATTGACAGCTTTGATCAGCCCTATGGTGCCGATGGAAATTAAATCCTCCACATTTGCCGACGGTGATTCAAATTTTTTAGCAATATATACCACCAATCTGAGATTATGTGTAATCAGCGGTTCTCTTGCCGTGTCGTCACCATTTTCGATTCTTTTCATAATCTCGTCTGTTTCGTCTGCTTTCAGGGGCGGCGGCAGTGTTTCGGGGCCGTTTATGTAATTTACCCCTTCCCCTCCCATCAGCATCATTTTAAAAGCAGTAAACCCCGATATTACTTTTTTTGACAAACTGTTTGCCATGATGTCAACTCCCTTTCATAATCAGTTCCGCAGGAACAAGCATATTGACATCTTTTGTCATATTGCTGTCACTGCATAACGCTATATACGCACTCACATCATTTTCACTTCTGTCATATAATATCTTTACTTTTTCGGGTTTGAATGCGGGTATCACACCTGTTCCTCCTACGGACGAAAACGGAATCAGCCGTATACTGCCCGGAACACCTTCATTCAATCCTGTTTTCATATACTGCTCTGCATCAAACACATTTTTGAAAATTTCCGACCGGCAAACAATCACACATTCATTGGAAAACGGTTCGTGCAATGTGTTGCACGTGTCAACAGATGCATCAGACTCAATTGTTTTGCCGCCGCATACCATACTGACCCTGCACTTCAATTTTTTGGGTACGGCACGTCCTGTCAGCTGAAAAACAACTCTCATTATCACATAACATACCAGCGTCATACCGATCAGTGCCACAGGCGATATTCCTATGTAAACCGTATTGTTGCGGACAAAGGTGTTTTGAGGTGAGAGCAGGCGTACCATTGCCGTCATCACACCGCAAAAACAAAAACTGATCATAAAAAATGCCGCTGCCGCTTTGAGAAACACTGTACGGTTCACGGGACAAAATGCTGCTGCCGTCAATGCCGCTGCCGAAATCAGATGAACGGCTGCGGACAATACGGCAGGCATTTCAGGAAGAAGAATGACCAATGAACTGATTCCTCCCGCCAATGCCCCCAGAAGAAGTCGTTTTCTTCCTACGGCAAGCGAAAGAAAAAATTTCACCAACGCAAGTATCATATAATCAATAATGAAATTCACACAGAACAAAACATCAATATATAAAGTATGCGTTAAAAATCACCCTGCTTTCATTATCAGCGGAAAATCTCTGACCACAGGATTTTCCGCTGCCCGTATTATCTCATATCAAACGTCTGAAACAAGGCGAATCTGCGGATAAAATCTCTGTCATATTGCCTCGTTGGTCCTTCTTTGTGACGATTCCGTTCCCAGTCCGAAACTGATGGACAGAGCCTCGTCAACCTTATACATATCATAGCTTCCGAGCGAACCCATTTTTTCCTTTAATCTTCGTTTATCAAGCGTCCTGATCTGTTCCAGAAGCACTACCGAATCTTTTGACAAACCGCTGTTGTCCGCATATAAACGTATATGCGTAGGTAAATTAGCTTTTGCACTCTGACTGGTAATAGCCGCTGCGATTACCGTCGGACTGAAGCGGTTGCCGACATTATTCTGTATAATCAGAACAGGTCTTATTCCACCCTGTTCCGAGCCTACAACAGGACTCAAGTCGGCATAATAAATATCTCCTCGTCTGATGTTCATATCTTTTCTCACTCCGAAACTTTATTGTGTTTTTCGCACGGTGATACTGTTTTTTCTCGGAATATACACACATTCTGAAAAAAAGTATTTCCGATTATCTGACCTCAATTATGTCATCAGCAGTGACAACATTATTTTGCCCGAGCAGAAAAGTGTTTAATCATTGTCGTATACAACACATTATATTTTATTCGGAATCTTGCACATCTGTGATTCATTCAGCCGCAAAAATCAAAGCGTTCCCCTGTATCACGAGAAACGCTCTTTTTTATGTAGTCCTTCACTTTTTATTGTTCCTGAATCCTGTTTTCCTGCCTCTTGTCATATAATATGTAGCTGACAATGATTATAGTTAAATATATGCCGTATCAGAAGTTTTCAGAACCGATTTTCCCAATTTTATTTTTGAGTTCCGCCAACCAGTCCTCCCCTTTGTTCACAATACACAGTTTTTCTTTGGTATAAGGGTGAATCAATGCCAATTCGGAACAATGCAGACACTGCCTGTCAAAGTACCGGGTACTCCCGCCGTACATATCATCTCCTGCCAGAGGGTGTCCGATAGATGACATATGCACCCGAATCTGATGTGTGCGTCCTGTTTCCAGTCTGAATTCTGCCAGCGTATGATTTTGTTCCGACCTGAGAACCTGATAATGCGTTATGGCATTGACACCATCATCTGCCGTTTCACGCTGCATAGTATGACCCTCTTTCAGCCTGATCGCCTTGTTGATTGTTCCGCTGCCGCAAAGAATCCCCTCACAGAGTGCCGTATATACTTTATTGGTATTGCGGGACAGAAAAGTCGCCGCATAAGAATTTTTGGCACACAGCACCAGTCCCGAGGTGTCACGGTCCAGACGGTTTACCGCTCTGAAAGCGTATGTTTCGCCCTTGCTTCTGCTGTAATATGCCGCCGCATTGGCAAGTGTATCGTACTGATGCGTATGTACAGGGTGTACGGGCATATAAGGCGGTTTGTTGAATACAATGATCCATTCATCTTCAAAAACAATTTCAACAGGTATGTTAACGGGTATGATCTCATTGGTATCATCGGGCATTGTCAGGCAGACAATGTCACCCGAATGTAAAATATCAATACTTCTGATGGCAGCACCGCTGCGTGTGATACCGTTTTCCGTACGCTTCAATTTTGCTAAAAGCCTTGCGGAAACACCGCAGTGTCTGCGTAAAAAATGATTGACACTCATTCCGTCATACTGTTCTTCCACTTTGAATTCCAATTCATCACCATCTTCAAAAATATCAGGCATCAACTGCATTGTCCCGGCTGCTGTCCTTTACTTCCAACACCGTTTCGGCAGGCAGACACACGATTGTCTGACCTGTTTTGCTGATAAGCCCTGTATTGACACATATTTTATCGGGGCAGTCCGAATATTCCACACGTACTCCGTCGGTTTGAACCAGAACTTTGAGATTGATATTGTTTTTCCCCTGAATTTCAAACGAATCTGCACGATCCATACTGACAGTACGAATTACTTCACCGGAAACACGAACTTCCACATATTTTCCCGTATGGGCGGTCTGCTGCCAGAATATCCATATGATACACACGGCAGTCACCAGTATAATTGCCGCAGCAGTGATGTATTTTCCCTTTTTCCCTGTTTGTTCCTGCTCCATTTCAGTTCCTTTCTATCAGACTATATTCCAACCCGTCCGTCATAGTAATCATATCCACAAGACCCTCCGTAATATAGATGGTCATATCTTTATCAATCAGAACTGCCTCAATATCTTTATGATTTTGGCAATATTCTTTTGCCTTATCCGTTCCCATCGCAAACAATGCCGTAGACAGAGCATCACACTCAATACCGCTTTTTCCGATGACAGTGGCGGAGATGATGCCGTTATCGGCAGGTTTGCCTGTGCGGGTATCCATAATATGCCAGTATTTTTTGCCGTCCTCTTCAAAATAACGTTCATAATTTCCCGATGTGATAACAGCAAGATCAGACACTTTCAGTGTACATATATAGGACGATAAATCCTGAGGATTCTGTATTCCTACTGTCCATTTTGAACCATCGGGTTTTGTGCCGAGTGTCTGGACGTTTCCGCCGAGATTAATCAATGCCGAGGTGATACCGTCATCTTTCAGTATATGATATAGTCTGTCACTCGTATAACCTTTTGCCACAGAACCGAGATCAATCGCATAGGCTTCCGGAATGTTGACCTTTGTACCGTTGACATTAATATTTCTGTAATCGACAAACTGAAGCAGATTTTCAATAGTCTGTTCATCGGGCACTTTGTATTTTCCCGCAGTAAATCCCCATTCTCTGAGAACGGGATAAATACTGATGTCAAGAGCACCGTCTGTTTGTGCTGATATGTCTTTTGCCTTCTGTATCACTTCGGCGGTGTCTTGACTGACTTCCACAACACTTCCCGCACGGGCATTGATTTGATAAATATCACTTTGGCTGTCAGTCACGTTAAAGAGAGCGTCCAGCCGCTGTATTTCATCGCTGCATTTTTTCAGTTCCTGTTTGGCATTGGTTCCGTATGCCTTGATATTCATATAGGTATCCATTGCAAAAACATCAACAGATTCCTCATTGTCCGTATTGGCAGAAACCGTTTCGGACACAGCACTTTCGGTACTGCTCAATGTATTTTCTTTTTGTTCACAGCCGCACATCACGGATACGGACAAAAGTGCCGCTGACAATATGATACTAATCACTTTTGTTTGATTCATTCATCACAATTCCTTTCCTGTATGTCTATGATTTCATATAAAATTTCATAAAGCAATTTTGCTTTTTCCGCCCCGATGTTCACACAGTTGCCGACCTCAAAAGGAATATCCCTGCATTTTTCTTTCATTGCTTCTCCCTGATCGGTAATATTGATGATGACCACTCTTTCATCACGAACACTTCTGGTTCTTGTGATATAGCCGTCATTCTGCATTTTTTTGAGCAGCGGTGTCAATGTTCCGTTGTCCAGCCGCAGCATTTTTCCTATTTCACCCACCGTAAGACTTTGATGTTCCCAGAGTACCATCAACACGATATACTGAGTATATGTCAAGCCGAGAGGTTTCAGGTACGGTGAGTAAAGCCCTGTTATTTTACGGGCGGCAGCATAAAGCGGAAAACAGATCTGATTCTCCAGTTTCAATGCGTTTTCTTCCCATTCTGTCATAATGACCTCCAACAACAAATATGACACGATTGCAAAAACTCCGCAGGGTAATCGGACATACCGTGCGGAGCAATCGTATTATTCAACTGTCAGTTTCAAATACTGCTTGGTATTTTTATCTTTGCCGTCTGTAATTTTAACGCAGACACTGTAATTTCCTTTTTCCGAAGGAATATATTCGATACTTGTGCAGTTCTTTTCCGTTTTGACGGTAGTCCATTTTTTATCCGTTGTTTTTCTCACAAGGTATTTGAACTCAAGTTCTTCGGGATCATCTTCGGTTTTGGCAGATATAACAACAGGCGTTGATTGTTCAACAATCTCAGGCGACAGGCTGCATTCCGCATTCAGTGTAGATACAACCGTAAAGGGAAGCTCTTTTTCCGTTACACTTTCATCGGCATCCTTAACTTTCACCTTAAAGATATAGTCCGAGATAAAGCCCGGTGTATAGGAAACCTCTTGTTTATCGCTGTAATCGGATAAAGCTTTCCACTTTGCCGATTTCACCTGTTTCACATAAAAAGCATATCTGTACGGTTCTTTTCCTCCCGCAGCAGAAGCCACAGCCGTTATTTTCTTAGTAAAGTCTACCGTATCAGAAGATAGCTCAGATGTATTGATAAAGGCTTTGCGAATGGTGAACGGGATATTCATTGCCCCCGAAAAATTGCCTGTAAAATTCAATTTGGCAGAAGCATTGCCGGGATTGATATTATCTTTATACTCAACCGTATAATCTTTGCCCTCTGTGAGCGTAATATCACCGAATTTTACAGCGATATGCATTGTGTGAGCTGTTCCGTTATATTCAAAATCCGTATTGTCCGCATAGAATGAAAGTGATTTTGCAGGAACGGGTTCAATGGTAAACGTATTTTCCACCACGCCGTTGAATTTTCCTTTTCCCTCTATTTTCACGTGTGCTGTTCCGACATCAATGTTATCTGTAATTTCTACGTCAAAATCAACGTCCTGCTGAAGCTGTTTGTCGCCTACTTTCAGTGAAATTTTAGGAACAATGGGTTTACCTGTATATAAATAAGAACTGTTCATTATTTTCCTCCAAGACATCGGGGACGTACCTGAAAATAAAAATGAGGTGATGTGTATCAGTTTTTAATTTTTCAGACAGTCCCTATCAAAATTATATTTCATCAAATATAATAACATACTTTACGACAAAAGTCACTATGTTTTTAATGACAATATTTTAAGCCGTTTTCCCGAAATATTGTATAGAAACATTGAAATACGGCATCAATCAAAAGATGACTCTATATCTGCCGCACACTCCAGTGCTGTGCGAATCATATCGTTAAAGGTAGTCTGCCGCTCCTGTGCCGTACATTCTTCATTTCTGAGAGGACAGTCCGACACGGTACAGATACACAGAGCTTTTTTGCCTGCTCTGGCAGCATTCAGATACAACGCCACACTTTCCATTTCAATCGCAAGCACGCCGAGTTTCTGCCATTGTTTCAATGAGTCGGCATCATCATAGAATGTATCAGAACAGAACACGGTACCGATATGTACATTTTTGCCGATGGCTTTTAATTTTTCTTCGGCAAGTTTTATCAGCCCGTAATCAGCTGTCGGGGCAAAAGTTCCCGGCAGTCTGTACTGAGCGGCAAAATTCGAGTTGGTTGCACAGGACATGGCTATCACTACATCACGCAATGCCAGCCGATCACTGACAGCTCCTGCCGTACCGATACGGATAATATTGTCAACATCAAAAAAATGATACAATTCGTATGAATAAATCCCCATCGACGGCATACCCATACCGCTTGCCATCACCGATACGGGTTTGTCCTTATATTTTCCCGTATAGCCGAACATTGCCCGGACTTCGTTGACTTGTCGGACATCTGTCAGAAAGTTTTCGGCTATATATTTTGCCCTGAGCGGATCACCCGGCATCAGAACGGTTTTTGCAAAATCGCCTTTTTCGGCATTGATATGAGGTGTTGACATCACCAATTCCTCCTATAATAATAAATTCGTACTATCGCTGCATACAATATAAAAAAACAGTACGGCAGCTGCTGCTTCCAAAACAAAAATCACGGGTATCCCTATCATAAATTTTTTATGCTTTGTCTTATGATGTACCGCAAGCATTGTAATATACATTGCCACACAGCCGCTCAGGGCAGCGGTCATCATCAAAGTATTTTCGGGTACACGCCATTGATGTTTTCTGGCAGCATTTTTATCGTGTATTGTCAATAGCACGGCAACAATATTACTGATAACCGCATAGGCAATGAACAGGTACCAAAGCCACGCAAGAAAATCAGAAGATACATTATGGTTCATAATTTTTTCCTTTCTAATAACAAAAACAAGGTTGTGATAGAATGCACTCTTTTGCAAAACGTTTGAAAACATTCATCATCATGATTCTCATTGCCGCTTTATGTATTGGTGCTGTGACATTCTTTGCAAGTATTCACACTGAGCCGAAACCTGATACCAATCAAGCCGTACCGGTGTCATCGGAACAGTCCGAAAAAAGTACATCGGTTTTGCCGTCAGACAGCAGCCGTTCCGAAAAGAACAATCATATCATAATCAATGATGAGATACGGGGTATATGGATTCCGTATATGACACTTGATATGAGCGGAACAGACAGAAGCGAAAAAACCTTCCGGGCGAAAATCGACAGCATCATTTCCGACTGCATTCACTATCATCTGAACACGATCATCGTTCAGGTTCGTCCGTTCTGCGATGCGATTTATCCGTCAGAAATATTTCCGTTTTCGCATATTATCAGCGGCGAACAAGGAAAAGCCGTGGATTATGATCCTCTTTCCTATATTGTCAAAGCCGCTCATTCCCAAAACATTGCGGTACACGCCTGGGTGAATCCTTTCAGAATCTGTACTGCCGACACACCGAACAAACTTTCCGACAGCAATCCGTATCAGATATGGTCATCAGATGACAACAAAGACAACGATATGTTCACAATGGAATATCAGGGCGGAAAATATCTGAATCCTGCCTATCCCGAAGTACGAAAACTGATCACGGACGGCATCGTTGAAATCATACAGAATTATGAAGTAGACGGCATACAGCTTGACGATTATTTTTATCCTGATGAAGACACATCGCTCGACAGCATCAGTTATCGGTTATATGCCGATGCTGTTCCTGAGGGAAATATTTGTCTGTCACAGTCCGAATGGCGTGAAGCCAATATCAATTCTCTGATTTCGGGCATTTACACTGCTGTGCACAGCACGGACAACGATGTGCTGTTTGGAATTTCTCCGCAGTGCAATTTTGACAACAATCAGAAAATCAGTGCTGATATACGTTCCTGGTGTTCTGTCAAGGGATATATCGATTATATTTGTCCGCAGATTTATGTTTCAGACAATCACCCTGTTTTTCCTTTTGAAGATCTCGCAAAGAAATGGAAAGATACCGTAAAGGAAAAAGACATTCGGCTTTATTTCGGATTAGCACTTTACAAAGCCGGAACCAATGCAGACGAAGGGACGTGGCTTGATTCCGATGACAATCTGAAAACGCAGATTGAGCTTAGCAGAAAACTGAAAACAGACGGTTTTATGCTATATTCATATGATTTTCTGAATTCTGAAAATACAGAAAAAGAGCTTAACAATCTTTTCCCCATTATGCAATCAACACTGTTCATTGCCTCCGCACCGCTGCCGAAGCCCTTTGGGGTATTTGTTTTTTAAACGTCCGTTGGAACACTTGCCGAAACCTACGGTCATTCCGCAAAATGCAACCGCTGTGTAGCCGCTGGTGTCACAGTCTATTTCCTCTCCTCTTAAGAATTCATATATCCGATGGTCACCTGTATGCAGATTGAAAACTTTTTGAAAACAAGATACCGGATACGATGTAAACAAAGCGTGTTCCGGCTCAATGCGGTTTTTCTTCCATACACCCGCAAGAACACCTGCCCTGATGACTCCCGTGCCGCTTATATCGGGCAGTTCATCGGGAAGTATATACAGCTTGTCCCGAATGATTTCAAGTCTGCCGCTTGGAATATCCACAAATATATCACTGAGCATCTTTTCGGATAATGCATCCATTTCTTTTTGCCGGCGTCTGTCGGAGGTCTGATAAAATTTTCCCGTATATTCGTGATTGCCTGTCCGAATCAGCTTTGCCGCAAAATGTCCCTCTCCGTTTTCCAAAGGCGTGATTCTTACGGCACAGGGCAGTTCTGTTTTTCTGCCAAAATGTTCTTCTATACCGCACATCTCAAAGTCAGAATGTTCCTGCAAAAATTTTTGAATCACACCTTCATTTTCTTCATAAGAAAATGTGCAGGTGGAATATACCAGTATTCCGCCTGTTTTCAGGCATTTTGCGGCACTGTCCAGTACAGACAGCTGGCGGTTGGCACAGGCGGAAACGTGTTCTCTGCTCCATTCGGATACGGCATCGGGATTTTTTCGGAACATTCCCTCTCCCGAACACGGTGCATCAACCAATACTTTGTCAAAATATCCTTCGAGTTTTTCTCCCAGTATATCAGGAGACTGCGATGATACCACCCCTTGTGAAATACCCATACGCTCAAAATTTGACAGCAGTATTTGAGAACGGCTTTTCACGATTTCATTGGACCACAGAAGACCTGTACCATTCAGCATTGATGCAATTTGTGCAGATTTGCCGCCGGGAGCCGCACACATATCCAGAACCCTGTCACCCTCCCGTATATCAAGAAGACTGACTGCCGACGATGCGGACGGTTCCTGTACATAAAATGCCCCTGCGTGATGAAACGGCAGATTGCCTATGCCCTGCACATCGGGAGCAATATAATATCCGTCTTGGTAAAACGGGCTTTTCTTTACCGGAAACGGCAGAAGCGGCAGCAATTTGTCAGGCTCGGTTTTCAGACGGTTAATACTGATACCTCTGAAAGGATCTTTATCCGTCAATGCAGCATATTTTTCATAATCGTCCTGTAAAATGACTTTCATTTCGTCAAGAAAACTCTGCGGTAAATTCATAAAACATCTCCCTCAGTCAAGATTGAACCCGTAAGGCAAAAGTTCATTCAGCTGATACAGCCGATAATCTGCGGCGGACTTTGCGGCAATGATCAAAAATTCTCCATCACAGAATTCCGACAAAAACTGCCTGCACATTCCGCAGGGCATACAATAATCCACCGCCGCACGATTTCCTCCGACAACTGCGATTGCCGCAAAGTGTCTTTCACCTTGTGACAATGCAGCCGCAAACGCACTTCTTTCCGCACAAATCCCTACGGGATAGGACGAATTTTCAAAATTCGCCCCGGTATAGATGTTTCCCGACTCACAGAGCAATGCTGCACCGACACGGAATTGAGAATACGGAGAGTAAGAATGTTCCCGAACGGAAAAAGCATTTTGAATCAGTTGAGTTATATCTGTATCACGCATATTGTATCAGTCCGTAATAATAATAGTTCCTTGGGGCGTATCTTTGATGGTAATGCCTTTTGCCTTCAGCTCGTCACGAATTTTATCGGCAGCCGCCCAGTCCTTATTTTTTCTTGCTTCATTTCTCTTGTCGATCAGCGACTGTATTTCATCGTCAACACTGTTGTCTTTTTTGTTATAAAGAAGTCCGAGTACATCGGCAAGTTCATCATAAAGAGCCAGTGCAAAGTCACAAAGTTCCTTTGAGGGCTGTGTCTGTGCATTGATGTTGGAGTTAATATCTCTTGCAAGCTCAAACAATGCGGTAATGGCATCGGCTGTGTTGAAATCGTCCTCCATAGCGTTAATGAAATCCTGCTTGTGTGTAAGCAAAAGTTCTTTGAGTTTGTCTTCCCCGTCTTTTGCTCCGGAAACTGATTTACCGGCAAGAAAACTTAAATCTTCACGGCAGTGATAAAGTCTGTCAAGTGCCGATTGGCACTGTTCGATAATCTCCACGGAATAGTTGATGGGGCTGCGGTAATGCGAAGAGATCATCAGATAACGAATGGGTTCGTAACCGTATTTTTCGGCAACGTCACGCACCGTAAAGAAATTATTCAGTGACTTTGACATTTTACGGTTATCCACATTGATATAGCCGTTATGCATCCAGTAATTCGCAAAAGTGACACCGTTGCAGCATTCACTCTGGGCAATTTCGTTTTCGTGGTGCGGAAAAATCAGGTCCTGTCCTCCGCAGTGAATATCAATCGTATCCCCAAGATAGCGTTTTGCCATTGTGGAACATTCTATATGCCAGCCGGGTCTGCCTTGACCCCACGGCGAATACCAGTACGGTTCACCGGGCTTGGCACCTTTCCAGAGTGCAAAATCCATCGGGTCTTCCTTTGTTTCACCGATGCTGATTCTTGCACCTGCTTCCAGATCTTCCAACGGCTGATGGGAAAGTTTGCCGTATTCCTTGAAACGATTGGTGCGGAAATACACATCGCCGTATTCGGTCGCATAAGCATAGCCCTTTTCTTCAAGCGTTTTTACCATCTCAATAATTTGCTGCACATTTTCTGTTGCACGGGGATGAATATCTGCTTCCAGAACATTCAGCCCTTTGGCATCAGTGCGGTATTCGGCGATATATTTTTCCGTTACCTGTTGGAAATCAATTTTTTCTTCGTTGGCTCTTTTGATGATTTTGTCATCAATATCGGTAAAATTCTGCACAAAAGCAACATCATATCCTCTGTACTTCAAATATCTGCGTAAGGTATCAAAGACACAAATCGGACGGGCATTGCCGATATGGATAAAATTATAGACCGTAGGACCGCAGGCATAGATCTTTACTTTTCCGTCTTCAACGGTTTGCAGTTCTTCTTTTTTTCTTGACATTGTGTTGTAAATTTTCATTAAAAAAACCCCTTTGATACAAAAATAATCAGCACCCCGTTATGCACCAAAAAAGTACATAATGGGGTGCATAAAAAGCACGGTTCCACCCAAATTCAGCAGGTATGCCTGCCCTCTGATACAGCTTCATTTTTGAAAGTCATCACTAAAGATAAGGCAAAAGTGCCGCTGTATAAAACCGATAACGGCGGTATCCGTATACGGCTACCAAAAAATTTCACCGTATCAGCTGCTGTATAATTTTTCTGAAAAATATACAAATAAAGTGCATTTCACGGAGTTGTTTATAATGTCATCACAGCTGCCGACATCTCTCTGAATAAACATTGTTCCGTTACTTCTCTTTGTCATAGCCTTTTTCATTTTGCCGATTTTATAAAATCAAAGTTCTGTATGATATAGATAGCTCCCGACACCAGCGTAAGCACAACAGTGATCCACATCAGAATATCACCGATGATATTGAAAGTATACGCCAGTCCGTCAATATTGTCAAGACTGATACAGCCGAGTGTATTCAGTTCCACCACATACTGCATCACCATCACCGCCAGAACCGCTGCGATCTGGCTGATAGTTTTTGCCTTGCCCCAGTTGTTGGCAGCTACCACCTTGCCGCTGCCGGCAGCCACAAGCCGCATTGATGTGACCATAAATTCCCTTGACACAATCAGTATCAGGATAATGGCATTGGTAAGACCTACCTGTACAAAACAGCCGAGTGCTGACACAATCATAATTTTGTCGGCAAGAGGGTCGGCAAATTTTCCGAAATCGGTTATCATATTGTTTTTTCTGGCAATTTTCCCGTCCAGATGGTCCGTATATGCCGCTGCCGCAAACAGCAGAACAGCAATGATATAATGGTGCGGTATTGTCGGCATCAGCAGAAAAAACACATAAAACGGTACAATCACAATTCTGAGTACCGTGAGTTTATTGGGTGTATTCATAGCTGCTTTCCTTTCGTCATGTTATTCTCTGTAATAACCCATCAGGTCACAGTCGACCGTATCGGTAATTTCGACCCTGACAATATCGCCTATTTTCGGTTTTTTGCCCTCAGTGATAAAAAATACCTTGCCGTCAACCTCAGGAGCATCTGCCGCCGAACGTCCGAAAAAGCATTCCGCAAGCCTGTCAAATCCTTCACAGATAACATTGATTGTTTTTCCTATTTTTGCCGAAGCAATTTCCGCCATAATTTGCTGCTGTTGTTCCATCAGTATCTCCTGGCGGTGTTTTTTTACCTCTTCATCGATCTGTTCTTTCATACGTGCCGCAGGGGTATCCTCTTCGGCAGAATAAGCAAAACAGCCCATTCTCTCAAAACGCATATCACGCACAAATGCTGAAAGTTCGGCAAACTCTTCTTCCGTTTCTCCCGGAAAGCCCGTCATAAAGGTCGTGCGAATCGTAATGCCCTTCACTCTTTCACGCAGTTTGCGAATGAGTTCCGAAAGCACTTCACGGTTACCGTGGCGGTTCATACGTTTCAGGATACGTTCACTGCAATGCTGGAGCGGAATATCAATATATTTCAGAATCTTGTCTTCTTTGGCAAACACATCAATCAGTTCATCACTGAGCCTTTCGGGATAGCAATACAGCACCCTGATATGACAGACAGTATCGATTTTGCATATTTCGGTAAGCAGCTCTGCCAGCTGCGGCTTGCCGCTGATGTCTTCACCGTAGCGGCTTGTATCCTGTGCAATCAGAATCAATTCTTTGACACCTTTTTCAGACAGATCCCGAACTTCATTCAGAATGTCGTCCATCGGTCTGCTTCTGTACCTGCCCCTTATCATTGGTATGGCACAATAGGTACACATATTATCGCAGCCTTCGGCAATTTTGATATAGGAATAATAGAACGGAGTAGACCGTACCCTGCCGCCGCAAAGCGAAAGATCAGTTTTTTCGGGGAAAGATTCTTCCTTTTGTCCTTCCAGAACCTTGCCGACCACATCGGCGATATTACCGTTAGCACCGATACCGATCACGGCATCCACTTCATACAGTTCCTTCATTACTTCACTTTGGTATCGTTCCGCCAGACAGCCCGTTACAATAATTCCTTTGATACGTCCTTCTTTTTTCAGACAAGCCAGTTCCAGTATTTCATCAATACTTTCCTGTTTTGCGTCTTCAATAAATCCGCAGGTATTAATGATTGCCACATCACTCATAGCAGGATCTGACACCAGTTCATATCCTGCTTCGCGAAGTGTATACAGCATCATTTCACCGTCAACACGGTTTTTTGCACATCCGAGGCTTACCATTCCTACTCTTGCCGACATTCTTCTATCATTCCTTTCGGATACGTCCCGGGGCGTATCTGAGCACAAAAATGACAGGCACTTCGGCTTTTCAGACAGCCCCTAATCCAATTCTTCCATATATTCATTCATTGCTTCGTCAATATCGGACCAGCGGTACCCCATTGACAAAAGCGATTGCACCGTTTTGGCACGGCTTTTTTCATCATCAAGTTTCCGTGCATATTTTGTTGCAAGCAATATTCTGATATGTTCTGTCGGGTCGTTTTCCACTTCATCAAGAATTTCCCCGATCAGTTCCCTGTCAATGCCTTTCTGCATCATTTTATATTCTGCACTGCGGCGTGACAGGTGTTTTTGATTCAGCAGCGTTTCCGCATATTCCCGGGCATAACTTTCGTCATCAATCAGTCCCAGTTCTTCCAGGCGTTCCACAGCTGCCTCACACGCTTTCTCTCCGAAAAGAGGCATCAGCTTGTCCTCAATCTCTTTTCGTGTTCTTGCCCTGTATTCGATCAGATGGAGGGCTTTTTCTTTGGCACGGCTGAGATTGGAATTTTCAATCAGCTCATACAGTTCATCGTCTGTGATCTCAGAACCCTCTTTTTTTCCGGAAGACAGCAGTGCCATCGTATCTACACTGACGGCATATTCACCGTCGATATACAGTGCCGTCATATTTTTCTTTCTCGGTTCAGCTGCCGTAATAAGCATCATCATTCAACCATAATGTCAATGTCCGAATCCGATGTACGTGAGGGCAGCGGTCCGTTGGGTTCTCCGCCGGCGGAAATTTCTTCTGCGGGAGCGGTTTTCGGACGTTCCTCTCCAATTGGTTCGGCAGCTGCCTTTTCTGCAGCGGCGGTCTTTGTCTTTTTGGTTTTTGATGCCCTCACAAAGGTCAGCTTATCCTTGTTTGCCATTACTTCTTCTTCTACTTCCTTGGCAACATCGGGATTATCAAGCAGATAGGTTTTGGCATTATCCCGTCCTTGTGCGATACGGCTGCCGTTATATGAGAACCACGCACCGCTCTTTTTGATGACATCGATCTGTACCGCCATATCAAGCAGTTCGCCCACTCTGGAAATTCCCTGACCGTACATAATATCAAATTCAGCTTCACGGAACGGCGGTGCAATTTTATTCTTCACGACTTTGGCACGTGTTCGTGAACCTACTACTTCCGTACCGACTTTGAGAGCCTCTATTTTTCTTATAT
The DNA here is from genome assembly GCA_902773135.1 of uncultured Ruminococcus sp. Classification (GTDB taxonomy): domain Bacteria; phylum Bacillota; class Clostridia; order Oscillospirales; family Acutalibacteraceae; genus UBA1213. Next base: position 15,721 of record CACYDP010000089.1, read on the forward strand.
CAATTCTCACGGACGAATAAAATTTCAATGCACGTCCGCCCGGAGTGGTTTCGGGATTGCCGAACATAATGCCGACTTTTTCACGGAGCTGGTTAATGAAAATCGCCACACAATTCAGTTTGGAGATAGAGCCTGCCAGTTTACGCAGTGCCTGCGACATCAGACGAGCCTGAAGTCCTACGTGCGACGCACCCATTTCACCCTCTATTTCCGCTTTTGGTGCAAGAGCGGCTACCGAGTCGACAACGATAACGTCTATCGCACCCGAACGCACCAGAGCTTCGGTAATTTCGAGAGCATCTTCACCCGTATCGGGCTGAGATACCAGAAGTTCGTCTATATCGACACCGAGAGCCTTGGCATAAACGGGGTCAAGAGCGTGTTCGACATCGATGAATGCGGCAATTCCGCCTCTTTTCTGTCCTTCTGCGATACAATGAAGTGCGAGGGTCGTTTTGCCGGAAGATTCAGGACCGTAGATTTCCGTGATTCTTCCCTTGGGAAGTCCGCCTATACCGAGAGCCATATCAAGTGATAATGAACCCGTGGGTATGGCATCAACATTCATTGCCGGATTTTGACCCAGACGCATTACCGCACCTTTACCAAACTGTTTTTCTATCTGATTTAATGCTGTTTCAAGAGCTTTCTGTTTATCAAATGCCATTCATTTTCTGTCCTTTCCATCGCTGTTCGGTGAATCAAAAACACTGTCCGGACGAGAGATTTTCGATTGACCGAACCGCTGTCATATCAAAATTATGCACTGCGGCATAGAATCATTATATCTTTTTTTACGTTGATTTGCAACCAAATCCGTTTTCAGAAAATGTTTTTTCGACGCATTTTAGTACCAAAAACCACCCTATCCAAGTTCTGTATGTCCTTGACAATTCTGATACCATGTATTCCCCTGTTTTCCAGCATTTTTGATACGGCATCAGCCTGCGTTTCACCGATTTCCAGTGAGATTGCTCCGTTATTTTTCAATGTTGGCAGCCATTTATCAGCGATGACTCTGTAAAATTTCAGTCCATCCGTACCGCCGTTGAGTGCGGCAGCAGGTTCAAATCTTACCTCACGCTGAAGAGTCGGTATCACATCTGTTTCGACATAAGGCGGATTGGAAATAATCAGGTCAAAATAATTGTTTTCAAAATTCCGGTAGCAGCGGAAAATATCACCTTTGACAGCCTTTACATTTTCCGTTTTGTTGTGCCGGATATTTTTAACAAGATATTGATAGGCTTTCGGCATCATTTCGAGGGCATATACTTCTGCTGCCGGAAACATTTTGGCAAGTGTCACGGCAATCGCACCGCTGCCGGAACAAAGGTCAATGATCCTTGGCTTCTCTTTTCGGGCAAGATACTCTGTACATTCCCGAACGCATACTTCGGTATCGTCACGGGGAATCAGCACTCCCCTGCCTACATAAAATTCATTATCCATAAAAGTCCATTGACCGAGAATATACTGTAAAGGACAGCCCTCCGAACGTTTTCTGACCGCTTCGATAAAATCCTTTTCTTGTTCAGGGTCGGGACTCCGGTCTTTCATTGCATCGAATGTCACCCTGTCCACATTCAGAAAATGCTCACACAGACAGCGTACATCGTATTCGTAAGAATCGGAATGGCACGCTTTGAGAGTTTCTGCGGCAAATTTTTTTAATTCTCGGTATGTCATCGGATAATATCCTCCCCATTTTCGGGAATCACATCTTTGAGAGCAGCAATTGCCACTTCTATCATATCGTCTTTGGGTTCTTTGGTGGTAATATGCTGCATCCATACGCCCGGTGCAGCAATAATGCGTGTGATAATATTATCGTGTCTGCCACAGATTTTGATCAGTTCATAGCCAATTCCGACCGTGAGAGGCAGCAGCAGAATCTTGACACTGGAGCGAACCAGCACATCGGTAAACGGTATGAACAAACCGATCAGAATACCCACGATCAGCATCAGTACGATAAAACTTGTTCCGCAGCGGGGGTGAAAACGGATTTGTTTTCTGACATTTTTCACATTGAGTTCCAGACCGTATTCATAGCAGAAGATGGTTTTATGTTCCGCACCGTGATACTGAAACACACGCTTCACGTCTTTGTTCATTGTACAAAGACTCATATAAACGAGGAACAGAATAATTCTGATAATCCCCTCAAAAGCCGAACGCCATATCATATGCTCCGTAAGGAACGGAAATGCCGACGCTAACAGATTGAACAGCAATGTCGGAACATAAAAGAACACGCCCACACAAAATACAATGGCAATCACCATTGCAACGCCCATAATGACATTGACCAGCTTGTCACCGAAATGTTTTTCAAGCCATAAATCAAATTTGGACATTTCTTCTTGGGGGTCATCGCAGTCTTCCAGAGCCTTGTCGGCAGAGAGCATCAAAGCCCTGTTGCCTGTGACAAGAGAATCGATAAAATTGACAACTCCCCGGACGATGGGAATCCGCAGAATTTTATACTTTTTTGCCCAGTCAAGCGGATGAATTTCTTCCAGTTCGATAGAGCCGTCCGACTTTCTGACACCTACGGTAGTTTTTTTCGGACCTCTCATCATAATACCTTCCATAAGAGCCTGACCCCCTATGGAAGTAACCAATTTTGTTGCTTCCCTTTTTCTTTTCATCACAAAAATCCTTTCCATATGTTGATGCAGCACATCAGTCTTCTTGTTCTTCTTCCTCATCATTTTTATTTTTTTCAGGTCCCATAATCGGTATCGTGATCGTTACCGTCGTGCCCACGCCTTCCTGACTGTCAATATCAAGTGTACCATTATGCAGTCGGACGATTTCGTCCGCAACAGCCAGTCCTATTCCCGAACCTCTTACAGTCTGATTGGCTTTATAGAATTTTTGTTTCACTTTCGGCAGATCAACCGCCGAAATGCCGCAGCCGTTGTCGCTGATGATAATCACAATATTATCATCGACATTCTCTACGGAAATATTGACTACTCCGTCGGCATCGCAGTATTTCAGAGCATTGTCAATAATATTGATAAATACCTGGCGAAGCCTGTTGCCGTCACCGATGACGGGCGGCAGTATCTCAGGTTCATCATAGACGATGTGCTTATGTTCCGCATTGGCACGTTCACGCTGCATATAAATAGATTCGTCCAGTTCGGCAAGTATATCAATATGATCCACAATCAGAACCATTCGGTCTTCCTGTATTCTCGAAAAGTCAAGAACCTCTTCGACAATGCCGTTCAGTCTTTCGGCTTCCTTGATAATAATGCCAATACCTTTCTGAACGGTTTTCAGGTCACGGCAGCCGTCCAGCTGCACGGTTTCTGCCCAGCCCTTGATGGCGGTCAGGGGAGTCCGCAGTTCGTGAGATACCGATGAAATAAAATCATTTTTCATTTTATCGGCTGTCCCCAGTTCTCCTGCCATATAGTTGATGGTATCGCACAAATCACCGATTTCATCGTCATAAAATTTATTGATTCGTGCGTTGAAATCTCCCTGAGCGATTTTTTTGGCGGTAGAACTGATTTCTCTGACGGGGCGGACAATGGAACGCAGAAAATAGGTACTGGACACGAAGATGAAGAAAAGAATGACAATGCCGATCAGACAAACAGCGGCGATGGAAATAAACACCTTTCTGTCCGCCTGTTCCAGTGATACCACATATCTGATAGCACCGATACTGTCGCCGTTGCTGTCAACGATCACGTTGGTAAGAGCCATTACATTTTCGCCCGAACTGAGATTACCGTTCCAGTCGGCATAATGTTCATCCGAATCAAGTGCCGATTCATAGTCAGGCATTTTCTGCTCGTTGTCGGGTGTGAATCCCGTTGTCGTAATGAAAACTTTTCCGTCTGAATCAATTGCCATCAATTCGATGAGTTCTTTATCGGGAAAGTTTTCGATATAATCTCTTGCGGTTTCCTTGAAATCGCTGCTGTCCCGGAAAATATTGACAATCTCGGTAGAGCGTCCGTACAGTATCTGAGCAATACCGTTGTAGTAAAAACTCTGTACTACCACCGCAAATCCGATTACAAGAATAAAAAGAATGATAAATATAATGCCGAATGTATTCAGCATCCAACGTTTTGTAATACCTCTCAAAGTTTCGCCCCCGTTTCGCTAATGAGGTCGTTATACTTCCCATTTATAGCCGAGTCCCCATACAGTGACGATATATTTCGGCTTTGAGGGGGTATCTTCCACTTTCATTCGCAGACGTCTGATATTTACGTCAACGATTTTTTCTTCACCGATATAGGCTTCTCCCCACACATATTTCAGTATATTGCTTCTGTCGAGAGAAACACCCGGATTCGAGAAAAAATACTCCATAATCTGAAACTCCACCTGCGTAAGTTCTATCCGTTTGCCGTTTTTGAACAGCAGATGATTTTTCAGGTCAAGCACAAAATTGCCCGATTTGATTTCCTGCTTAAAATTATTTTCGCTTCTCAGTTCGGCAATGGCGATTCTTCGGTATAAAGCGTCTACTCTCGCTACCAGTTCGGTAGGGCTGAAAGGTTTCGTCATATAGTCGTCTGCCCCGAGCATCAGTCCCGATACCTTATCCATTTCCTGTGTTCTGGCGGACAGCATAATGATGCCAAGATTACTGTTTTTCTTTCTCAGTTCTTTGCACACGCTCAGTCCGTCCATTTCGGGCATCATAATGTCGAGAATCGCAATATCAAAATCGCCGTTGGCTTCCTCGTATTTTTGTATAGCGGCAGCACCATTCTCCGCCTCCGTCACATTGTATCCGCCTCTTTCAAGGTTAATGACAATAAATTCTCTGATCGCCGTTTCGTCTTCGGCAACTAATATGTTTTTCAAGCTGTGTCCTCCTATCCCAGAAGTCTGATACAATTTTTGACTTCCTGTTCGCTGATATTCAATGATTTGTCGGATTTTGTATTAATAATCTGAACCGCAAAAACGGCATTTTTAGATTTTTCGTTGAGTTCTTTCAATTCAATCAGAGCGTGCTTATCAATATCGCTCCATTCATATTTTGTGTACCTGTATATAATCAGCAGCGGATCGCCCACTGAGCCTGTGCTGCTGTTCCAGAGATAAAACCGAAGCTGTCTGTTTTCTGCATCTGACAGAGCCGTCACATTGCCGCCGGACCATTCATTCGGCATTACAAACGAATAGCCGTCATTATAATTAATGATGGATCTCATCTTGACGGAAAGGCTGTCGTCTTTTACGGAAATCTGGTTCCAAGATGTCAGATTACAGATTGATGCGGCATTTTCATCAACCGAAGCCGGAAGCTGTGTAATAACAGGAATTTCAATAATCCCGTCACCGTCGGCATCACGGGACACTACATTATCTTTACGGGAAGTGACATTAATGAGTTTACCGTCATCAGCAATATCCACCAGCGGATTCACCAGCAGTCCCTCGTCATCATTATAGTACAATACCTGTGTAGAAAGGAAATCACCGCTTTTTTTACCGTCAAGAATAATTCCCTTTTTGTCCTTGTCGATTTTACCGCTGATGACATTAGCAAATTCCACGATTTCGCCGTCAATGGGAACAGAGGCATTGCTCATCAGTGTTTTTTCCTGCTCGGAATATTTATACACCACAGCAGCAGGATTGCTGCCGCTGTTGGCAAGCGAGATCAGCACAATTTCATTGGAGTTGTCACCCGTTATATCATCAACTACCATCTCGTTATATGTATCGTCCACGGTAATTTCACGGACAGTTTCATTTTCGATGGAATAAACGCTGAGTTTTTTGCGGCTGCCGGTGTAAGCGGTGCGTCCTATGATAATGTCCTCCGTACCGTTGCTGTCAACATCATCAAAAACAACCTGATCGATACCCATTCCCTCATTGGAAAACGTTTTCAGACATTTCCATTTGCCGTTCATATAAGCAATGATGGAAATATTCAGTTTGGAATCCGACTCGGTCGAAAACATCGCCACAGCATATTTTTCAACAGTATTGGACTTGCTGGTTTTTTCATTGCCGTCGGATAATTTTGCATTTGATTTACGCATAATCACAGCAGACCGGTTATCGCCTCTCTGGGGATATTTAAGACTGTAATTACCTCCCGCCTGATCACTGATAATATCCTGTATTTTAGCTTCGTCACCTGTCGCTCTCGGCGGACGAAGAAATGTTTCATCTCCGAAATTAGCATCGGAACAGCCGCATAAAATCATTGCCGCAGCCGCTGCCGCAGCCAATATCTGAAAGCCGGATTTTTTCATCACACCATCCCTTTTGTTTCATTCATTGTCTGTTTGATCGGAGTGCATCTGCGTGGATCGTATCGTTTCCGGCGGCGTAAAATTGTCATCAGGAATTTTTCGGGCAATCAGAAATTTGATTTTGATTCCCTCGTCCGAAAACATCTTTTCGTGTTCGGTCACGATATTGTGTTCATAACCCGAGCGATGAAGATCATAAGTGAGCCACGTTATTTCATAGCCTGCTTCTTTGAAATAAACCAGGCTGTCTTTAAACAGGGCATCGTCATCGGTTTTAAAATGAATTTCTCCGCCATCAGCAAGAAATGTTCTGTATTTCAGCAGCTGACGGGTATGTGTCAGGCGATGTTTCCGATGTTTTGGTCTGGGCCACGGGTTACAGAAATTGATATAGATTCTTTCTGCCGCATCGTTTGCATCAAGCATCAGCCCAATGGATTCGATGTTATGTGCTGTCAGAAGAACATTGTCGGGTTTTGTCCGGTGTTCCTCAAATACCGCCGAAACCTTTCTTCTTGCAAGACCGAGCATTTCATACTTGATGTCCACAGCAAGAAAATTTGCCTCCCGGTTCAGAAAAGCCGCCTGCGATACAAATCCGCCTTTTCCGCATCCGAGTTCTATATAAAACGGCTGTTTTCTGCTGAAGTGTTCCTGCCATTTTCCTTTATATTGTTCGGGTTCCGAAACAAAAAAGTCACTTGCTTCCAGTTCCGGTTTTGCCCACGGTTTATGTCGTATTCTCATAGTTCCTCCGAAAATCCTTGTATCTTTATTTACATTCCATTTTATTATAACAAAACATTCGATATATTTTTTTCTTATAAAGAATTATAATACAAAAACCCTCTTTCACTTTATTTAGCAAACAAACATTCCGGTTTGTCACGTTCCGGAACTTTCAGAAACCATCACCGGTAAAGATGAATGCCCACGGAAATCAATTTTTAAAAATCTGACATCAGAGAAGTTTCTATATTTCCTTCCCGACAATTTTGCTGTCAGTAGGATAGGACAAAATTCAGCGGTTTTAGGAAAGGGGTCTGGGGAATAACTCTTTTTCCGCCGGAAAAGGGTTTTCCCCGGGAAACTGCCCGACAAAATTGATTTCCGTGATGAATGCCATTTTTTGCTTGATTTTTCACGCCCTGTATGTTAGTATTATATAAAATATCTGATAAAGGATTGAATGAATTTATGAAATCAGAAAAAACAACCGAAGATTACCTCGAAGCTATGCTGATGTTAAAAGAAAAAAACGGTACTGTTCGCTCAATTGATGTTGCACAGCATCTTGGCGTTACCAAACCCAGCGTTACCTACACAACCAAACGTCTGAGAGAACGGGGACTTATCACCATGGACAGTGATAACCTCATCACCATTACAGATGCCGGTATGGAAATTGCGTCTGAAATCTATAAAAGACATAAGACCCTCACCGAATTTTTCATAAAACTCGGCGTGGAAGAAAAAACCGCCAAAGAAGATGCCTGCCGCATCGAACACGATATAAGTCCCGAAACATTCCAAGCTTTGTGCTCCCATATTGAAAATGATATGAAGTAATACCGAGGTGATCGTATGAAAGAAAATATATGCAGCATACCGATCAACGATGTGTTCCTGCCCAAAGACGGCTGCCCTATGTGCAGAATGAGGGATATGCTTGAACAGCGGAAAGCCGAATACATCACAGGTTCGGCAATGATGGAACCCAACGTGAGAATCAAAACCAACGAACAGGGATTTTGTTACAGGCATTTTGCGATGATGGTAAAACTCGGAAAACGTCTTTCCAACGCCTTGATACTGGAAAGCCACCTGCAAAAAATTTCCGAGGAGCTTGTTCCCGAGATTCCCCAGGGCAAACCCGACAAAAAGAAACTTGCCGCTCTCGATGAACTGATACATGATTGCTTTATCTGCCGTGACATCAAGGAAAATATGGAAAATATGGTGCGGATTGTACACGCAATGTGGATCAGCGAACCGGAATTCCGACAGCTTTATGCAGAGCAGCCCTACATATGCCTTGAACATTTTTCATTGCTGATTAATGTGGATAAAAAAGGTCTGGGAAAAAGTTTTCAGGATTTTTACGCCGCTACTTCCAGACTGACGGGCGGTTATCTCAAATCATTAAAAGACGATATTTCCCATTTTTGCCGAATGTTTGATTACCGCAGTGCCGATGCGGAATGGGGCAGTTCCAAAGACAGTATTGAACGTTCAATAGAATTCCTCACCGGAGATAAAATCGAAACGGAACCTGTGGAAGAGTTTTAGAGCCTGTTAAACATTTTCATATTACACACGGACTTTTAAAAAATCACGGAACGGATCCCGATAAAGAAATCCGTCCCGTGATTTTTGTTAATGAATGAATGTTGAATGATTTAATAGAGTAAAATGGTGATCAATCTTCCGGTTCCAGAAGACCGTATGTTCCGTTTTTGCGTTTATAAACAACGTTGATTTCGTTGGTGCTGCTGTTGCGGAACATAAAGAACTGGTGTCCTATCATATTCATCTGAAGAATCGCTTCTTCGACATTCAGAGGTTTGACAGAAAAACTCTTAGTACGAACTACGGCATAATCCTCATCGTCCAGTGTGTCATCTTCGTAGCCTGTGGGTTCCTCCAGAAAATACTGTTCAAACGATTCGGGCTTCATTTTTTTGCTCAGTTTGGTTTTATTTTTTCTGATCTGACCTCCGAGTATATCAACGACAGCATCGAGTGCATCGTTCATTTCAAGTGCCGTACTTTCGGCACGATACATCATACCGTTATCCCTGATCGTAACTTCCACTGTCTGACGGTTCTTTTCAAGTGTGACCGTTACAACAGCTTCTGCATCATCGGAATAAATTTTTTCAAACTTGCCGAGTTTTTTGTAAACACGTTCTTTAAAGTTGTCCTTTAGATTGACTTTTCTGCCTATAATGTTATATTTCATAAGCGTGCCTCCTTAGATTTACTGAGATGATTCCGACACCGGAATGATCCCGCTCTCACAACTGAGATTACCTATATTATAACACATTATACAAAAAAATAAAGAGAAAAAAGAAAAAATTATGTAAAAAATTAAGTCAATAAATTTATACATATTGCTCCCCTTTTATTGCTCCCCTTTTACCCCTGCGGGAACAAAGCTGCTTGATTCCTTTGCAAACACTGCGTTCAAAGCGATGAGCCGGGGCGGCTCTGCCCCCCTAATCCCCCGCAAGCCTTTGAAAAGGCTTGACCGAAACTTTGAAGTACATTCTTATCCGCCAAGCCGTGCTCTTTTTCGAGGAAACGACAATACCCGTAAGTAATGTGATGAACCGCTTGTATAGAGCACATTTTATAAACCTTCTCGTAAAACATATTCACACATTTCCTGCGGTCCGCTGTATGCCGTTTCCCCGAAAAAAAGTACGGCTTTTCGTACATTTCTGTTATTATAGACTATTCAAAATACCCAAAAGTTCATTTTTTCTGAAAATTCTTATAATATAAATAAATTTTATTATAAAATATTTTATTTTTTATTGATTATGCATAAAATAAATCAGAGAAAAATCTTTTACACGAAAAGTCTTTCTCTGATTTTTGTGTATCATTCATTTGAGCCGGGTATGATTTTACACCTTGCGTTTGCCAGATGAATAATGTCTTTGCTGCCGAAATCATAGTTGATGCCGGACAGTATTCTCTTGTGATTGATATAGGTTCCGTTGCGGGAACAGTCACGAATACAAAACATCTTCTTCCTACTGTCAAACCATATCATACAATGTATATCGCTGATACTGCCGCAATTTTCAATATATATATCACAATCCTTTTTCGATTTTCCTATGGTAACGGGACTGTTATCCATTATACTGATTTTGCGGCTGATCTGATTATCTATGCAGATGATGAACCAATATTTCCGACAGTTTTCATCGTTTTGGGATACGGCAGTCTGCAACGCTGTAAGAAATTCTCCTACCGTTTTGGTTCTGTCCGAAGGATCAACCATCAGTGCCCGATCCACAACGGCAGAAACAGCAGCACTAAGCCCGGGTTTCAGTTCACAAAGCGGGATATAGGCTGCTCCGCTGAGCCTGTCTGATGCACGGGGAATTTTCACCTTTGTAAGAGCATAATAATACGTGGCCGCCAACGCATACAAGTCTGTAAATTCCCCTTGAACGCCTGTTTTCGAGTACTGTTCTATGGGGGCAAAACTATGTTTCAGCACAAAAGGCCGCTCATCGTCCGAATTCAGACAGCGGGCACTGCCAAAGTCAATCAGAACCACTCTTCCGGAAGGCAAAATGATCATATTTTCGGGGCTGATGTCCCGATGAATGATCTTTTTTTCTCGGTGCAGCAGGTCAAGCGTTCTGCCGGCTTTCATAATGATGTCAAAGGCAAGTTTTGGATTCAGACCGCCTTTTCCGACGGTTGTTTTCAATGTTACACCGTCAAGATATTCCATCACATAATAGGCTGTTTTGTTCTCTTCAAAAAAGTCTGTAATGCTGACAACACCGTCAATATCTTTCAGGTTCTTTAGTATCTCTGCTTCTTGTTGAAAAAAGTTGATGCCCTTTTGAAATTCTGTGAAATCACTCTTCTTTTTGCATATTACTTCTGCTCCGTCACTGTTTCTTGCGGCAAAACGCAGCGGAAAATACTCTTTGACAGCTTTGCGGCTGTTGGTTCGGCAGTCATATGCCGCATAGGTAATTCCAAATCCTCCTCTGCCTGCTGTTCTGCCCGTAAGATAACGGTTATTCAGCAGATGAAAATATGCCAGACTGCCGTCCGTATCATTTTCTTTTTGATAATGACAGTTTTTGCATACAGTTCCGTCAAAGTCTTTTTGAAAGCATTGCGGACACAACAACATTCCACATTCCTCCTGACAAAATTCTCCCCCACCTAAAAGATGAGGGAGAAGTGATACAGGCTCTTATACCAGTTCAAATTGGTTTTCACCTTTACCGAGTGAAAGTATCGTACCTTTCGGGAAAACCGTTTCCTGATTTTTCACTAACTGAACACCGTTGACATAGGTGCCGTTGGACGAGGTATCGGTTACCTGATAATTACCGCTCTGAGCATTGAATTGAATGGTACAGTGACTTCTGCTGATGTCACGGTTGTTGGCACTCAATACAATACGGCATACGGAAGAATCTCTGCCGATAATGATTTTTTCGTTGTCGTTTATATCAATTGTTTTTGTGTTATATTCTCCTTTAGTACCTCTGACCGCACCTTTAGCTGCCGGTGTTTCCGGTTCTTTTTTCAGCGGCAGCGGAGCAGCAGGCTGTACAGGTTCAGCAACAGGCTGTGCAGGTGCTGCAATTGGTTTCGCAGGTTCGGCAACAGGCTGTGCAGGTGCTGCAATTGGTTTCGCAGGTTCGGCAACAGGTTGTGCGGGTGCTGCAACAGGCTGTACAGGCACAGCAGGTCTTACAGGTTCAGCAACAGACTGTACAGGCATTGCGACAGGCTGTATGGTTGGCTGAGCCGGCGTTGACGGCAGCTGATGAGGAGCGACTGTGTTATATTGTCCGTTCTGTGTATTAACAGGCGGTACATTGACAGGATTCTGTGTATAAGGCTGCGGCGGAACATAGGTATTATTCTGTGGAACCTTTGTTTTTCCGTTCGGTATGCCGATTGCCGTAAAGATAATCAGCAGAATGACAAACAACAGCTGAAGTATTGCACCGATACCTACATCCACGGAGTAACCGCTGCCATATACCGAAGCTTTGCCGAGTGCCGTAGATGTAAGGAATGCTACTACAAACACAACCGCTACGGGCAGAAGTTCCAAGACAGAAAGAACCAGGGCAATGATTCGGCAAGCCTTGAATTTATCGAGGATCTTGAGCAAAAGAATCAATGCGGACATAATGATGATGCAGAAGAATAAAGTCGTTGTGAAAGAAAATACAGAATTGATAGAACTTTCCAGTCCGCTGCTGCGGAAATTCGGGTGAAGGTCGTTGATAAAAGAGTTAATGCCCATAGAGGTAAGGTCATACAAGGAAATATCTACGGTCGTACTTCCTATACCGCTTATGGTTGCCGACATACTGATCATCGGCAAAAAAATCATTGCTGCTATGCCCAGTGAAAGAAGAATCGACACAATCATTGAAAGCAGTCTTCTTCCTCGACCGGAGGTTGACACTTGAGTATTATTCATAAATACACACTCCTTAAATTTTCTATACTGAAAGGTTTTTGTTTTAAACAAATTCAGTACATTTTTATTATAACTTTTATTCGTCAAAAAAACAACCTTTATTATAATAAAATCTGTTTTTCGATATTTTTTAGAGCCTGTTTCAGATCGAAGATTTTAAACAGGCTTTTAGTCTGTCAAAAAAAACAGCCTTATATTCTCCGAATGGAAAAATATAAGGCTGAGTTTGTCAGCTGACTGTGACCGTAAAGTTTTTGCCTACGATGGTACCGTCGGCATCTTTTACACGCACTTTGACAATATAGGTTGCTTTTGCTCCGGGTTTGATGTTGACCGAAGCATTTGTACCATAGCTTTGTTTGGTTGCCCACTTTGTATCAGTGGATTTTCTGTATGTAACCTCATAGGTGTATTTGCCTGCACCGCCTGCCGCAGAAGCATTAACGGTTACTTTTTCACCGTATTTGATTGATGTTGACGATATGCCCGATGTGTTGGTCAAAGGCTGTGTTACATTGACAGTGAAGTTTTTACCGACAATTGTACCGCTGCTGTCCTTAACACGTACTTTCACCGTATACTTGGCAGCTGCTCCGGGCTTGATAGTAACAGTCGGGTTGGTTCCGTAATCCTGTTTTACCGTCCAGTTGGTATCGGTGGATTTTTTGTAGCTGATATAATAGGTGTAATCGCCGCTGCCGCCCTTTGCGGAAGCATTGACCGTTACTTTATCACCCAACTTAATCGATGATGCGGATATTTCCGCTGTATTGCTCAGTGCCTCGGCGGGGGCATTTTCCTTAAAGGCAAGTCCGTTTGATAATGCATATTTTTCGGCTGCCGTGTCCTTGGTTCCGTAGACAGTGAAACCGGATTTTGCTCCATATTCACCCCAAGAAAATGTATAACCAAAAGCATATTCACCTATGCTCAGAACACTGTCGGGAATATTGACATTATCTAATTGACAATCGCTAAATGCATTCGCTCCTATTGCTTTTACACCACTCGGCAAGTCAACACTTGTTAAACTTTCGCATTCATCAAAAGCCTGTTCTCCAATACTGATCACCCCATCAGGAATATGAATACCCGTCAGGCTGCTGCAACGATAAAAAGTGTTGTTTCTGATAACAGTAATATGATTAGAAAGCTCTGCCTGTACCAAATCGGTACAGTCTGAAAATGCAGAACTTCCGATACTTGTCACACTGTCCGGAATCTTGATTCTGGTCAGACCGGCATTGTTAAAGGCACCTTCACCGATACTTGTAATGCTTTCCGGAAGATTAATACTGCTAAGGCTTTTGCATTTATAAAATGTATACTCTTTAATATTTGTTACACTGTTCGGAATGACAGCACTAATCAGGCTTTTGCAATTATCAAAACAGTTCTTACCGATACTTGTGATACTGTCCGGCAACTCTATTTCTGCCAGAGAATAACAATTATCAAATGCATTTTCTCCAATACTTGTGATGCTATCGGGAAGATCTATATCAATAAGAGATGTACAATCTTGAAAGACCCTATTTCCGATACTCCTCACACTGTTCGGCAGCGATACAGATGTCATATTCTGACAAGATTCAAACGCTTCATCACCTATTTTCGTTACACTGCTTGGAATTTCGACACTTTCGATACCGGAACAATCCCTAAAGGCATCACCGCCTATACTCGTTACTCTTTTTCCGCTGATCACACTCGGAATCACCACATCATTTTCTGCTCCCTTAAAGCCAACAATTTCCAGTGTGCCGTTATCAAGTTCTTCATAAAAAAAACTATCTGCTGATGTCACTTCCGCAGCGACAGCATTTGCCGTAATACTCGTACCGATTAATGTACCGGCCTCCACTGCACCGCCTGCTCCTATCATTGCTGCCGCAAGAGATACGGCACAAAGTTTCCTGATCAAGCTGTGGTTATTTTTCTTCATAAGAAATCCTCCTAAATTCCAATCAAAATACGGACAAATTCTAATTTCGTCCATATTATAAAACGATTTTCTTGTTTTGTCAAATATTTTTTAGTTATTTTAAATTTTGTTGATATAATTTAGTTAAAACGGTTATGCAAGGTGATTGATGAAAAAATATTACTCAAAAAACAAGCCGCAGCCGATCTGAATATCGCACCGGAGGTACTCCGCATATGCTTTGTGATGCCAGAAATAAATTCCTGTTTTAATTTGCACAAAAATAACTTGATTTATTTAAAAAATCAAGTTATAATTACAGTAACCATAATCATTAAGGATAAGGAGGAATTCAAATTGAAGTTCGATAAACATCTCAAAAAACTATTTGTTGTTTCCCTTGCTGTCGCTATCGCCGGCTGTACGGGTATTGGAGCTTATGCCGCTGTTGTTCCTGCGGCTTCTGCCACAGCAATATCAACTGCCGCAGCAAACAGTACTGCTGTCCGGAATCAATCAACCATCAGTGCTACTTCCATTACTTTAGGTCAGAGCATCACTATCAATGCCGCCGGCTCAAGCAATACAGGCGTTTATACCTATGCGGTGTTCTATAAAAAATCCACTGACTCATCTTGGAAAACACAACAAAGTTATAATTCCAATCGGACCATCATTTTCACTCCCGACACAGACGGTACATATACTTTGCGTGTCAAAGTCAAAGACAGCACCGGATCAATTGTCGGAAAAGATTTCACCGTAAAGGTAGCAGCAGCCATTACCAACAAGTCTACTCTCAGCACCACTTCTCTCACTCTCGGTCAGAGTACTACCATCAAAGCCGCTGCATCGGGCGGTTCGG
>CACYDP010000090.1 GCA_902773135.1 uncultured Ruminococcus sp.
AATGCGGCATTTTATGCCCTTTTACAGCAATTCGAGAAAGGATAATTCTATGATAAAAGTAATGTTCATCTGCCACGGCAATATTTGCCGAAGTCCGATGGCAGAATTTATTATGAAAGATATGGTAAAAAAAATGGGGATTGCAGAACAATTTGATATTGTTTCTTCTGCAACCAGCAACGAGGAGATCGGACATTCCGTTTATCCTCCAGCAAGACAGGAACTTGCAAAACATGGTATCGACTGCACAGGTAAGTATGCCGTAAGAATGAAAAAAAGTGATTATGATTATTACGATTATATTTTATGTATGGACAGTAGGAATATCCGGAACGCAGAAAAAATCACAGGCAAAACATCGGGCGGAAAAATGGTAAAACTTCTTTGGTTTACAGGCAGCAGTGATGATATTGCAGATCCTTGGTACTACGGTAATTTTGACAAAACCTACGATGATATTGTCAAAGGATGCAATGCCTTCATTCAATATCTGAAATCAAATCAACTGATAACGGACTGATTGACAGTAAACACAATTAAAAACAATGATTTTTCATAATTTTCTAAAAATTGCTTATTTTCTCTATCTTTTGAATCTGATAATCAGACTTGAATCGACGACCTCGTCCTTACTAGAGTAATTTGTAAGATTTTGGTTCATTGCTCTATATAGTAAATTTTTCTTGTAATTTCAAGGAATTTTTCTGTATTTTTTAGAGTGTCTGAATATTAATAATAATGCTGTGAAAGGTACTTTACTGCACCTTTCACAGCACTGAAATCACTTACATCTGTTTTTTTACTACTCCGTGTTCATCATCTCTGCGATAATACGGATAGCTCCGCTGCTCATTTTCGTCCCCCTGTCCAGCAGAACTGTACAAATGGACAATACCGTTTTTTCAAATCAAAAGATCCGTACCGTTTCAAAGCTTTCCCAGGTCGATAAAATTTATCTCGTCCGGATTTTCCTTACCGCCGTAAAGCACCTGAACATCTCTACTCTCAAAATCAAACACTGCCATGTGCATGACATTTTCGCTGCGGAAATTATAAACCGGACTGTCCTTGGTTTTTTCAGAAGTCATCAGAGCCTTGAAGTGCTCCATACTTATCTTTTCCTTTTCACCGCAGAACAGGTTATTGTATTTTTCCCATCTGGCATAATTACCGTTCCAATTTGTAAGCTGATCGGCATTGCCCTTTGCAGCAAAGCTGTTTACAATGCACATACAATCAGGGTCGCTCCAGCTAAGTCCGTCATTGAGCGGGGTACTGCTGTCACGGATAACGATACTGCCGTTGGGCTGTGAAAGCGGCACCTCAACGCAAAGTGCATCCTTATCATCCGCTACAAAAAAATTCATATTATATGTATATGCCGAACCGCGGGATGCGATAAATTCCGCACCCTTTTTTGCAGTCGTACAATTCTCCATAACATAACGCAGATCAAAGCTGTAACAGATCTTTCCTTCGCTGACAAAAGGCTCTCCGTAATAGCTGCCCACATCAAGCTCGCCTACGACAACACCGCTGCTGTTGATTGCTGTAAGAATATCAAGCATACCGAGGGCAGCGATAGATGTGAATGAGCTTTTGCCATTTTTGAAATGGGTAACGCTCTGATATTTACAAAGCTGTTTTTCAGTGCCCAGGTCCCATTCAAGCATCCTTGCCGCTATCCTGTGACCTGTTGAGGTCTTATTGCCGTTTACTGTCATAACGCTGCAAGAGGTCGCACGAAGTGCATCGGGAACCATACTTACAAGCATTGCCTCCTCGCAGGAGAATACGCCGTCATTCTTTATCCCATGTTTATCCTGCCCCATTTCTTTTCCGAAGCCTTCAAGCTCCTCACGGTATTCCTTTTCAAGACCCGCTTTAAGGGTATTTATTCTTTCCGTCAGTATCTTGTCAGGATCAGCTTCTGTTCCGAAGGTTGAGTTGATATTTTCAAACAGATAGCCCTCAAGCACCTTTTTATATTCCGGGCAGGCTTTCTGTATCGCCTGTGCATAAGCTCTGCCGGCTTTTTCTCCGCTGCCCTTTTCAAGATCAAGGGTAACGTCATAATAATCCTGCTTCTTTTCGATAACACAGATACCATCGTCAGAGCTGAAGGTCTTTAATGTTTTTTCTGTCTCCGCCTTCAGCTCTGACGATTTTCTTTCTATATACCATCCCTCAGTCCTGATCTTTGAAAGCTCGCTTTCGCCCTGTTTAGTGAAGGAAAAACCGCTGTATGACGGTGTACTGCATCCGGCACAGATTGTCAGCGTCATTGCACCTGCCAGAGCACAGGCAATGACAGACTTCAGTCCTTTCATATTTCACTCCCCCTTACCAGCCCTGAGCCATAAGCCATGAATTAAGTGCCTGATCTCTCTGAGCAAGCTCCTCATCACTTTGCATCTTGCCCATGCAAAGCTCACCCATGATATTTCCGTCCACAAGATAGATCACTCTATCGCTTTGGGCAGCGACCCTTACGCTGTGGGTGACCATCATTATACCTGTGCCGCTGTTATTGATATTTCTGAGCTGCTTCATAACCTCGTTTGCCGCCTTTGAATTAAGTGCACCGGTCGGCTCGTCGGCAAAGACGACCTTCGGTTCATTGATAAGTGCTCTGCATATGCAGGCTCTCTGAAGCTGACCGCCGGAAACCTCGCTTATTTCTCTTGTGCCAATATCCTCTATATCAAGGCTTCTCATAAGCTCAGTTGCTCTGCTGTTGACTGTATTCCTATCCTTGCCTGCCTGATAGCCCGGCAGCACGATATTATCAAATACACAAAGCTTTTTCATCATATACATCTGCTGAAAAATAAATCCCATTTCAAGCAGTCTTACTGATGTAATCTCTTTTTTCTTCATTGCGGAGATCTCCTTACCTCCGAAGCTGACGCTTCCCGAGGTAACGGAGTCCATACCGCTGACGGTATAGAGCAGAGTAGATTTTCCGCTTCCGCTGGGACCCATGACGGAAACGAATTCCCCCTCCTCCATTTCAAAGCTCACGTTTTTCAGGACTTCGTTGTTGTATCCTTTAAGACTGAATGTTTTGCAAAGATCTTTTACTGAAATTATACTACTCATATTCTCCTCCTGTTATTCGTCCTTGATATTGCGGATATCCGCCTTTCTAATCTTTCTCAGATTGAGCCACTCTGTGAAAAGCACTGCTGCCGATGCAAGAACAGGTACAACAGCAAAGCTCATTATGAATTCGGGCAGAAACTTGAAATTAGTTATTCCAAGACTTTCCATAAGTACGCTGACTATCAGCTGACCTGCTGTCTGAAGAAGCAGCTCAGCTGCAATAACAGACACAACAGCAAGTATCAGTATCCTGAAGATATGCGATGCCTTTACAGCTCCCTCCGAGAAGCCTATGCTTTTCAGAAGAGCAATTTCAGACATTTCCTCAGCAATGAAAACACTTGAATACAGATATGTCATAAGTATCAGTATAACAAGCACCGCAAGACCGATCACCACCTCAAGAAGATCAAAAAGCTCGCTGTACTGTGCAAGAGTCACTCTTGTATATTCCATTCCGTCAAGAACACATTCCGGTCCGTAGAATTCCTCAAGCTGACGGAACACCTCATCCTTTTCGCTGCCCTGTGCGTCTATAATTGCAGCCCAGCATGAGCCTTCATTTGTAAAGGTCTTATTGTATGCATTGCTGAGAACAACGATAGGCATACCGCCGTCCATAGCATTGATAAATGCAGTTATCCTGAATTTTTCCTTCGTTTCCTTAGTGCTGCCTGTATTATTATTCTTAATATTCAGCTTTATTTCTACTTCATCACCAAGCTGAATACCGAGGCTGTTTGCTGCTGACCAGCTCATGGCAGCCTCGTCAGTTTTTACCGGGATCGAGCCTTCATGATAGGACAGCTTGCTGATATCGCCGCTGCCGTTCCAGACCGTAGCATTGATATCCACACCAAACTGCTGTATAACGCCCGTCGTCTGATAATGATCGGCATCAAAATGTGCCTTTATCCCGTTCTTTTTCAGATCGTCATTAACGATCTGCCAGAGTCCCCTGTTTTCATCTGCCATACGCTCGAAATAATCACGTATCTGCGTATCGTTGAATTCAACAAAGAAATCTGTCTGATAGATCATACTGTACTTGAGAAATTCGGGGTTAATGACAGAATTCTTGATATTCACGATAAAGAGTATTATCAGCACACCGAGAGTATAGGCAATAAAGAGAAATGCATATCTTTTAAAGCGTTTGAGAATATCAGACAGTGCAATGAAAAACGACGGTAACATTTTCTTTTTCGTATGAAGCCTGATGCCTGAGCCTTTTGAGGAACGCTCTGCACGGTTTTCTCCCCTTATCGCATCCACAACTGATATCCTGTTTATCCTGTGCATAACGAGCAGTGAAAAACCGATTATCAGCAGGATTATGAATATTACGGAAATAATACCGATAATAATTATCTCACCGTCCGAGGGCATGATATTGCCGGGAGAAAAGGCTGTAAGAACATATTTTGAAAGCGGAATTCCTGCAAAAATACCGACTGCTCCGCCTGTCATGGCAAAGGCTATGTATTTAGCAGCAAAGATCCATCGGAAACCAAATGAATCCGCACCGATCGCACGAAGTACACCGATCTCCCTTTCCTCTTCCTTGAGGGCTGCAACCATAGTAAAGCGTATTGTCATTACTACTATAAGGATAAGGAAAATGCCGATAATGCAGATAAACACTGAAAGGATATAACTGAGAACATATTCATCACTGCTTTGTTCATCGAGCATGACCGACCATGCATTTGTACCCTTTCCCAGATCATCGTCAAGGCTCTTATAATTCATATAATTCATTTCATCGAATTTTACACCGAACACCTCAGTCGTATTGAAATATTCTTTTTTGAGATATTCATAATCCGGATCAGAAACGATATACCATTTGAAATATGAGGAAGTCGGCTGTTTATAGAAGCCCGCAAGGGTAAATTCATATGTATTTCCGATATCAGTCGTAAGCCTGACCTTATCTCCGGGAACAGCACCCGTCACAGAGCGGAGCTTTTCCGAGACCCAGATCGTATTGTTTTCAACTCCAAAGGGCTGATCGTCAAGGGTATATACAAGATCGTGGTCCTTCGGCACGGTTGTAAGGTAGTTATTAGAATAGCGGAATTCATTGGTTTTTTCCTCATCGACATAATCAAAGTCGATATATGCCGGCATAAGGGTAAAAACCTCTTTGCTATAAAACTCTTTAACGTGCTTATTCTTTTTGATAACATCGCTTACCTTTTTGTTTGCAATGTCGCCCTGTGCACCCTGAGAAACATTCAATACCATTGCATCAGAGTGATTGCACGCAGCCTGATTTCTTTCATTTCCGGTGAAGAACTCATAAAGCTGCACCGAGCCGACAGAAACAATCATAGAGGCAATAAGAATAAACAAAAAAAGGACAATACTGAGACCCTTTTTTTGTTTAAGATCGCTTTTCAGCATTTTAAAAAACATAATTACCATCCTTTGCTAAAATGTACTGTCTGATCTGTTTTTGCAGTAAAAAAATGTCATTAATGTTATTATAGCATATAATTATTAATTTTTCACCACTTTTTAATGTTTTTATGATTTTTCATATCGGACAACTAGAGCGTGTTAACATAAATATTTACAAATCCGCATGAAAGCTGTATAATAGACGTATGAAACTGACTAAAAAACAATACCGAAA
>CACYDP010000091.1 GCA_902773135.1 uncultured Ruminococcus sp.
AGTGTGTTCAATCAAGTTTTCTGAACTGCTGTAATAACAGTATTGACAGCCTTGTTACACAGTTCGCTGTTACAAGATTTGCTTATGACAAGAACGATAAAATTTTGGCACACCACTATGTACAGAGTTTTTCGCCAAATGAGAAAATTACTCCGGAGCTTGCTCACAAGATCGGCGAGGAATTGGCTGAATGTGTCGCTCCCGGTTTTCAGGTTATAGTAGCAACTCATGTTGACCGTGACCATATACATAATCATTTTCTGATAAACTCGGTCAGCTTGGAAACCGGAAGTAAGTGGCTCGGAAATCAGGCTACTCTAAAAAATATGCGTGCTGAGAGTGACAGGCTTTGCAGACAGTACGGACTTTCGGTAATTGATGAAACAACAGGCTTGCGTGGCATAGATCAGGCAACACAGAAATTAGCGGAGCAAGGAAAATCGTGGAAAGTTGAATTGTGCCATGCTCTCGATGAAGCGAAAGTACTGTGCCACAGTAAAACAGCATTTGTTGATTTTATGAAATGCAAAGGTTTTGAAGTGACTCGTTACACCGACAGACACATAACATTTCAGAAAGTCGGAGAGCAAAAGAAAATCAGAGCCGATACTCTTGCAAAGCAGTTCGGAGATTATTACACCAAAGAAAATTTAGAGCGAATGATGGGTTTCTATTCTCTGCCGAAGCCACTCCCACCAAGAGAAGCACCACCACAGAAACAGTTTATCAGCGAATTTGAAAAATACGAAAAAGTATATTTTCAGAAAAATCCTGCACTTGCAAAACCTGATGAAGCAGCAGGTTTGCAACAGCAGATAAGACAAGCGAAAAATCCGTTATTCTTTCTTCTGAGGGTACTCTTTATGCTGATGCTTCGCCGGTATAAGAAACTGCTGCTTGATAAAAGATACTTCAAGCTGAGTATGCACACACATCAGAAAAAGTTCAAAACAAAAAGGCTGTCCGTAAGTGAACAGCTTGAAAAATATAAAAGCAATCCAATCTATGAGGGCAACATTCCTTATAGCAGGCTGATCCATTCGCAAGGTGAGAACTGTGTTCTGAGATTCGAGTTTTCAGGGATACCAAAGCTTTATGCTTGTCCGATTTTTTTCTCTGCTAAACTGTACAACGATCATGCGATGGTGACGATAAAAGAAAGGGACAGAAAACTTTTGGTCGAAGCATTGAAGTTAAAAGATGAAGCGATTATCGACAGACATACAAAAAGGTACTTGCCCGATGCAAAATACGATGAAATGAAAAAGCGAGCAGAGTTTCTTGGTGTTAAAGTTGAATTTCTGATGATAGATGAAAAAGAAATTGATAAGCTCACGAAGGAAAAAGACCGCTACGTTGCATTTGCACCGGAGAATGGAAAAATTAAATTGGCTTTCCTTCCGCAGAATAAAGATTATGTTCTGCACTGTCTTTATCCTGACAAGCATCAGGCAGAGAGTGACGAGCTGTTTTCTGTAACAAGAAACTCGAAGGTCAATACAAGGCTGAAATCTGAGGTGCTGCTTAACGGAAAGCAAATGCGTTATCGTACTCTTACAAGAGTTGAAGTTGAGGAGCTGCACAAACAGACAGGTGGTCAGGAGATGTTTGCTGTATTCAGCAAAAGTGAAAACGGACAGGAAGAACAATACAATGTGGCATTTAAAGAAGATGACGAACAAAAGATTGACAGTATTATAGGAACACAAAGCAAGCCGAGATTCAGAAGATAGATATATGTATGCAGATGTGGGACTTCAAGTCCCAGATGATGAAGCTGACCTAACGGCAACGGGGAGAAAGGACGCAATTATGAAAAATTGGTATCTTGCTACATACAAGAAAACTGACGACACATACGGCACAGCTCTTGTCCTGAGCGACAGCGAAGCAAAGGCAGAGGAACATTTCAAGGAATATGAATTTGCTTCTGTCCGTATAGCAGCAGAGGATGAAATTTACTACTATCGTAGCAAGGGCTGTCCGGTTGTAGAGCTTTGAAAAATAATCCAATAGACGAAAGCAGGAGTATCAGACCTTGAATTTAAGGCTGATGCTCCTGCTATTTTATTTCTTGTTCGAGATTGTTAAATTCGTCGGTGTCGAAAAACTCAGCAAGCGTAATACCGAGTCCGTCACATATTTGTTTGATCGTGTTCAGCTTCGGATTCATGCTTTTTCCATAAAGTATATTGTTTATCGTTACAGTCGGCAC
>CACYDP010000092.1 GCA_902773135.1 uncultured Ruminococcus sp.
ACGCCAGTATGCCTGCATCTTTTTTCCTTGTTATCGAAAAATGACGCTTCAAAAATCTGTACGGTGCAGATATTAAACAGGCTCTAAGATATACATAACTGATTTGTGAATAAAAATGAATATTTTATTCTTGTTTTTTTCAGACGTGCAGGTTGACAAACCAATGTAAAAACTGTTAAAATATATTGTTGATAATAATTCGGATTAATCCGCAACAAATCTTACAGTAAGCGAGATGATGTGTAATGATAAGAAGTATGACGGGCTACGGAAGATTTGAGGGAACGGTCGGCGGTAGAAATACCGTTTTTGAAATCAGATCCGTCAACCAGAGATTTTTTGAATTTCAATGTAAAGTTCCCAAAGGAATGGGATTTCTTGAACAAAGTATCAAAGAGCAAGTGTCAAAATATGTCGCAAGAGGTAAGGTTGACGTGTTCTTTTCCGTGGAAGCGGACGAGAATGTAGCTGCGGAGATCAAAGTTAATCACGCTGTTGCATCGGGATATATGGCTGCCATCAAAGAATTGTGCGATACATATGGACTGAAAAATGATACGGGTGTAACGGCATTCTCACGTTTTGCAGATGTGCTTTCGGTCAATAAGGCTCCCGAAAACGAAGAACAGCTCAAGGCAATCGTCAGCGAATCTGCTGAAAAAGCACTGGCGGATTTTATGGCAATGCGTGAACGTGAAGGCGAAAAATTGAAAAATGATGTTCTGGAACACAGCCGCAATATTCTGTCACTGGTGGAATATGTTGAGGAGCGTTCACCGAAAATTGTAGCAGAATACCGTGAAAAATTGTATGCACGCCTGATGGAACTCCTTGAGGACAAAATGGCGGACAGCCAGAGGATTCTCACGGAAGCAGCAATTTTTGCCGATAAAACATCCGTTGCGGAAGAAACAGTACGCCTGAGGAGTCATCTCTCTCAGCTGGAGGATATGCTGACACTCACAGAACCTGTGGGAAGAAAACTGGATTTTATCGTTCAGGAAATGAACCGTGAAGCCAATACGATCGGTTCAAAAATATGTGATGCGGATATAGCACATAAAGTGGTAGACATCAAATCGGAAATTGAAAAAATTCGTGAACAGATTCAGAATATAGAATGAGGTAGGACGATGCGGCTTGTAAATATAGGTTACGGAAATATGATTTCTTCGGAAAAAATCGTTGCCGTTGTCAGTCCCGATGCCGCACCCGTCAAGCGTATGGTGCAGAATGCACGGGACAGCGGAATGCTGATTGATGCTTCGTGCGGAAGAAAAACAAAATCCGTTATCATTACCGAAAGCGATCATGTGGTTTTGTCGGCTGTTCAGCCCGAAACGCTGGCAAACCGTGTGAACAGTGCCCAGAACAATGAGGGGGAAAATACAAATGAAGAATAAAGGACTTCTTGTCGTAATATCCGGACCTGCGGGTGCAGGCAAGGGAACGGTAGTCAGCGAACTGGTCAAAGACGACAATGTGGTCGTATCTGTTTCGGCAACGACTCGTCAGCCCAGAGGACAGGAAAAAGACGGTGTGGAATACCATTTTCTCAGCCGTGAAAAATTCCGTGAAATGATCGATCATGACGGTTTTCTCGAATATGCAGAGTACTGCGGCAACTACTACGGTTCACCGAAAAAACAGGCTCTTGACAATATGGCACAGGGCAAAGATGTGATACTCGAAATCGAAGTGCAGGGCTGCGAAAAAATTAAAAAGCAGAACCCCGACTGCATCAGCATATTTATTATGCCGCCGTCAATGGAAGTGCTGGAACACAGACTCCGCAAACGTGCCACTGATTCGGAAGAATCTATTCTCAATCGTCTTGCACGGGCAAAAGAGGAAATTCGTCTGGCAGCAAATTATGATTATATTATCGTAAACGGACCCATCGAACAATGCGTGGAGGACGTTAAATCCGTTCTGAATGCAGAAAAACTCAAGGCATCAAAATTCGATGTCAATACGGTTTTGAAATGAATGGGACAGTATCCCGATTTTTCATTGTTTACGATCAGCATATTGATATGAAAAGGAGTTTTAACTATGAAATACGAACATTATACAAGACCGTCCGTCAATGATATTTTTGCGGGTAAACAAAGCAAATACGCTCTTGCGATTGCTGTTGCAAAAAGAGCAAGACAAATTACCGACGATATGCAGGACGATACAGGAAAAGTATATGACAAGCCGGTTCTGGTAGCAGTAGACGAGTTTGCAAGAAATGAATATGCCATACTCGAACCCGATGTAAATGAGTGATTGGTACAGGGCGGCAGGAGTTGCTGTTGAAAATACGGCATTTTCATTTGACAAGATCTACGATTATCTGATTCCCGCATCAATGACTGACGATGCAAAACCCGGCTGCCGGGTACGCATCAGTTTCGGTCACGGTTCTCAGCGTCAGGGAATGATAATGAACGTTCACGAAACGGCGGATGTATCAAAACTGAAAAGCATCGATGAACTGATCGACAAAGAACCTGTGATGTCACAAGAATTGCTCGATCTTGCTTCGGCGGTCAAACAGCGATGTTACTGTACGCTTTTTGATGCCTGTTCGGCAATGCTTCCGGCAGGTCTTTCGGTCAAAGTGACGTATCATTATACACTTTCCGGTGATGATGTCACTGAAGAACTTTCGGAAACGGAACAGCAGATTGTCCATTTCCTTGCGGCAAGAAAATCTCCCGTCCGTCAGGACAGGATTGTCAAGGAAATCGGTCTTGCCGATGAAAGTATTCTCCATAAAATGTATAAAAAGAAGATTCTTTCCCGGCAGGAAGTCATCAAAAAACGTCTTCAGGATAAAACCGTCAGAATGATTCATCTTGAAAACGACATTCCCGGCAGAAAATACACGAAGGCACAATCCGAAGTGCTGAATGTGCTGAGGGTGACGGGAGATGTTTCCCGAAAAGAAATCTGTTACTTTACGGGTGTATCGCCGTCGGTGGTGGATAACCTTGTGAAAAAAGGGATATGCAGCTGCTATGACGAAGAACCTCCCAGACATACAGCCACGGAAAAGGCTCAGGTGCTGACAGGGGAAATAGAACTGACACCGCAGCAAAACAAAGCCTTTCGTTCTCTGGAACAAAAATATGAAAGCGGCAAAGCTTCGGTATCTCTGCTTTACGGTGTGACGGGCAGCGGTAAGACATCGGTATTTATGAAATTGATCGACCGTGTCAATGCCGAAAACAAGGGCGTGATTTGTATGGTTCCCGAAATTGCTTTGACACCCCAGCTTTTATCGAAGTTTAATGCCAGATACGGCAACAGGGTAGCTGTTTTTCACAGCGGTTTATCGCTTTCTAAACGATTGGAAGAATGGAAGCGTGTCAAAAGCGGAGAAGCTAACATTGCAGTGGGAACACGTTCGGCTGTGTTTGCACCGCTCGATAACCTCGGGTTGATTGTGATGGACGAAGAACAGGAGTATACCTATAAGTCTTCTTCCAATCCTCGTTTTCACGCAAGGGAAATCGCCAAGCTGAGATGTGTTTCCAATCACTGTCTGCTGCTGCTTTCTTCTGCGACACCGTCTTTGGAGAGTTTTTACAATGCAAAACAGGGCAGGTACTCCCTTGAAATACTCGGAGAAAGATATGGAAATGCAAAACTTCCTCATGTTGTGACGGTCGATATGAATATAGACAGAGATCAGGGGAATACTTCGGCTTACAGCTCGGTTTTGCTGGAAGCAATAGAGGATAATCTCCATCATTCGCATCAATCCATTATTCTGCTGAACAGGAGAGGTCATAACACGTTTGTTTCGTGCCGTTCGTGCCACGAAGTCATTTCCTGTCCGAACTGTTCGATCTCACTGACGTTCCACAGTGCTAACAACAGGCTGATGTGCCATTACTGCGGCTACTCGATACCATCGCCGACAGAATGTCCGTCTTGCCGTTCCGACAAACTCTGGTATGCCGGAGCAGGAACGCAGAAAGCCGAACAGGAATTGGCAGAAATTTTTCCTGATGCCAGAATACTCCGTCTGGATACCGACTCGACAATGAGAAGATATGCCTATGAGAAAAAACTGAATGATTTCAAAGACGGCAAATATGACATTATGCTCGGTACTCAGATGGTAGCAAAAGGACTGGATTTTCCGAATGTCACACTGGCAGGGGTTTTATCGGCAGACACCATGATGCACGGTGATGATTACAGAAGTTATGAACGCACGTTTTCTCTTCTGACACAGGTGGTCGGACGCTCCGGACGGGGAGGTCTGGAGGGAAGAGCCTTCATACAGACTTTTGAGCCTGAAAATCCCATTATCGAAATGGCGGCTGCCCAGGATTACCGGGAATTTTATAACAGTGAAATTCTGCTGAGAAAGTCGATGCTGTACCCGCCTTTTGCCGATATATGTGTAACGGCTTTTGTGGGCAGTGACCGTGATAAAACCAAAGCTGCAGCCGATTATTTTGCTTCACAGCTGACCTGTCTGGCATCGAAAGAATACAGTGAACTGCCGATGAGAGTGCTTGGACCGTCACCGGCTCTGATTACAAGAATGAACGGCAAATACCGTTTCAGAATTATCATAAAATTCAAAAACACACAGCGTTTTCGGGAGATGATGGCAAGACTGCTTGCGGATTTCGGAAATAACAGGAATTTCAAAGATGTCAACGCTTTTTCCGACATCGATCCCGATACGATCATATAGGAGATGTATCTAATGGCGATTAGAAATATTGTAAAAGAGGGCGACCCGATATTGAATAAAGTATGCCGTCCTGTCGAAAAATTTGACGACCGTCTGGCATTACTGCTTGACGATATGTATGAAACAATGCTTGACGGCAACGGAGTCGGAATCGCAGGTCCGCAGGTGGGAATCCTCAGACGTGTCTTTGTGATTGACATAGGTGAGGGCAAAATGGAGTTTATCAATCCCAAAATTATCAAAACAAAGGGTGTTCAGGAATCCAGTGAAGGCTGTTTGTCCTGTCCGGGCGAATACGGCATTACCAAACGTCCGATGTATGTTACGGCGGTGGCACAGAACCGTTATGGTGATCAGTTTACGGTTCAGGCGGAGGGGCTTCTTGCGAAGGCGATTTGTCACGAAAATGATCATCTGGACGGCATCTTGTTCAAAGAACACGTGATTAGAAAAATTGACCCCAATGAACTTCCCGATGAATAAAGGAGCGGCTGATCAATGAAGATACTGTTTATGGGAACACCTGATTTTGCTGTTCCGTGCTTAGAGTCTGTCATTGATGACGGCAATGAGCTTGTCGGGGTATTTACGCAGCCTGACAAACCTAAAGGCAGAGGCTATACGCTGACACCGCCGCCCGTCAAGGTGTGTGCAGAGAAAAATCACATTACGGTTTATCAGCCGACCACGCTGAAGGACGGCAAAGCATTGGAAATCATTCGGGAACTTGCCCCCGAAATGATTATTGTCACGGCTTACGGGAAAATACTTCCTAAAGAAATGATTGCCTATCCGAAGTACGGCTGTATTAATATTCATGCATCACTTTTGCCCGAGTATCGGGGAGCAGCCCCCATTCAGCAGTCCATACTGGACGGCAGGAACAAAACAGGTGTGACGGCTATGCTGATGGACGAAGGACTTGATACGGGTGATATGCTGATGAAAACGGAAGTAGAGATCGGCGAAAATGAAACAGCAGACGAACTTCACGACAAACTTGCCGCTGCAGGAGCAGAACTGATCGTACAGGTGATACATTCTGCGGCAAACGGTACGTTGGTACGTGAAAAGCAGGACGATTCCCGCTCTTCCTATGCCGGAATGCTGACAAAAGAAATGTCAAAGATTGATTTTGGAAAAACTTCGCAGGAAGTTCATAATCAGGTAAGAGGATTGAATTCGTGGCCGAGTGCGTCGGCAATATTCAATGGAAAAAGAGTGAAAATACACCGTACCGTTCA
Organism: uncultured Ruminococcus sp.; assembly: GCA_902773135.1. Taxonomy (GTDB): domain Bacteria; phylum Bacillota; class Clostridia; order Oscillospirales; family Acutalibacteraceae; genus UBA1213. Next base: position 5,950 of record CACYDP010000092.1, read on the forward strand.
GGTAAAAGAACAAAGCGGCACTCCGGGAAAAGTGTTATCTCTGTCCCCGCTGGTCGTTGCCTGCGGAGAGGGAGCCATCGAGATAAAGGAAATTCAGCCCGAAGGCAAGAAAAAAATGGACGCTAAATCATTCGTGAACGGACTGCATCTCTCTGACAGCGGTGATTTATTTTTTAGTTGATATTGGAAAGCCCCTGCGGGAACGGAACGAATGATTTCTGCTGCATATAGTTGATGGTGGAGAGGACTGGAAAGCCCCTGCGGGAACGGAACGAAGAATTTTCGCTGCATATGGTGGGTGGTGGTTGGAAAGCCGGGGCGGCTCTGCCCCCCTAATCCCCCGCAAGCCTTTGAAAAGGCTTGAGCGAAACTTTGAATTCAAGGAGGATGGTTGATATTGTCAAGACAGGCAACATTGGAAGCACTTGTTCGTGTGCAGGAAAATGCATCATATTCTAATATTGTGTTGGATCATATCTTTTCAAAAAAGAATTTGTCCGCAAAAGATAAATCTTTTGCATCGGCACTTTTTTACGGTGTGATCGAAAAAAAACTCCTTCTGGATTATAATATTTCCCGTCTTTCCGATATACGTCCCGATAAAATTTCTCCTGAGGTATGGATCATACTTCAGATGGGACTGTATCAGATCTTTTTTATGAGCTCTGTGCCCGATGCTGCCGCTGTTAACGAAAGTGTTAATTTGTGCAAAGTCAACCACCACCGCTCCGCATCAGGCTATGTTAACGGTGTTCTTCGAGCAGCGGCTAAACTGGATGCCCCGATGCTGCCGAATATCAAAAAGGGAAAAAATAAATATTATTCTGTGAAATACTCTACACCGGAATATCTGATACAATATTGGCGGCAGTGCTACGGCGATGAAAATACAATGTCCCTGCTCCGTTCTCTTGACGGAAGACCGCCGCTTTGTGCAAGAGTCAATACCTTGAAAACCACTGCGGACGAACTGAAAAAATCTTTTGAAAAAAGCGGTGTCACAGCGGAATTTTCTGATACGGTGGAAAACTGCCTTTTATTGTCCAAAACGGATTCTGTGGAAAAACTCAGACAATATCAGGACGGACTGTTTCATATTCAGGATACGGCTTCGCAGATCTGCTGCCGGTTGCTTTCGGCGAAAAAAGGCGATACTGTACTGGATGTATGTGCCGCTCCCGGCGGAAAAAGTTTTACCTTGGCTGAATATATGGAAAACTGCGGAACGATTATTTCCTGCGATCTGTATGATTCACGGCTTTCCTTGATACAAAACGGTGCTCAACGTCTGGGGATCGATATGATCCGTACCGTCGCCTGCAATTCGGCAGAATATGACGATTTTCCGTTGGCTGACAGGGTGCTGTGTGATGTGCCTTGTTCGGGACTGGGGATTATCAGAAGAAAACCTGAACTGCGATATAAGGAAAATATAGGACTTGACACTTTGCCTGAGATACAGTACGCTATACTGTGTAATTGTGCAAGGTTTGTCAAAAGCGGCGGTTTGCTGCTGTATTCCACCTGTACATTGAACCCGAAAGAAAATAACGAGAATGTCAGACGTTTTCTTTTGGAACACAATGACTTTGAAGAATATGAGATCGATACAGGAAATATTCAACGCTGTATCGAGGAACGTAAAAATGAATTGACACTGTTTCCGCATAAGAACCATACGGACGGATTCTTTATCAGCGTATTGAAGAGGAAGTGATTTGATGCCCGAGGATATAAAATCAATGTATGAAAACGAACTGAAAGATGCACTGGCAGCAATGGGTGAGCCTTCGTACAGAGCGGCTCAGATCTATCAATGGCTCCATTCGGGTGTAAAATCCTTTGATGAAATGACTAATATTCCAAAGCGGCTGAGAGAAAAACTTGTTAATAAGTACTATATATCTTCGGCGGCTATTGAAAAAAAATTGATTTCGGCTTATGATAATACCAAGAAGTATCTTTTTTCGTTTTATGACGGAGAAACAGCCGAGTCCGTTCTGATGAGCTATCATCACGGCTATACCAGCTGTATCTCAACACAGGCGGGCTGCCGTATGGGCTGTACGTTCTGTGCAACGGGCAAAAGCGGATTTTCCAGAAATCTTACTCCGTCCGAAATGATTGCTCAGCTTCAGACAGAACAGCTTGATAATGGTATCAGAATTTCCAATATTGTGCTGATGGGAATGGGAGAGCCTTTGGATAATTTTGATAATGTTGTCCGTTTTCTGCATCTTGTTTCGAGCGAACACGGTATGAATATCGGTATGCGTCATATATCGCTGTCTACCTGCGGTATTGTGCCGAAAATCTATGAACTGGCAGATATGAAATTCCAGCTGACACTTTCGGTATCGCTTCATGCACCTAATAACCGTATCCGCAGCCGTACAATGCCGGTCAACAGACGCTATGATATGGATCAGCTGCTAAAAGCGTGCAGATACTACATTCAACAGACAAACAGACGTATATCCTTTGAATATGCAATGATCGACGGTGTAAATGACAGTGATAATGATGCCCGTGAGCTTGCTTCAAGGCTGAAAGGTATGTTGTGTCATGTAAATCTTATACCGGTTAACAGTGTGGGAGGAACGGGATATAAGAAAAGTAAAAAAGACAGAATGAAAAGCTTTATTTCAATTCTTGAAAAAAGCGGTATTACGGCAACGGTAAGACGAACGCTCGGCAGTGATATTAATGCTTCGTGCGGTCAGTTAAGACGTTCTGCCGCGAAGGAGGAACAGGCTGAATGAGAGTATATTGCAAAAGTGATATAGGTCTTATGCGAAACTCTAATCAGGATTACTGCAAAACGGGAGTGTTTCCCGATGGTTCCGTGTGGGCTGTCGTTTGTGACGGTATGGGCGGAGCAAACGGCGGCAGTACTGCGAGCAGTGTGGCTGTTGAAACGATCGGATTGGATCTGGCAGAGGGTTATCAAAGTGAATTTGGTGAAGAAGAACTGCATACACTGATTTCTCAGGCAATAGAACACGCCAACAAAACAGTGTATGAGACGGCTCTGAATGTAGCATCGCTCTACGGTATGGGAACAACAGTCGTTTGTGCTGTTGTGAAAGACGGCAGGGCACACATTCTTCATGCCGGTGACAGCCGTGCCTATTTTTATAACGGCAGTGATTTGATGCAGATCACAAAAGATCATTCAATGGTGCAGGAACTTGTGGATGCGGGTCAGCTGACACGGGAAGAAGCAAGAAATCACCCTAACCGTAATATCATTACAAGAGCATTGGGAACAGAACCCGAACTTCGTATAGATTATAATGTTATTGATTTTGATGAAAAATCAATACTGGTGATATGTACGGACGGCTTATCGAATTATATCACAGAAGAAAGCCTGCTCGGATTTATCAAAAATAACAGCGGTCCGGCATTGACCGACAAATTGATACAATCGGCAAAAGATCTCGGCGGCAGCGATAATATTACCGTAGCCGTGATCGACGGCAGTGCAGCTTGAAAGGAGTTTATGTATTAAATGGATAAGTATACGGGCAAAAGACTTGACGGAAGATATGAAATACAGGAACTGATCGGTGTCGGCGGTATGGCGATGGTGTACAAGGCACACGACACAATCGATGATAAAATCGTTGCGATCAAAATACTCAAAGATGAATTTTTGGGCAATGAGGAGTTTATCAGAAGATTCAAGAACGAATCAAAGGCAATCGCTGTTTTGTCGCATAAAAATATCGTGAAGGTATTTGATGTCAGTTTCGGCGACAGAATACAGTATATCGTGATGGAATATATAGACGGTATCACACTGAAAGAATATATTAACCATCAGCACGAAATACCGTGGAAAGAAGCCGTTCATTTTACGGTACAGATTCTCCAGGCACTTCAGCACGCACACGGTAAGGGTATTATTCACAGAGATGTCAAACCTCAGAATATTATGCTGCTCCAGGACGGTTCTATCAAGGTCACGGATTTTGGTATTGCAAGATTTTCCAATAACGAACAGCGTACCATGACCGGCAAGGCGATCGGTTCGGTTCATTATATTGCTCCCGAACAGGCAAGGGGAGAAATGACGGACGGTAAAGCCGATATTTATTCCGTAGGTGTAATGCTTTATGAAATGCTGACGGGAACATTGCCGTTTGAAGCGGACAGCGTTGTTTCGGTTGCGTTGATGCAGCTCCAGAACGATCCCAAGCCGCCTCGTGAAATTAATGAAAATATCCCCGAGGGTCTGGAAGAAATTACACTCAAAGCAATGAGAAAAGATCCCAAGCAGCGTTACGAATCCGCAGATGCTATGTTGGATGCGATTGAGATATTCAGAAAGAATCCTTCTGTGAGATTCAAATATACTTACTTTGTAGACGAAACACCAACCAAATTCGTTGCTTCAATTGATAATGTCAAATCAAGTGATCCCGAACCGGATTATGTCGATGATTACAGTGAGGGCGAAGAGGTACTGTCTTCCAGCCGTACTAAGACGGTGGTGAAATGGCTTACCGTTGCGGTTTCTGTAATGGTAATAGCGGCATTGATTTTCTTTGTCTATACCATTGTTCAGAATGTGGTAAGCACCAATGAAATCGCCAGTGTTGATGTACCGAACTTTGTGAATCAGAGTTATGAGGAAATCAAAAACAACAAGGCTTACAAATTCAAATTTGAAATTACTGCCAAGTATGACAGTTCTCAGCCTGTTAATGTGGTTCTTGCACAGGACCCTGCTGCAGGTTCCAAACAAATTAAAGAAAATGCTACCATCAAGCTCACTATCAACAGTACCGAAACCAAAACACAGGTTCCGAAGCTGAAAAATTATACAGAGCAGGAAGCAATTGAAAAACTCGGTGCAAAATATTTCAACTATGATATTCAGCGTGTGACAAGCACCACTGTTGAAAAGGGTGTTGTAATGGAATGTTCTCCCCAAGAGGGAACCACGCAGGAAATCGGTACGGTCATCACACTGATCGTTAGTGACGGTCCTGAACCGGAACAGGTTGCCGTTCCTGATGTAGTAGGTGAATCCTATGAACAGGCGAAGGCAGATATTGAAGCTCTCGGATTTACTACACAGAAAGCAACCATCGCAAGCAATAAGGAAGCAGGCGTGGTTGTGGGTACTGATCCTCTTGCAGGCAACCTGCTGACAAAGGGTACACAGATCATTATTCGTGTCAGTGACGGAAGTAAGATATTGAAACCGCTCAGACAGAAGATTGATCTCCCCGAAGATGAACACGCACAAATCACGGTAACGATTTATGTTGACGGACAGAAAGTAGATGAATCCAGCGGTGTACCGTATAACGGATTCAGCAAGACCGTGGAACTTGACCCGAAGGGTGCAGTCAATAATCAGAAAGTGGTTACTGTTATGATAGACGGTGTCAAGTATGAAACATTCGTATTTGACTTCAAGAATCAGACAGTATCGAGAACCTATATCAATACAGGTTACGAAATCAAAGAGGGCGAAGAAAGTTCGGAAGAATCCAGCGAGGAAGAAAGTTCGGAAGAATCGAGCGAAGAGGAATCCACAGAGGAATCGAGCGAGGAAGAATCAACCGAGGAACCTGAAGAGCCTGAAGAACCGGAAGAACCCGAAGAACCGGAAGAACCCGAAGAACCCCAAGAGGAATAATTTCGTGACCGATATATGATGGTGAAACAATGGAAAAATTAACATTAACTGGTTTAATTGTTAAGGCAATCAGCGGCTTCTATTATGTTGAAGCCGCTGATACGCTTTATGAATGTAAGGCAAGGAATTTCAGAAGAAAAGGCATCAGCCCTTCCGTAGGTGACAGGGTGGAGATCAGTGTGCCGTCAGATGACAGTTATGCGTCTGTCGAAAAAATCATTGACAGAAAAAATTATCTGATACGTCCGCCGCTGGCTAATCTGGACAGGCTGTTTATTATCTCGTCCTCCGCCGAGCCTTCGCCGAATACGCTAATCATTGATAAAATAGCGGCGGTTGCTGTCAACAAGGGGATAGAACCCGTTGTTGTCTTTACCAAAAATGATTTGTCGGATTGCTCCCGACTGGCAGAAGATTACCGCAAAGCCGGCATTAAGGCATTGACGTACAGCATTAAGGACAACAAAGGGGCAGATGAAATCTTATCACTGATTAAAGGAAACATTTCCGCTTTTACGGGAAATACAGGAGTAGGGAAATCTTCTTTGCTGAATTCGCTGTTCCCCGCCCTTTCCATACAGACGGGAGAAATCAGCAAAAAACTCGGGCGAGGCAGACATACTACCCGTCACAGCGAACTTTATAAAGTAGGCGATGGCTATGTGGCGGATACACCGGGATTTTCCACGGTGGATATTGAGCGTTACGAGGTCATCAGAAAAAATGAACTGGAAAATTGTTTTCCCGAGTTTGAACAATATATACCGAATTGCCGATTCACAGGCTGTTCGCATACCTGTGAAAAAGGCTGTGCCGTGATAGAGGCAGTCAGCAGCGGTCTGATACCCGTTTCACGCCACAGCAGCTATAAGGCAATTTATGAAGAAGTTAAAAATATTCCCGACTGGGCAGATAGAAAAAGGTGACATCAATGTTAGGCAGATGTATGATTATCGGGGCATCACCCGATATAACAATGCCGTCTGAACTGTCTATTACAAAAGATGATTTTGTGGTATGTGCGGACGGCGGTTACCAATTTGCGTTGGAAAACGGCATCATTCCGGATCTCATCATAGGAGATTTTGATTCGGCGGAATATCCCGAACAGTTCAGCGGTGAAACGATTCGCCTGCCGAGAATGAAAGATGATACCGACACAATGTTTTGTGTGAAAGAATGTATGAGCAGAGGATATTCGGATTTTCATCTGATAGGAATGACAGGCGGCAGAGAAGACCATACCTATGCGAATTTCTGTACAATGCTTTATATTGTCAAAAACAGCGGTACGGCACGTATCTATGACAGTGAAAGTGAAATGCTGCTGTTACAAGACGGCAGTCTGACGATCAGCGGAAAAGCAGGAGCTATTTTTTCGGTATTTCCTTTTGGCTGCAAAAGCTGTACGGTTTCACTGAAAGGCTTTTTGTACGAACTGGAAAAGGGACAGCTGACAGCGGATTTTCCTCTTGGTGTCAGCAATGAGATCACTGCCGATGATGCTTATGTGAACGTTCACAGCGGCAACGCCTTGTTGATGATCCGTCGTCAGAGTACCTGATCAGCAGGGAAATGCAAAGTTTCGTCCGCCTTTTCAAAGGTGGCGGGGTGCAGGGGCAGAGTTCCCTGCTCGCTCTCCGCAGAGAGCGAAATCCTCTTACATCAGGCAAATGAAGGGAGTTTTCGGAATGGTTGTGTATACAAAAAGTATGGGACTTTTCGGTATGAATACGTTTGAAGTGGATGTAGAAACCGATATTGCAGGCGGAATGGCAGTCTTTGATATTGTGGGACTGCCCGATGCTTCCGTCAAGGAATCCCGTGACCGTGTACGCTCGGCAATCAGAAACAGCGGATTTTCGTTTCCGCTCAAAAAAATAACGGTCAATCTGGCACCTGCCAATGTGAAAAAAGCAGGCTCTGTTTATGATTTGCCGATTCTTGTTTCGATTCTTTTGTCTGCGGGCGAAATCAACGCCGATCTCAGTGACAGTGCCTTTATCGGAGAACTTTCTCTCAGCGGTGAGGTACGGGCTGTGAACGGTGTTTTGCCGATGACGATACAGGCAATGGAAAAAGGATTCAAACGCTTCTTTGTGCCTGCCGAAAATGCCGCTGAGGGTGCTGTTATCAAGGGAATCGATATTATCCCCGTGTCCGATATTAAAACACTGGCTGCCCAATTGAACGGAAAACTGCCCATTATCCCCGCCAAAGCAGACAGTATCGGTCGGAAACCGTGTGTGTTTGATGTGGATTTTTCGGACGTGAAAGGTCAGTATGAGGCAAAGCGTGCCCTTGAAATTGCCGCAGGCGGAGGTCACAATATTTTGCTGATAGGAAGTCCCGGCTCGGGCAAAAGTATGCTTGCCAAACGATTGCCTTCCATTCTGCCCGATATGACTTTTGAAGAAATGATCGAAACTACCAAAATCCATTCCATTGCCGGTTTGCTGGCTCCGGGTTCTCCTGTTATATCACATCGACCGTTTCGCTTTCCGCATCATACAGTGTCGGCAGCAGGACTGGCAGGAGGCGGTTCGATTCCTCGTCCGGGGGAAATCTCGTTAGCTCATAACGGTGTTCTGTTTCTGGACGAATTGGCGGAATTTAAAAAAAATACCCTCGAAATTCTCAGACAGCCCTTAGAAGACGGCAAGGTGACGATTTCAAGAGTGAATGCCAATCTTACATATCCCTGCTCCGTGATGCTGATTACGGCGATGAACCCTTGTCCCTGCGGCTATTATGGTCATCCCTCCCGTGAGTGTACGTGCAGCAAAAAAGCAATTTCGCAGTATCTGTCGAGAGTGTCCGGTCCTTTGCTCGACAGGATCGATATTCATATTGAAGTTCCCCCTGTGGAATTCAACCATTTGTCATCTTCCGAAAATACCGAAACTTCCAAGGAAATTAAAAAGCGTGTGGACCGTGTCCGACAGATACAGAACCACCGTTTCCGAAAGACATCAATTTCCTGCAATGCCAAAATTACACCTGCACTGCTCCAAAAGATGTGTCCTATGGACGATAAAGCAAAAAATGTGATCGGAAATGCTTTTGATAAATTAGGCTTGTCTGCCCGGGCATATGATAAGGTGCTGAAAATCGCAAGAACCATTGCTGATTTTGACGAATCCGAAATCATCGGATCACAACATATTCTGGAAGCGGTTCAGTACAGAAGTCTTGACCGTAAATACTGGAGATAATAAAAAAAGTCCCTGCAAAATGCACGGGACTTTTTGTTATGATATTTAACAGGCTTTTACTGCACAAGTGCACTTTTGCCGTAGGAATCAATGACAACGATGGCAGGAAAGTCTTCTACCGTGAAACGATAGATCGCTTCTGTGCCCAGATCTTCGTAGGCGAGGGTTTCTATTTTTTTGATGCTTTTGGAAATCAATGCCGCCGCTCCGCCGACTGCTCCGAAATAAACCGCACCGTTTTTGACCATTGAGTCGACAACTTCACTGCTGCGTGCTCCTTTGCCAATCATACCTTTCAGACCTCTGTCAAGGAGTGAGGGGGCATATTTATCCATCCGATAGCTTGATGTAGGACCTGCCGGACCTGCTGCGTGTCCGGGTTTGGCAGGGGCAGGACCTACATAATAAATCACTTCGCCCTGTATTTCCACCGGCAATTCTTCGCCTTTTTGCAGAAGTTCGTACAGCCTTTTGTGTGCGGCATCTCTGCCGGTCAGCATCGTGCCCGTTATCAGTACCGTGTCACCTGCGTGAAGGTCCTTAATCACTTCATCGGTCAGCGGCAATGTTATTTTCTTTTTCATAGTTTATCATCCTTATATTGTAATTTCTTTATGTCTTGCTGCGTGACAGCAAATATTCACGGCAACGGGCATTCCTGCGATGTGAGTGGGGAATGTTTCGATGTTGACACCTATGGCAGTCGTTTTGCCGCCAAGACCTGCCGGTCCGTAACCCATCTGGTTGATGCCGTCGAGAAGTTTTTTTTCAAGAGCGGCATATCTTTCGTCACTATTATCAGTGTCAATGGGGCGGAGAGTGGCTTTTTTTGCCAACATTGCGGCTTTTTCAAACGTTCCTCCGATGCCTATGCCCACAACGATCGGAGGACAGGGATTGGGACCGGCATATTTTACCGTATCGTAGATAAACTGTTTGACACCTTCAATGCCTGCGGAGGGCGTCAGCATTTTGACAGCGGACATATTTTCACTGCCGAAACCCTTACAGCCGCCGAGGATTTTGATTTGATCGCCCGGTACGATTTCGGTGTAGATCACAGCAGGCGTATTGTCTTTGGTATTAATTCTGTCAAATACAGGGTCACTGACAACCGATTTGCGTAAGTAACCGTCTATATAGGCACGTCTGACACCTTCCTGTACGGCTTCTTCAAAACTGCCGTTTTCGATGACAATGTTCTGACCGTATTCAACAAACAATACCGCCATACCGGTATCCTGACATATCGGAACTTCTTCTTCCGATGCGATTTTATGGTTTTCGATCAGCTGAGCGAGTACGCTTTTTGCCGTATCGGAGGTTTCGGTTTGCTCGGCTTTGTTCAGAGCGGTGAGAATGTCCGAACCTATATAATAATTCATATCCATGAACATTTTTTTGACTGCTTCGGTGATTTCCGCAGCATTTATTTTTCTGATATTCATACATTTTTCCCCTTATATTGATTCTGTTGTATTTTATAATTAACATTATAATGGATTATCCCTTGATTTGCAAGTGATGTATCAATGATTCGGATTGTGATTTTATGTATAAAAACAGATGATTTTTTTGTTGATTTTAGAAGAAAAATAATATAAATCAGAAAATTGATTGACATACTTTTGTTGTGAATGTATAATATAATTAAAAAATATTTTTTAATTATATTATTATGAAAAAATGTTTTTTCAGTTATTATGACAAATTAAAAACCGAAATTGTGATAATATATAAAAATATTTGAATTTTTATATATTGCAACAAAAAATGATTTTAGTTCATAAAACTCTTGACATACTTTTACTGTGAACGTATAATAAGATTAACAAAATTAATGTTGACATTTTTTGTTAAAAAATTATACAAATAGGAGGTAAATATGCGAAAAAAACATTTTTTTAAATTTTTTTCAACAGTCCTTATTATTTCTATTTTTGTGACATGTTTTAATGTAATGCCTGTTTTTGCATATGGTGAAGATCAATATCACTTGAGCGGCGATTATTATTACATAAAAAATGTTCACAGCGGTAAATATTTGGATGTATCCGGAGCTTCCAGTGCCAACGGCACGAATGTACTTCAGTGGCAGTTTACAGGTAATACAAACCAAAAATGGCTTGTACAGTATATTGGTGGTGGTGTGTATAGGATTGCAACAGCATTAGATACTAGCAAAGTACTGGAAATCGAAGATGCAACAGGACTGAATGGAAAAAATGCAAGAATCAATCAATACAGTGGTGCAGTAAAACAAAAATTTGCAATTGTACATCAAACAGATAGTACAGCTCACAAACTTTTGTCTAATGCCAGCGGTTATTCGAGCGGACTGACAGTTCAGCATGCCAGCTGTAATAATGGTGCAAATGTATTTCAATATACATATCATGGTATAAATGCCGATAATACGGGTGGAAATGCCGACTGGCTGTTTGAACCGGTAAGTTATTACAGCTCTACTTATGGAGTAGAATATGCCAAAGCACATTATAGTGGTGGATATATGACATATCCTTATATTATGAGTGGCGGAGATTGTACAAATTTTGTATCTCAATGCTTATGTGCAGGAGGAGTACATTATACAGATGTGTGGTATATTAATAAAAATAATCACAATAATCACAATAATCTGTTTCCTTCCACTACATCGGAGCTAGATGCATCGTGGAAACTACATGATCCTAGTCCGTGGATTAGTGCTCCGAAATTTAAAACCTATTGGGCAAGTAGAATTTATAATGAAACTATTTCTGTGGATAACTTATATAATAATAATTATGCGACAAGTAAAGTATATCGTGAAGGAGATGTTATTCAAATTATAAAAAGAAGAAATGGTAGTTCAGAAGCAGTTCATACTATGTATATAACAGGAGTTAGTAATGTTA
>CACYDP010000093.1 GCA_902773135.1 uncultured Ruminococcus sp.
GGTTGTGGTAAATTAACTGTAACACAGGTTCTTCCTATTTGCTATTCTTTTTTTCTAACTGTAACATATCAATTGTAAACCTACACTTTTACCTGCTCCCTTATTATACCCTATTTGACAGCCTTCATTATACCCTATTTGACAGCCTTCGACTTTATAGCTTTACAAGTGCAGCCGGCTTTCGCTGTTTTCTATGGTCTTTGCATTGCTTCTCCCCCTATCGTTTTAAAACTGCTATTTTTTTCGGTCCTTCCCGAAAAAAATTGGTACTATGACATCTGCTGACTTCTTCTTGTAACCCAACCGTACATCACTGCACGGGTTAGATGGGTGTCAATCTATTGGTCCTTCACCTCAGTTACAAGAACTCCCTGATTAAGAACAGCAACCTTCCTCTCATATATCTGCCGCATTTACACCACAGGATTCGGGTAAACCTAAAAAATATCGGTCAGACTATCAAGCCTGACCGATATTTTATTGATTGGGATAATTACCGAGAAAAGAAAAATCTTTCAGTTCTTCCGATAATGCCGTAATTAATTTAAGTGTATCGTTGTCTTTTGCGTTTCCGTCAAAGTCAAGATAAAACATATATTCAAATGATGTTCCAAATATGGGACGTGACTCAATTTTAGTAAGATTCAGCCCATGTATCGCAAAACGTCCCAAAATACTGTACAAAGAACCTTTTACATGAGGAAGCGAAAAACAAAGACTGATTTTATCTGAAGTATCATCTATGTAAAGTTTTTTTGCAATTACCAAAAACCGAGTTGTATTATTGGGATTATTCTGAAATCCTCTTGCAATAACCTCCAGTCCGTATTTTTCTGCTGCATCTTCGGAACAGATTACTGCTGCATCGGTAAATTGATTTTCGGAAAGCATTTTAGCAGCAGCTGCTGTACTAACATATGTTTCAGATTTCATATTTTTATGTCTTCTAAAAAAGTCCGAACATTGTGATAATGCCTGAGAATGTGAATATATTTTTTTAATATTCTCCATTGCCGTACCGAAATTGACGGCAAGTATATGATTGACGGATATTTCGATTGATGCCGCTATATAAAACCGGTATTTGAGCATCAGGTCATAAACATCAGTGACAGACCCTGCTGAACTATTTTCTATCGGAACCACGCCAAACTGTGCTTCATTATTTTGAATAGCAGAAAACACATCCTGAAAAGTTGAATAAAAATCCGGCGTGCAATTCGGAAATAATTTTCTTTGTGCCTGATGTGCATAGGTACCTGAAACTCCAAAACAAGCAACTTTGATATGATTTGATTCAAACGGTACCGTATGGTCTGCCGATAAAATTTCATTTTTCAGCTTCGCACCGCTTCCCAGTAAATCGTGCTGAAGTGCCCGGCTGATTCCCATTATAACAGAATAAAGCTGCCTTGCACCACCGCCGTACACACCGCCTTTTTCTTCCACAGAATCAAGTATTTGATTTTCCCTTTCTTCATTAAAAATCGGGATTCCATTTTCCAGTTTATATTCAGCTACTCTTTTAGAACAGTCCATACGTCTTTTGAACAGTTCTATGATCTGCTCATCGATCTGATCAATTTCATCTCTGATTGGTTGTAAACTCAAAGCATCTGCACCTCCGCAAGAAGATTCACTATTGCTATTGCTGCTGCTGCCTCAATAACAGGTACTGCCCTGACAACAATGCACGGATCATGTCTGCCGTGTATTTCAAGTGTACTGTCTGTGTGATCCACAAGATTCACTGTTTTCTGAGGACGTGATATAGACGGTGTCGGCTTAATTGCTGTTCTGAATATAATAGGCATTCCTGAACTGATTCCACCCAGACTTCCTCCGTGATGATTGGTTCTGGTTTTAACAGTATCGCCGTCATAATAAAATTCATCGTTATTTTCACTGCCCCGCATCTCAGAAGATGCAAAACCTGCACCAAACTCTATGCCCTTGACCGCCGGTATACCGAAAATCACGGAAGAAATTACATTTTCTATCCCGTAAAACATCGGTGAACCCACTCCTGCCGGAACACCGACAACAGCACATTCAATTGTTCCACCGATACTATCAAGATTTTTCCGGCAATCCTCAATCAGATTCCGCATTTCTTCTTCTTTACTTTGATCGATCAGACCAAAAACTGTTTTTGAAAGTCTTTCCATCAGTTCCTTGGAAATATCGGTTCCATTAAAGCGTTTATCCTGTATATTTCCTATTGATGAAATGTGAGCAGCAATTTTGATTCCTCTGCGGCTAAGTATCTGACGGCATACTGCACCTGCAAAAACGATCGGTGCTGTCAATCTTCCTGAAAAATGTCCTCCGCCTCTTATATCGTTAAATCCCTTATAACGTATGTATCCTGTGTAATCCGCATGAGCAGGACGTGGATTGACAGCGAGATTGCCATAGTCCTGTGAGCGTGTATTGGTATTTTTGATAATGGCACAAAGAGGTGCTCCCGTTGTGGTATCATTCAACATACCGGACATTACTTCGGGAAAATCCTTTTCAAGCCGTGGCGTTGCCGCTTTATCTTTTCCCGGAGCACGTCTGCTCATCTGGAGATAAACTTCTTCAAAATCGATTTTTTCGCCTGCCGGCAATCCGTCAATGACGACCCCTATGCCGTTTCCGTGGCTTTCGCCAAAAACGGATATTTTTATTGCATTACCCCATGATGACATCCGCTTTTCCTCCCAGTTTTTTAAAGTCCTCAAAATATGACGGATAAGATTTATTGATACTTTCCATATCCGATATAATAATATCGCCGTCACAGCCAACCGCTGCCGCCGAAAGCGACATCACAATCCGATGATCGTTATATCCTTCGGTTTCCGCACCGTGAAAAATTGGAACACCATTGATGATTAAACCGTCATCTGTTTCACATATATCTGCTCCGAGTCTTGAAAGTCCGTCACGCATCGCAGCAAGTCGATCACATTCTTTTATCCGAAGTCTTTCGGCACCGGAAATGACCGTTGTTCCTTCCGAAAGTGCCGCCATTACAGCAAGTGCAGGAACCATATCAGGAATATCCGAAGCATCAATATGAATTCCTGTCAGTTTGTCGTGAGTAACCGTAATATTTCCATTTTCACTTATATCAATTTTTGCCCCAAATTTGGCATAAATATCAATACACGCCTTATCACCTTGAGCTGAATTCAAATCAAGATTATCGATTGTTATTTTTCCTCCCAATGCCGCAGCTGTCATAAAGAACGCTGCTTGTGACCAGTCACCCTCCACCGTATAATCGGTAGACCGGTACTGCTGACCACCTTTGATTTTCCAGCCTTTTGAGGTCGGTTCCGCAGATACACCAAAAGATTTCATTACAGAAAGGGTCATATCAATATAGCCCACAGACTGTGCTTCTGATGTAAGTATGATTTCACTGTCACCGTCAAGCAGCGGCAGTGAAAGAAGAAGTCCCGTTATAAACTGGGAACTAACATTTCCTGGTATTTCAAAAATACCACTTGTCAGTTGTCCCTCTATTTTCAGAGGAAGTCCACCCTCCGTAGTACATTTTACATTTTTTTTCGGCAGAGCATCAAGATAAATACCGATAGGTCTTTCCGGCAGAAGTCCTCTGCCAATAAATTCGGCATTTACCGATCCGGCAGCAGCAACCGGTATCAGAAAACGCAGTGTCGAACCGCTTTCGCCGCAGTCAAGAACCACATCTTTATTTTGAAACAGATGTGTACCGTCAACGGTAAGCACCTTATCTTTTAAAGAAATTTCCGCACCGAGATTTTTCATACAAGATATGGTTGCTTTTATATCATTTGACAAATCTATGGGGCTGATCACGCTTTTTCCTTTGGAAAGTGCCGCACAAATAATTGCTCTGTGAGCAACACTTTTGGACGGCGGAAGCGTCACGGTACCATTAAGACTGCATGGTGAAATTTTTACTTTATGCATCATTAAATCAACACACCTTTATACTTCTTTTACATCACATATCATACCATATGCATAATAAAATGTAAAGCAACATACTCCCCGCCTGTGCTGATACTTAGAGGCAGGGCTTTTTATTCAAGTACAATATCAACATATTATGCTTTCTTTTTTGACTGTAATTTTTTTCGACCGAAATTTCCCAGTGCAATTAAGCCCGCAAAAATTGCAAGCCCTCCCAAAACTGTAATCAGCAGAGAAATAAATTCGTTAAACTTCAGAATCAGCAATATAATGCCCAGTACCGTGAAAGGAATCCCTGTCGAAAAAGGAATAATAACAGTTGAAATTTTAAATTTCTCGCTGTTCTCAATATCCATATCATTTTCTTCATCATAATCGTTATCATCTTTCGATTTCCGATTTCTGACTTTGATACGGGCAAACTGCACCACTTTATAAATACCGGTCAGTAAAAATGGAACAGACAAAATCATATAAAGAAAACCGCTGTATTCCATCGTTCTCGTCCATATCTGTGATGGATCATTAACATTGTAACAGATATCGATGGTATCTCCTATCTGCCACGATGCCTGATACTGCCTTAATAGGATGTTTTCATATTTTTTTCCGTTTGCAGTAAAAGAAACAAGCGTAGTAACCACTTCAATATCTTCATCGTCCTCATTGTTAAAATTGACGATGACAGCACTCGTTTCCTTGCAGTCATCGGTCATTTGATCACTGTTTATGGTTATAAAAATTCCTAAAAAAAGTATCAGCAAACCTATAATGATCAGTGCTGTGCTGCCTCTCATTCCCATTCTTGAAAGTGACAGTTTGCTTTTCACGATAAAATTCACTCCTTACTTTTCACTGGGATATTATAAGAGCTTGTTTAAGATCTGTGCCATGCGGTACGAATATTTTAAACAGACTCTAAATTCAGCAATCATATTGCATTGTCCTCATTGTCTGTATTATCTGCATTATCTGCATCATCAATACCGTCAGATACCGTACTGTCGGCATTACTGCTCTGTTCCGACGGCCCTATATATATGATCACAGTTTGTGACGGTTCATTGCTGTATGTGCTGTATCTATATGAAACAGAGGTATTGGCAAGCAAAAATTCTTTGATATATGTTTCCATATTTTCAACAAAAGAATCGTAATTTTCTTTGCTTTCGAATTTGATTGAAACATTGTCAATGATACCGTCAATAAAATGTTCAGACATCATATTCATAACAGTGGTCTTCAAATTCTCTGTTTCGCTGATATAAAGCCCATTGACTTTATGATAACTGCCTTCATCGTCATTACACTCGGGCAGTCCGATATCAATATATACTTTATCTATTTGATGTGTATTCGATATAAATTGATCTGATACATTATAATATCCGTAAGTTGGCGGATTTTTATCATCGGGACTTGTTTTAATATTATCTGCCGTAATATCAATATGATAATATTGACCGTTGATTTTAACAATATTCCACGAATGTTTTGTATAGACGGACTCGCTGTCCCAAAGAGGTGTTCCCGATACACAAAGACATTCTATATTAAAATTTCTCATACAGTACATAAATGATTTGCACAGTCCTTCACAGCGTGCTTTATGATTAATCAATGCACCGTATATGGAACCGGAATACGTATCTGTTTCATCATATACTGTATTTTCAAATAAACTGTCATATACATATCTTTCTATTTCCGCTTCCCCTTTATCAGAAACAGCTGTTTTCAGATTTGACATAAATTGGTCAATAAGGTGAAAGGCATTTTTGTATGCATCTTTTTCCATAATGTAGGAAAGACGGACTCCTGTGACATATTTTTGTTCCTCATCCGCATACTTAGGTATATAATCTCCCGAAATTTGTATAAGTTCCGGACAATCGTAATTTAAAAGATACATCATTATATCAAGATCACTGGATTTTATTTCTGTGCCAAAATTGATGTCATCAGAAAATTCTTTGACCTTAGAATATATATGAGCAAAATATCTGAGCCTGTTATCATCAAGTTTCGGAATAAAATATTTTGTGTCATAATCATCAATTCTTTCAATCGATTCTTCACGTGTGTCCCACGGAATTTCTTTGGATACTTCATAGATAATTTTAGTATCACTGCTTTCTGTCACATTCGATACAGAAATTTCAGACTCTTCACTGAAATCTATATGATCATCACAGCCGCTGAACAGAAAAACAGAAGAAAGAAGAAACACAAATATGATTGTATTGATTTTTTTCATAGCTGCTACCTTACTGTTATTGATAAATTTTATTGGTTTTGTGTATGAGATGCATACGGATTAGCATATGAATCGGTATTTCCGGTTGGGAACGGTACAGGGGGTATATTAGGTGCCGAAGTATACGGATTAGCGTATGTATCGGTATTTCCGGTTGGAAACGGTACAGGGGGTGTATTTGGTGCTGAAGTATACGGATTAGCGTATGTATCGGTATTTCCGGTTGGAAACGGTACAGGGGGTGTATTTGGTGCCGGTGCATACGGGTTAGTGTATGTATCATGATATGAAAAGGGATTCTGCTGAAGTTCGGAGGATGTATCTGAAGGATTTACAGAATCATATGAACCATAAAAACCGTCACTATTTTCCTGCCCCCCATAATCAGAATATGCTGCATCTGCATCACAAAAAGAATCTGTTACCGAAAAATCATTGAAATCATCACTGTAATCCCTCAAGTCATGATCAAAAGGATTAGGTTCTGTTTCATAATATTCTCTTTTTGCTATATTGGTTGCTTCTTCATCTTTTCGGTGCTGTTCTGCGATTTCGGCACGGATTTTTTTGTGATTTTCTATTTTATCGTGTTTCGTAATAAACATAATAATAGCAAGACTTCCGATCGCTAAAAAGGCAAAAAATATGTAAAACAATATTAAACCGATATTCAAAGCTTCTGCGGGTTCTATTTGACATTCTGTGGGATTTCCTTCTTTGAAAGAAATCGTTACATCGCTTCCAATCGCAACGTTATCTGTATCACTGATGATAATATCATTATAACGAACATCATCAAATGAAAACGACACTACTACGTTATAATGTTCAGTTGTATTCCCATGTTCATCTGTCAGCACATATGTACTCACCGAATTGACGTTTGCATTAACATAGATTAAATCATCTTCCTTTTGCTCTTGTTTCTGGAGAAAGACCGTAGTAAATATTATCACCAAAACACTTATCACAAGAACAACGGAAAAAAATATTTTTTGTTTCTTCGCCGAACCAAGATAATCAAGAAACTTATTAAGCAAAATGGACACTCCCAATAAAATGTTTGATTGATATTCTGATCAATCTGTACTTTATAATCTGTACTTCTCTATTATAACGTAATTTATCTGTTTTGCCAATATCAATTCAACAAAACATTATGTTCTGTTAATTCTTTTTGTAAGTTTATCAAAAGTAACTCCGTACTTTTCTGCAATATCGTGAGCATAGCTTACACCTTCGGGAGGTGCAAGGAATATTTTATAGGAACGCTGTCCATCGTGTATACCTGTAATAATACTTGTGACATTGCTATCTCCTTGTATATTAGTATTAACATCATCAAGTGTCATTGCAAGTTCGTGCATATGAGTGTTAAAAATAGTTCTTGCTCCAAGAAACCGTAGAGCTTTTACCACGTCCTTTGCAATATATAGTCCCTCTGCAAAAGATGTAGTCGCCAGTGATTCATTAAAAAGAAGCAAGCTCTCATTGGTAGCCGTACCAAATATTTCGCTCATACGTTTTGATTCTTCTCCTAATCTGCCGAGGTTGACCGTTTTATTTTCATCAGCAGGAAAATGAGTATATATATTATCCACAGGACTTAATTCTATTTCTTCCGCAGGAGCATATATGCCGCTTTGTGCCATCAGAAAAGCCAAACCTACCGCTTGTGTTGCAGTAGTTTTTCCTCCTCTGTTCGGACCTGTCATAATATAGATTCTGTGCTCGGCAGAAAAGTCCAGGTCATTTAATATAATATCAAACTCTTTGCCGCCTACACGCTGAATGGCAAGTTTAAAATTATATATTCCTTTTACCTTCATACTTCGGTTCTGATTGTCGGTAATCACGGGCTTACACAAAGGAATTCCGAGATCAGATACCTTTTCCATAAAATCTGCCCATCGTATATAAAAGAGAAATTCCGGTATCAGCTTGGTAAGGCTGTAACCACTGATATTGGTATATCTGGACAACTTGCTTTTTAGCTGTTTTACAGTCGTTCCAAGCATTTCGGTAACAACTCGGCTAAGATTGGACATCAGCGGATCATCACCGCTCACTTTGCCGACAGTATGAATCTTTGTCATACCATCAAAACTTGCCCCATTGTTAATTTCACTTTTCTTCGATGCAAATTCAAGAAATTTATTCAGGAAATTAGGCTTTGTAAAAGCGGTATCATTGATCGATACAATTCCCACTTCAACAGGAACCATTCGGCTGTCAAGATTAACACCAAGAGAAACACTTTTGATCGAGCTTATTTCGGCTACCAAAGATTTTATATCTTCACTCAAAGAATCAAATCCGCTCTCATTATAAACCGAACTGACGAATTCTTTCAGATTCTTAAGTCCTTCGGATTTTATATCGTGTTCACTCAATGATTGATTGATTCCTGAAATACAGTTGATATAAATATCAAGTTCCTGAAGTCTGTTGACAAGCTGCCAGATCGGTGCAGCTGTGGCATCTTTGGCGGATTTTTCAAGATCTTTTAAGTATGCCAGCTCATCAAGAAGTTCTTTGATGCGTTCTCTCAATTTCGGAAAATGATATATATCATCAAAAACATCATTTCTGTATCGTATAATATCAGGATTGCGTTCGATCTTAATCATAATATTTTTAATTATATTCTGTTCATATCTTTCTCCTGTCAGCTTTTCGCAAATATAGTCTACTGACAGATCATTGATTGCTTCTTCGTTTAAAGTCATTTCAGAGGATTGTACATTCTGAGGATAAAGCAAGCTGAATTTTTCCATAACAACTCCACCAATCAAATTGAAGTATATACTATAAATTTACACAATTTTCGCTGAAATTTCAAGAAATGTTTTTTCACTTTTACTTTTCTATTGCAGAAATCATAAATATATTTTTATATGCTTGATTTTTTTATCATATTCGGTTAAAATATAATCATATTATACGGAGGTCTTTCAAATATGAAGAAACTGCTTTCTATTATAACCGCAGCAGCAATTGGAACGTCTGTTTTTGCAATGTCAGGCTGTGATGATTTTAAATTTAACCCTATCGGTACGTGGCAAAATACAGAAGATATATTATATGATCGTGATAATATTGAATATCAACACGAAACATTAGATACCCTTTGGGATTTTTACTATATTTTTGAGAAATCCGGAACAGGCTATATGATCGTTGAGGGAGAAAGAACATTCAATTTTACATATGAATACGATAATAATACCATAACAGTATATCCGGAAATGGACTCCAAAGATGCCAAACAGGTAAAACAGGAATTTAAGCTTTCGGAAAACAACACCAAAATGACATATCATATCGATCAGATTATTTATCAGACCGAAGAAGGTGAATATCATTATTTCCGTGAGGATATTATCTTTGTAAAACAATAAAAATCAGCATCGGGTCCAGCTGTTCCCGATGCTGATTTTTTATGAAAGATTGGTAAATAACAAGATACCAGATGCGGCAAAAAATCCACAGCCTAAAACAATCAAACTAATCACAGCTATTCTCATAGCCGAAAGAGTTTTGTCTGTTTTTGGTTTTTGCGGTTCATTGTTGCCAATACTGATAGATGTCCGCACCCGATTTGACTTTGAAAGCTGCTCGTTCAGTTCCCCCGTAATTTTTTCCATAGATGGTTTGTCACTCTTTTCCTGTTTCAGTGAATAAATTTTTTTCAGTTCGGATATAATTTTTGCTTCCAACATTTTATCGATGATAGCCGTATCGTCCGGAAATACCGCTATGGTCTGATTCTGACATTTTATCAGATAAACGATATTTCCGTCATTATCAATGAGTTTATGAGATTTAATAGACGAGGCATCTGATGACAATACGGTAGATAATACATTTTCCGTACTCTGTACCCCTCCGTCAATTCCTCCGATGATCAAGACAATATTCACTCTTTTGAGAGATGCCGACAATTCATCCGCAAGTTCCTTGGGACTTACTGCTGCTGTTGACACAGCGGATTCAAGGCCGATACTTTTCAGTCTTGAATCTGCTGTTTTTTCAATTTCAGCTGTTTTTCCCGAATGATAAAATATTATTTCATATTTCATTTCATTCACCGTTCTTCATCATGATTCCGTTGATTCCTCAAGATCAGAGGCTTTTGTGACAGTGTCTATTTCACCTTTTGCACCGCTTAACAGCGAATTGACTTGATCGACAGAATCCGCAGAATTAATTTCCCCTGTATAATAGGAAATATAATCCCTTACCTGTACTTGCTGATCCGGAGCATATGCATCAATGATAACATAATTATTCAATTCGTCTATGGCAGTCGATTTTGCACTCTGAAGTTCCATAGCTGCACGGGAAGCCTCTTCCTCTGCTTTCTTTGATTCTTCTGCCTGCCTTGATGCCTCCGCCTGTCTGGATGCCTCTGCCTGTTTTGATGCTTCAACAGCTTGTCTGGATTCTTCAGCTTTTCTTGAAGCTTCGGCATTCTTTCGGGAAGTTTCAGCTGCCTTGCTACTTTCTTCTTTCTTCATTTCGTCATCTGTCTTGATGGCGGCTAGTTTGCTGATACCTTCCTTTTTGATGTTTTCTACTTCATCGATATTCTTAGCTTTATTGATCTTCTCAGTATACGAATCAATAATACTGTTAACTTTGTCTGCTTGTGTCATACGGTAAACATTGCCGGCAATGGAATTTGTCATTTCTACAATTGCAGACTCTTTTGCTGCTTCCAGTTCTCTTTTGCTTTGTTCCGCTGCCTCGCTCTCGGCACGTTTAGCACTTTCTTCTGCTTCACTTGCCAATTCTTCAGTGGTTTTCAGTTTCTGGAGTTTTTTCATTGCTTCATCATACAGTCTGTTGACCGCTGCACCGTCTGCCGCTTCATTAATGAGCGGCTCGTATTCTTTCAGAATACTGTCAACCTGTTCCTGTTCAGCTTGATCATACTTTTTCTTTGAAGTATAATCTTTCAACATCTTAATGGCATTTTTCTTACCCTTCTCGAGATCCTTTGTCAACGATTCATCATCTTTTTCTGAAAAATCAGTTAATTTACCGTCATACCAATCGATCTCACCGTTATTATAAGCATCCTGGAAAGAAGATACTTTCGGTGCTTTTCCTCCGTAATTATTATACCATACGTCAGGATAAAGCGGATTGTTGTTAATAGTTGCTTTGGAGATGTCCACATCGGCACTCTCACCGTCACGTACTTTTCTGGCAACCATTACCAGGCGGAAATCCTGAAAATCATACGTACAGGTAGAAAGTGTTACAAGCGTATCGTTTTCATTGACATCTACGGGACAATTATAAAGCGATCTGACTCTGAGCTGATAGACAAAATTCAGAAAATCATAATTGCTGTCGAAATCACCTCTAAGGTAATTAAAGAAATTGCCCTGACTTTCCAGCGTATTGGTTTTAAAGATAGAGATGATCTTCCATTTGCTCTTTTCATAGATAGTATTAAAAGTAAAGGTAGGAACAGATCTGTACATATCAAAATCTTCAAACAGCTTGATATTGGCAAACATTCTTCCGTCCTGCATATGATGACCGTGAAGAATGAGATTTTTGGAATCCAATGTACTTCTGTAATCCATAAATACCGTGCCGTATTTGCTGTCATTGCCGTAAAAATCTCTGTAAAGATAATATTCCTTGTCTTTTCCTTCTCCGGGTTTTACAACAACATAATCAATATTGGTATTTGGCACGGTAAGCCAGCCGATCGTATCGGGGTTTGCTTCAAGCAGTTTCGAAAAGTCGGCAAGTGTTCCGTCTGAACCATCGGTCGGTTTCTTAACGGAAGTACCGTCGGGATTCACTTCCCCTTCCGTTGTAGATACAAACAAATCTCTTATGTCGTTATTGGTATTATCATTAATAGCTGGCTCGATAACAAGAATGTTGATTAACATATAACTGGAAATAAGGAAAGTACATACTGCCAGTATCAGTACCACTTTTCTGACAACGTCCAAAGGTCCGTCACCCGCACAGGGAATAAATCTTTTCCAGAAAGAATCTTTTTTCTGAGGGCTGACAATCTTATTAGCAATGGTATAAAGAAGAACGTCAAAAGTTGTATCAATACACTCGGGTTCGGGAAGAAGAACGATCAGTTTATTATTATATTCTACATAGTAGGCATAACACTTTTCTTTTTCAAAAGTAATCTGTGCATTGGAAATATCGACAGGCTCGTTCCTTTTGCGTTTTTTCTTTGCTTTTTTGCCGGTATTTTCATCTTTCTGTTTTTCTTCGTCCGCTTCGGTATCGGAGTTGCATGCTCCGGGATCTTTTGGCTCGCCCTCTGCTCTTTTCAGCTTTCCGACAATACCGATACTCTCCAGAAATTGTTTTGCTTTATCTTCGGAATCTTCCGAAAGTGCATCGGCTATAAATACCATTCCGATTCTTTCTTCACCGGATTCGGTAACGGAAAGTGCGTCCGTAATGCTTTTTTCATTAAGATTGATTTCTGTTTTATAAATAATATTAACATCGATTTCATTCAGCTTTTTAATTGCTTCTTCAAAGCTTTTGTCCGATGTCTGACCGAAAGATTTTCCCTCACGGGGAAAATATATTTCTGAGTTCATTGATTTCACTCCCATTTAATTAAAACACTGATACCGAACTTTCCCTGCCATTTTTTGAGCAGTATTATATAATGGTAATTTTGACGTTTTCAACAGCCTCTTTCACCAGCTGTTCAGCATCTTCAATCCGATTCTGCTCGGAAATGACATTCTGGGATACAGGCTTTGTACGAGGGTGTTTAGGAGTAAACACCGTACAACAGTCTTCATAAGGCTGAATCGAAATATCGAACGTATCGATTTTTCTTGACAGCAGCACGATTTCATCTTTATCCATACCTATCAGCGGTCTGAAAACGGGCATATTGCACGCCGAATCAGTACAAACCATTGCACTCAGGGTCTGACTTGCCACCTGACCCAGACTTTCACCTGTAATCAATGCCTGACAGCCGTTTTGACGTGCAATTTTTTCGGAAATCTCCATCATAAATCTTCGCATAATAATGGTAAAATATTCCTCACGGCAGCACTCCCTGATTTTTTCCTGAATTTTCGTGAAAGGCACAGTAATCATTTTGATTTTTCCGCTGTAACGTGAAACACGTCTTAACAATTCTTCGACCTTTTCTTCGGCACGCTGGCTGGTATACGGAGGACTGGCAAAATGTACGGCTGTGAGTTCCAGTCCTCTTTTTGCCATCATATAAGATGCTACGGGACTGTCTATTCCTCCCGAAATCAGTACACAGGCTTTGCCGCCTGTTCCTACGGGAATACCGCCCGCTCCCTTCATTACCCCTGTATGAATATATGCGGCATAGTCACGTATCTCAACTGTAACCGTAATATCAGGGTTATGAACATCGACTGTCATTTCAGGGAATTTTTCGAGCAGCCAGCCTCCAAGCTCATTGCATATTTCGGGCGACTTGTACGGAAATTTTTTATCGGAACGTTTGGCTTCCACTTTAAACGTAGATACTCTGTCAAACACATCTTCCAGATATTGTACAGCGGTTTCTTTGATACTTTCCATATCTTTTTCCGCCACACAGGCACGTGAAAATGTCGCTATGCCAAAAACTCTTGACACACACTCCACCGCTTCGTCCATATCCGTATCTTCATAAGCCGGTGTCACTGTGATCGTTGACTGAGAACACCGAACGGTAAACTCACCGATTTTTGACAATCGATACCGAAGATTCCGCAGCAACGTATCTTCAAAGGATTTACGATTCAGCCCCTTTAAAACAATTTCACCGAGTTTGATAAGTATAATTTCTTTCATTTGCTTGTTCTCTCACCTTTATTTTAGTCTATAAAGAAGTTTACCATTTTTATTTGATTCTTGCAAGTGTATTATTGGCTTTTGTTAACGCATTTACCAATTCATCAACATCTTCATATGAGTTATATCTTGAAAAACTCACTCTCAAGGCAGAATCGGCAACAACATTATCAAAACCCATTGCTGTCAGAACATGACTTTTTTTACCTTTTGCACAAGCAGAACCGCTGGAAACATAAATTCCCTTATCCGCAAGAAAATGCAGCATGGTTTCGGAACGTATCCCTTTAACAGAAAAATTCAGGATATATGGCAGACAATCTTCCGAAGAATTGATACAAATGTTTTCGATCTGCATTAACTGACTTCGGCAGTACTTGTTAAGACTGCTGATGATCTCCCATTCTTCTGACATATCCGGAAGTTCTTCGATTGCCGCTCCCATACCGCATAAAGCAGGAAGACACTCTGTACCGGGGCGTATCTTTTTTTCCTGCTCACCACCGTAATGAAGAGGAATGACTCGGGTTCCTTTTTTGATATATAGCAATCCCGCACCTTTCGGTCCGTGTATTTTGTGAGAACTGGCGGTGATCATATCCGCTCCGAGTTTTTTTGCCTTAATCGGCATTTTTCCGAACATCTGCACCGCATCAATATGAAACAGTGCCGGTGAATGATTTTTTTCTATGATATTTTTGATTTTTTCTACGGGATTAACAGACCCGATCTCATTATTGACTGCCATAATACTGACAAGGATCGTATGGCGGTCAATTGTATTCTTTAAATCTTCGATATCTATCTTTCCGTTTGCTTTCGGAGAAAGATAAACAACTTCAAAACCTTCTTTCTCAAGCTGTTTCATCGCTTCCAATATAGATGAATGTTCTATCGAGGAAGTGACAATTTTATTTCCCCGTCTTTTCATTGCGGAAGCCGCTCCGAAAACAGCTGTATTATTTCCCTCCGTTCCTCCCGAAGTGAAGTATATTTCTTCTTTTTCGGCTGAAAGCATATCCGCACAGAGTTTTCGGACTTTCTCGAGTTCGTGCTGGGCTTCAAGCCCTTTAGAATGGAGCGAGGAGGGATTGCCATATTTTTCCGTCATTATTTCGAGTGCTTTTTCCGCTGCTTTGGCACAGGTTTTGGTGGTTGCACTGTTATCAAGATAAATTTCTCTCAAAATATCACCTCAAAAATGGAAGTATGTAATAATTTGATCGTATACGGTAAAAATAATAAAAATTGATTTTATCGGGAGTGATCATATGAACATCACAGAACAGGAATATTCTTTTATGGTAAAAAAAGCCTCTCCCAAGAGCACCGTTTTAAAAGACTGTATCGGTGCTTTTGCCGTAGGCGGCTTTATATGTACGATAGGACAGGCATTAAATGATACCTATCAATACTTTTTAGGTCTTGACATAAAAGATGCACGCTGTCTTACCAGTGTTTCTCTTGTGTTTCTTTCCGCACTTTTGACAGCCCTGAGCCTCTATGACAAAATCGCCAAATTCGCCGGTGCAGGAACGCTTGTGCCTATTACGGGATTTTCAAATGCGGTTGTTGCCCCTGCAATCGAATTTCAGAGCGAAGGGTTTGTAATGGGATTAGGAGCCAAAATGTTTGTCATTGCAGGTCCTGTCATTGTATACGGAACTGTTGCATCAGCATTATACGGATTGATACTCTGCACCGTAAAAGCATTGACGTGAATGTTTGAATGAGGAAATCCTTATTGGATTTTCTCATTATTTTATTATTCAGACCCGTTTGGTAAACTACAAAACATCATAAAATCCTTTGAAATTTACCGAACTTGTCTGCCATTAAATCAAATTTGCAACATTTTTTACATTTTGTAAACGTTTTACTTGTAAATTTAGTGCAAATATGTTATGATATGTTTAATATATCCGAGAGGAGCAAAAAGAATATGTACAAAGAAATTTTAACATCGCTTTCATACGGTATGTTTGCCGTAGGTACAAAAGGAGAAAAAATTCCTAATGCCTGCATCGTAAATACAGTTGTCCAGATCTCATCATACCCTATGACTGTTGCCGTAAGCATTAACCATAGCAATTATACGAACGAATGTATCAAGAAAAACGGAGAGTTTACCGTAAGTGTTCTTTCCGAAAATACATCAGGTGCCGTAATAGGTGCTTTGGGATTCACTTCCGGTCGTGATGGAAACAAACTGGAAAACGTGAAACATAAAATTCTTCGTGAGGGTGCTCCCGTGATCCGTGAAGATATTTGCTGCTGGTTTTTGTGCCGTGTGGTCAATACCGTGGAAACGATTACACATACCATTTTTATCGCAGAACCTGTTGCAGGAAGCGAATCAATTAAAGGCACTCCGATGACCTATGACTTCTATAAAAATGTTATCAAAGGTAAATCACCTAAATATGCTCCGACTTTTATCGCTGAAAAAGAAGATGAAAATGACAAATATCTCTGCACAATCTGCAAATACGAGTATAATGATCCGCTGATTCCGTTTGATGAACTTCCCGATGATTGGGTTTGCCCCATATGCGGTGCTCCAAAATCGGTATTCAAAAAACAGGAACAATAACGCTGTATTCTACGTTTGCTATTTTATCATACAGTACATATAATGTCAAGCAAACTTGACAATTCTCATCTTGCTAATTTTTATATTTTTTACTTAAAATAATACTTAATTTGCATTAAACAAGTAATTGACAGTATTATCAACTTGTGTTATTCTATTAATGCATACTAAACAGATATGTATTAATCTACAATGATAATCATAAATGTTTTAAGGCAATATTCGTTTCCTTAACGTATGTCAAGATAAATCTAAGAATAGGGGAATTACTTATGACAGTACAGGAAGTCCAGGAAGAAATACGCCGTTTAAAAAAAGAAAACGACATATGTATTCTTGCTCACAGCTATCAGGCAAAAGAAATTATTGAAATTGCCGATTTTTCCGGTGATTCATATGCTCTGAGTAAACTGGCAAAAACCGCACCCAACAAAACCGTCATTATGTGCGGCGTTCGTTTTATGGCGGAAACAGTGAAAATGCTTTCTCCCGAAAAGAAAGTGATACTCTCCAAATCCGAAGCAGGATGCCCGATGGCAGAACAGATGGATGTTGAACTGATCAACCAGCTGAAAGAAATGTATCCGGGCTATACCGTTGTTGCCTATATCAACACTACAACCGAACTCAAAACCGTATGCGATGTTTGTGTTACATCATCGTCTGCCGTTAAAATTGTAAAACAGCTTGAAAGCGACAATATCCTCTTTATTCCCGACTGTAACCTCGGTGCCTATGTACAGAAACAAGTACCCGAAAAGAACTTTAAACTTGTACACGGCGGCTGCCCCATTCACGCAACCGTAACAAAGCGTGATGTTGAAAAAGCCAGAGCTGCCCATCCCAATGCCGAACTGCTCGTACACCCCGAATGTATTCCGGCTGTTGCGGAACTGGCAGATTATGTAGGATCTACTTCGGGCATTATGGAATATGCCAAAAAAAGCAACAAAAAAGAATTTATCATCGGTACAGAAAACAGTATTGCCGAACATTTGCAGTATGCCTGTCCCGACAAGGATTTTTATCTTTTGTCAACAGGTCTTGTATGCAAAAATATGAAAGCTACTACACTGGTTGACGTTCTCAACTGCTGCAAAGGCAAGGGCGGAGAAGAAATCATACTCTCAGACGAAACCATCAAACAAGCTAAAAAATGCATTGATGTTATGATTTCACTCGGTGGCTGATTTTGCCGTATTATCACAACAATCAATAAGAGCCAAAGCAGATATTCGTCTGTTTTGGCTCTTTATTGTAACAGTTAATATTTATAAAGATTATCAATACGTAGAGATTGATTCTATGTACAAAAGAATAAGGGAACTGCGTGAAGACAAAGATCTGCTCCAAAAAGATTTAGTGGAATATTTACACTATACAAGCGTTGATTATATATTAGGCTTACCGACAACAAACATCAATATCATTAATTTTCAAATTCGCAAAGGCTGTCAGGAACATTTGCGTTTTTTGTGCAAAAAATAACCTTACCGCATAACAGCAGATCCGCCGGCGGTAAGGTTATCTTATTTTCAGAGTTATGATTATTTAACTTTCGGAAGTCTGTCAAATCCCTTTTTCAAATCTTCATCGGTAGGGATATAATCCTGCATAGTACCATCGTGATAAGCACTGTATGCTGTCATATCGAAATAACCGGTACCGGTAAGTCCGAAGAGAATAGTTTTTGCTTCACCTGTTTCCTTGCACTTGAGTGCTTCATCAATCGCACCCTTAATAGCGTGTGAAGATTCAGGAGCAGGAAGAATGGTTTCTACTTTAGCAAAAAGTGTTGCTGCTTCAAAGACCTTAGTTTGTTCATATGCCACCGCTTCCATATAGCCATCGTGATAAAGTTTGGAAAGTATCGGTGACATACCGTGATACCGCAGACCTCCTGCGTGGTTAGCAGACGGAATAAAGCTGCTGCCGAGCGTATACATCTTCGCCATTGGAGTAACACAGCCCGTATCACAGAAATCATAGGCATATACACCTCTTGTCAAAGACGGACAGGAAGCGGGCTCAACAGCCACAAAACGTATATCTTTGTTATCAACGATCTTATCACGCATAAATGGTGCAATCAGTCCACCGAGATTGGATCCGCCGCCTGCACAGCCTACCACTACATCGGGATATTCGCCAAGGATTTCCATTGCTTTTTTTGCTTCCAGACCGATCACAGACTGATGCAAAAGTACCTGATTGAGAACAGAACCAAGAACGTAACGGCAGCCTTCCGTAGTAGTTGCTTTTTCAACAGCCTCGGAAATAGCACAGCCCAAACTTCCCGTTGTATCAGGATTTTCAGACAAAATCTTTCTGCCGACTTCAGTGGTATCAGACGGACTGGGGATAACATTGGCATCAAATGTCTGCATAACGGCTTTTCTGTACGGTTTCTGATTGAACGAACATTTTACCATATAAACCGTCAAAGGAAGACCAAAATAGGCACAAGCCTCTGACAAAGCAGTTCCCCACTGACCTGCACCTGTTTCGGTGGTGATGGAGGTCAGACCTTGTTTTTTCGCATAATATGCCTGAGCGATCGCTGAATTGAGTTTATGGCTGCCTGAGGTATTGTTGCCCTCAAACTTGTAATATATCTTAGCAGGAGTACCGAGTGCTTTTTCGAGATTATAAGCACGAATCAGCGGTGACGGACGGTATATCTTATACATTTCAATGATTTCTTCCGGAATATCAATATAAGCTGTTTTGCTGTCCATTTCCTGATGTGCAAGTTCTTTGCAGAATATGGGGTAAAGATCCTCCTCTTTAAGGGGTTCCAGTGTTGCCGGATTCAGCATAGGTTCCGGCTGTTCCTTCATATCGGCACGAAGATTGTACCACTGCGTCGGAAGCTGATCTTCCGAAAGATAAAATCTGTATGGTATTTTAGACATTTTAATTTCTCCTTGATGCAATTTTTGATTCAAAAACAACCATTTAAATTATATTGCATTGAACAAAATTTGTCAATTGTTTTTCGCAATTTTCAGTAATATTGGTACATCAGCTTCCTGAAAGCATTTCCTCCGCATAATTCAATGTTGCTTCGGTGATTTCTAACCCGCCGATAATCCTCGCCAGTTCATTTTTTCGTCCGTCATAATCAAGCGGTGTAACATTTGTATATGTTTTTCCGTCCGACACATTTTTTTGTATTTTAAAATGGCTGTCTGCCAGGCACGCTATCTGTGCAAGATGGGTAACACAGATTACCTGTCGGCTTTTGGAAACTTCTTTCAGCTTCAGCCCTACTTTTTGTGCAGCACTTCCGCTGATTCCGGTATCAACTTCATCAAATATCAGCGTATCGGTATCATCTTTATCTGCAAGCACATTTTTAATAGCAAGCATCATTCGGGAAAGTTCGCCGCCCGATGCAATCTTGGCAACGGGCTTAGGAATTTCTCCGGGATTGGTGGAAATCAATATTTCAATATCATCACAACCGAAAGAATTCAATTCACATTGTTCTTGTTTTATCACCAATTCTACATGCGGCATATCAAGAAATGTCATTTCTTCTTTGACAGCCCGGGTAAAATGACCTGCTACTTCCCTACGTTTTTGAGAAAGTTCTTTTGCCAGCTTCATAGCATTTTCTTTTTCCAGACGGCAGCGTTCAGCCAGTTCCTCTTGATTTTCTTCATATCTTTCGAGGTAATCCAGTTCTTTCCGTGCATTTTCTAAAAAAGTAAGCATTTCACCAATTGACTGGCCATATTTTCTTCCGAGCGTATGAATCAAATCAATTCTGTCCTCAATTTCTTCCAAACTTTCCGAATCTGAATCTGCCGCATCACACATAGAAAGTATTTCTTCACGGCAGTCTTCAATTTCATAAACAGCATTTTGTATTCTTTGGGATACGGAATCCGCATCAGGCAGCACATCAGCAATTTCACTCAGACTGTCAGATGCCATCTGAAGTATCTGCAATGCTCCGTCAGATTCTTCGCTGCCGTTCAGAAATTCTTTTGCTTCGTTCAGTGACTGTGCGATTCGTTCTTTATTTTCTATGATATTTCGTTGTTCAATCAGTTCTTCGTATTCGCCTTCGTACAAATCCGCTTCTTCCAGTTCATTGACCTGATAGGTAAGCAGATCAATTTTTCTGATTCTTTCCTGTTCATCAAAAGAAGCCTTGTTCAATTCTGCATAGATTTTTTTATATTCTCGATAGGCAGTCTGATAAGCTGAAAGCAATTCATTCAGGTTTCCCAGTTTATCAATGTAAGTAATATGCAGTTCGGGAGACATCAGTTCGTAACTTTCGTGCTGTCCGTGAATATTAATCAGATAGGTACCAATTTTTTTCAGTACACCCGTTGTTGTCGGTCTGCCATTAATGCGGCATTTTCCTTTTCCCGAAGAACTGATTTCACGCTGAATGATCACAAGCCCGTCATCTTCTGTCCGGAATCCGTACTCATTGAGCATCTCAAGTGATTTTTCGGAAAGTTCATCAAATTCCGCACTGACAAAAGCATTATCACAGCCGTTTCTGATTAGATCTCTTGAGGTTCTGTTTCCGAGAATCGCATTGATAGAATCGATCACGATGGATTTTCCGGCACCTGTTTCACCCGTCAGAATATTAAGCCCTTCGGTAAAATCGATACTTGTTTTTTCAATAACGGCGATATTTTCTATATACAGATTTTTTATCATTGAATTGTAACCCCTTCAAACAATTACCTTGCGGAATGATTCGGATTGTTTTTCATCAGTTTTTTCAAATCGGATACAAGCATTGCTGATGCCGAATCTGTTCTTGTTGCCACAAATATGGTATCGTCACCGGCAATTGAGCCGAGTACACCGATTCGGTTCGTTGCATCAAGAGCCGCACAAACCGCCTGTGCCATACCACTTCTTGTTTTTATCACAACGATACAGTGTGCGTAATCAACACTGATCACCGCCGTAGAAAACAGATAGATATGTGACTGTTCTTCCTCTTCCGATACACTCTCGACAGCATATTTATATTTCCCGTCACTGTCGAGCACCTTGACCAACCGCATTTCTCTTATATCTCTCGAAACAGTTGCCTGTGTAACGTGAAATCCTTCTTTTCTCAGCATTTCCATCAGTTCCGACTGCGTTTCTATATTACGTTTTTTGATCAGTTCCAACATTTTTGACTGTCTTAAGGCTTTCATTGATGTTCACTTCTTTCGGCGAACTTATCATTCAGAACTCTGTAAAATGTTTTATTTTTCAGACTGATAAGTTCAGTTTCGATATTTGCGGATGTTACGAATACAGTATCGGTTTTTTTCACGATAACAGTTTCTGCACCGTCAATGGTCATCAATACCTCTGTATTATCATCACACGAAGCACTGACGGCAATTTCAGAATGGTGACTGAAAATAACAGGACGGGCAAAAAGAGCATGTGAACATATCGGCGTCATCAGAATACACTTCATTGTCGGCTCTACAACAGGACCGCCTGCCGCCAAAGAATACGCACTGGAACCTGTGGGTGTGGATAAAATCAGCCCGTCTGCTCGGTAATTACAGATATATCCTTTATCTTCCGCAAGAGATACATCTATATCAATCAACCTTGATAAAGAACCTCTGGAAATGATCGCATCGTTCAGTGCATAAAATTCTTTTTTGCCGTTCGGACTTCTATGAGTCACTTTCAGCATCATACGTTTTTCTATTTTATAATCGCCGTCTTTCAACTTTGACAGCATATCAAGTTCATCGGGTTCTATGCCGGCCACAAACCCCAGTCTTCCCATATTGATTCCCAAAAGCGGCTTATTCAGCAGCGAAGCATAACTTGCGGCGTGAATGATGGTACCATCACCGCCTATGGTAAGAACCATATCGCACAAAGCATAAACTTCTTTTTCATCTGCAAAAAGGACATTATATCCGATATAATGTTTTTTGAGTTCTTTGTCTATAATGACATTCATATCCAGTGCCAAAAGCCGATCAATTACTTTCAGGGAAGTTGCATAAGCACCTTTTCTTGTGAGATTGGGAATAACGGCAATATTTTTCAAACCGACCATACAGATATTTCTCCAATCCAATCAATTTATTTATCAAGATCGCTATGTGACATTTCGACCAGTTTCGGAATATCAAATGCTTCCGCTGCCTTGGGTGCATCGGATTTTCTGATATAAATCAGATATTCAATATTTCCTTCCGGTCCTTTGATGGGGGAATAATCCAATCCCAGAACATCGAAACCGTTTTCAAGACAGAATGTATAAATTTTTTGTATCACATCAATATGAATTTTTTGATTCCGGACAACACCGTTTTTTCCGACATTGCCTTTTCCTGCCTCAAACTGAGGTTTGATAAGACATACTGCCGTACCGTTCTCTTTCATCAAAGGACGAACAGCAGGCAGCACCAACACCAACGAAATAAAACATACATCCACACTGAAAAAATCCAGTTCATCCGGAACTTGTTCTTTCGTAATATAGCGAATATTGGTTCTTTCCAAATTCACTACCCGTTCATCGCTCCGCAGCTTCCAGTCCAGCTGCCGTCCGACATCTACCGCATAAACTTTATCAGCACCGTTTTGCAGCATACAGTCGGTAAATCCTCCGGTGGAAGCCCCTATATCCATTGCAGTGAAATGGTCGAGTTTGATAGAAAAAGACCGGAGAGCTTTTTCCAGTTTCAGCCCTCCCCTGCTGACATATTTTGGTTTATTTCCCCTCATTTCTAATTTGACGGTTTCAGGATATGTTGTGCCGGGTTTATCGGATTTCTGATTGTCAACATATATAATTCCCGACATAATCAAAGCCTTTGCTTTTTCACGGCTTTCTGCCAATCCTGCCTCATATACCATCACATCAAGACGTTTTTTCGTCGGCATTATATCTTCCTCCCAAAGTTTCCTTGATTTTTTCAGCCATTTTTTCATCATCAAGCCCTAATTTTTTTAAGGCGTTCTCCGTCTTGGACTGACATACATAATGATCAATGGCAGTGAGAATATAATTTCCCTTATACCCTCTTTGATACAGTTCCAGTCCGAATATTTCTCCGACTCCTCCGTTTCTGATTCCTTCTTCAAAAAAGAAACAGTCATGGAAAGACAGCGACTTTTTAACTGATGATCTGGACAAAGGTTTTATCACATTCAGTTTCAGAATACAAACATCAATTCCGTCTTTTGCAAGCCGTTCTTTTGCAAGACAGGCATAGGAAAACATACGTCCGTAAGTAACGATCAGCACTTTGGAATCCCGTTTGCCGTAAAAGGTATAAAACGCATCCGTGCTTTTGAAATCATCGGGAATGTACAATTCGCTGCCCCGGGGATACCTTACGGCAGCCACACCCTCTGTATGATAAATGGCTTTATACATCATATTTCCGAGTTCCTTGAATGACGAAGGTGAAAATATTTTTACATTCGGAATCGTATTCAAAAAGGCAACATCGAATATGCCCTGATGGGTTTCTCCGTCCTCACCGACAATTCCGGCACGGTCAATTGCTAATATCATATGAAGATTCTGCATAGCTGCGTCATGCAAAATCTGGTCATAGCTTCTTTGCAAAAAAGTGGAGTACACGCAAAAAATCGGTATGGTATTGCCTGCCGCAAGTCCGCAGGCAAATGTGACGGCATGCTCTTCCGCGATGCCGACATCAAAAAACCTATCTTTGAATTTTTTGGAGAATTGGTTCAGTCCCGTACCGATTGCCATAGCGGCGGTTATTGCACAGATACGTCTGTCAACACTTGCCGTTCTGCACAAAAAATCCCCCACCGCATCGGAATAGCCTTTGGAAGAACTGATTGGTTCCCCTGTTTCTATATCAAATGCAGAAACTCCGTGAAAATTTTTAGGATTTTTTTCCGCAAATTCATAACCTTTTCCTTTTGTGGTACAAACATGAACCATTACAGGTCCTTTTCGACGTTTTGCTGCTTCCAGAGCCGTTTTCAACTGTACAATATCGTGCCCGTCATACGGACCGTAGTAGGCAAATCCAAACTGTTCAAACATATTTTTTTGATGTCCAAAAAAATTATCACGGATCCAGTCTTTCAATTTTTTAACGCCTTTTGAAAGAGATTTTCCTATCAAAGGAATTTTAGACAGTCTGCTCTGTACACGGAGCTTTGCATCAAGATAAGACGGCTTAATACGCATTTTTGACAGATAACGAGCCATTGAGCCAACGTTTTTGGAGATAGACATTTTATTGTCATTCAGAATAACGATAAAATTATTTTTGGAACGTCCCGCATTATTCAAACCTTCAAATGCAAGACCTCCCGAAAGTGCTCCGTCACCGATCACAGCTACCGTATAATGATCATCGTGATTCATATTTCCGGCACAGCATATCCCATACGCTGCTGAAATAGAAGTACTGCTGTGACCCGTATCAAACGAATCGTAAATACTCTCATTTCTTTTCGGAAAACCTGACAGTCCGTTTTCTTTGCGGATGGTATGAATGCCGGAATATCTGCCCGTAAGAATTTTATGTGCATAGCATTGATGACCAACGTCCCATATAATTTTATCAGCAGGACAATCAAATACCGTATGAATTGCCAAAGTAAGCTCTACCACTCCTAAATTAGAAGCAAGATGTCCGCCGTTTTTGGAAACGGTTTCAACAATCGTTGTTCGTATTTCATCCGAGAGCTGTTCCAATTGCTGCTGTGAAAAATTCTTTATATCGGAAGGAGATTTGATATTTTGTAAAAAACTTTTATTTATCATTTAAGATTACTCCGATTTTATATTTACATTCTTAAATAATAATTATAACATATCCTTTTAGAATATTCAATGTTTTCTGTCGCGAAGATAAACTGCAAAATTTTCAAGTTCGCCTGTATCTCCGTCAAATACTTGTAAGGCTTCAATTGCCGACTGGGTAAGCTCGGCAGCTTTTTTTCTGCATTCTTCGATGCCGAGCAGCGAAACATAAGTTGATTTTTGATTTTCATTATCGCTTCCGACAGGCTTTCCAAGTGTCTGAGTATCGGAAGTGACATCAAGAATATCATCTACTATCTGAAAGGCAAGACCGATACGATAGGCATATTCTTCTGCCGCCTGACACTGAATCCGATCCGCCCCCGCCGAGATACAGCCCATCTGACAAGCCGCATTGATCAGGGCACCCGTTTTTTTTCTATCCATTATTTCAATACGTTCAGCAGCTGTTTTTTTGTTTTCACTTTCCAGATCAATGATCTGTCCGCCTATCATTCCGTCTGCACCGGCACATTTTGCAAGAACAGATGCTGCTTTTATACATTTTTCGGCACTGTTCAGTTTGATTGCTTCTTCACCGGCTATCACGTCAAAAGCCAGTGTCAACAGTGCATCTCCTGCCAAAAGTGCCGCTGCTTCTCCGTAAACTTTATGATTTGTCGGCTTTCCTCTGCGTAAATCATCGTTGTCCATACACGGAAGATCATCGTGTATCAGAGAATAGGTGTGAATCATTTCAACAGCACAAGCAAACGGCATAACCGCCTCCGCAGTTCCTCCGCAAAGTTTTGCAAAGGCTATGGCAAGCATCGGTCTGATACGTTTTCCTCCTGCCATCAGACTATATTCCATTGCCTTGATGATTGTTTCGGTATCTTTGTTTCCCTGAGGAAGATAGGAAACAAGTGCATTTTCTATGGTCTTTGTATTATCATTCATTTTGATTATCCTCCTCAGCGGTTTCTACCTCGGATATTAACGTAATTTTCTGTTCGGCTTTTTTCAGCGTTTCATAACAAGCAGCTGAAAGTTTTGTTCCCTCTTCAAAAAGTTTCATTGATTCCTCAAGAGAAAGTTCTCCGCTTTCAAGCAGTCTGACAATTTCTTCAAGACGGCTGACCGATGATTCATAATCCAGTTTCTTTTTCATTGTTTTCTACCCTTTCCGTAACACTGCATTTCAACACGCCATCTGACATCATTACATCTACATTATCATTAACATTTGCCGATTTTATCGAATGAATAACTTTGCCCTGATTCATCACTACGGAGTAACCTCTGTACAGAACTTTCAGCGGACTCAGTGCATCGAGCTTGGCATTGATTTCGGCAAACTTCTGTTTTTCTGCGGATAATATCGCTGTATAAGAAAGCATCAGCGAACGGGAAAGCAGATCAAGCATCATTTTCTTGGTATTGACATACTCAAAAGGAGAACGCAGAACACCGGATTTTGCCAATGTGTCAAGTCTTCTCCTTTCACTGTTTAGTTTTGCTTCTGTCAGTGAATGTATTTTTTGGCAATAATATTCTGTTTCCGCTCTCATAACATCTATTTCGGGAGATACCAGTTCCGCCCCTGCTGACGGCGTAGATGCCCGTACATCAGCTGCCAGATCACATATGGTGAAATCAGTTTCGTGCCCTACCGCAGAAACAACAGGTATATCCGAAGCAGCGATCGCCCTTGCCAGACTTTCATCATTAAAATTTTGCAAATCTTCTGCCGAACCGCCGCCCCGTCCTATGATAATCACATCGGCACATTTCAGACGATTCAGCTTTCTGACTGCCTCCGTCATCTGCCGTGCTGCACCTTCTCCCTGTACTTGTACAGGACAAAGCACGATAGTTCCGATGGGATAACGCCGTTTTAAAATCTTGCTGATGTCCTGCAAAGCCGCACCTTCAGGAGATGTGATGACACCTATTTTTTTAGGATAGGAGGGAAGCGGCTTTTTGCGGCTTTCATCAAACAAACCCTCTTCCGACAATTTTTTCTTCAGCTGTTCAAATGCAAGATTGATTGCTCCCGTTCCATCAGGCTGCATGTCATCGGCATATAACTGGTAAGTTCCTGCTGCTTCATACAGTGATATTCTGCCTTTGACAATCACTGTCATACCATTTTCGGGTCGGAATTTTAAATATTTTGCACTGTTCGCAAACATAACAGCTTTCAGGGCACTTTTGGCATCTTTCAGTGTAAAATAAATATGTCCCGACCGCTGATGATCCGTAAGATTAGAAATTTCGCCTTTCAGATAGACAGACCTCAGACGACTATCCGAATCAAGCATTGTTTTTACATAAAAATTCAATTGTGAAACCGTAAGTATAGATAAAGACATAATATCCTCACTCAAATTTTATCTGTCCGTCAGATGCCTCCGGTAAATCATATCCCAGATGCAGACAGGCTGCTCTGGTAATACAGCGGCCTCTGGGCGTTCTGTTAAGAAATCCTATCTGCATAAGATACGGTTCGATAACATCTTCAATCGTCACCGCTTCTTCTCCTATGGCAGCGGCAAGTGTTTCAAGCCCTACGGGACCTCCTCTGTAAAATTTAACAATTGCCGAAAGCATACGTCTGTCATTGGAATCCAGTCCCAATTCATCTATTTCAAGACGTTCCAAAGCAATCTGTGCGGTTTTCAGCGTAATTACGCCATCTGACATTACTTGGGCAAAATCACGCACACGCTTTAACATTCTGTTGGCGATTCTCGGTGTCCCTCTTGAACGTGATGCAATCTCCAATGCACCATCAGGTTCTATCTGAATTCCCAGAATACCGGCACTTCTTGTTACAATACGTGCCAGTTCTTCCGGTGTGTAAAGTTCCAGTCTTAAAGTGACTCCAAATCGGTCACGAAGCGGAGCCGTCAGCTGTCCCGCTCTCGTCGTTGCTCCTACCAGTGTAAAGTGCGGCAGCGGCAAGTGATAGGACGCTGCCATTTGTCCTTTACCGGTGACAATGTCAATAGCAAAATCTTCCATTGCCGGATATAATATTTCTTCGACCGCTCTGGATATACGGTGAATTTCGTCAATGAATAAAACATCGCCCTCATTAAGATTGGTCAGTATTGCCGCCAGATCTCCCGGTTTTTCAATGGCGGGACCTGATGTAATTCTGAAATTCACACCAAGTTCATTGGCGATAATACACGACAGTGTGGTTTTTCCCAGACCGGGTGGTCCATAAAGCAGGACGTGATCAAGACTTTCATTTCTTTGTTTTGCTGCTTCAATATAAACAGCGAGATTTTCTTTTGCTTTTTCCTGACCTATATAATCATCAAGACGTTTCGGACGAAGAGGATTTTCATTATCATTTTCGCCCATAATTTCGGTAGGAGAAACTATTCTGTTTTCAAAATCAAGATCTTCCATTCTGAAATCCTTTCCGTTTTATTTTTTGCCGATTGCTTTCAATGTTTCGCCGATGATTTTTTCTACGGACATTTGCGGATCAATACCGCTCATAAACGGTGCTACTTCATCGGGAGAATATCCCAGAACCGCAAGTGCATTGATTGCCTGAGATATATTGCCGGATTCCTGCACAGTGCTTGCTGCCAGAGAACTATTGTCCATAGTTTGAGAGGCAATGCCGAGTTTTTTGATCTTATCTTTCAATTCGAGGATAATTCTCTGTGCCAGTTTATTGCCGACACCATTTGCTTTTGTAAGTGTTTTACTGTCGCCTGCCGATACCGCAAGAGCTACCTGCTCGGGAGAAAGAGATGACAATATCGCAATCGCCAGTCTTGCCCCTACCCCGCTGATCGACATCAACAGTTTGAAACAATTTAATTCATTGGTTGTGGAAAATCCGCAAAGTTCTACGGCATCTTCCCGGACAATCATATGTGTATAGAGCATTGCTTTTTCTCCGATATGCGGAATCGAACGAAGCGTATTCATCGTGGCAAGGCATTTATACCCTACACCTCCACATTCTATGACGACCGCATTCGGCTCGGTATGTATAATCGTTCCGTTAAGACTGTAAATCATTTTATGCCTCTTTTCTTCATCAGTTTTTATAGTTGTCGATTGATTTGATTCTGTTCAGAACGGACCGCAGATTCGTTCCGGAACACTGTGCGTGACAAATCGCCATTGCAAGGGCATCTGCCGTATCATCGGGCTTAGGTACCTTTTCCAGTTTCAGAAGTCTGCGTGTCATTTCCATTACCTGCGGTTT
The DNA here is from genome assembly GCA_902773135.1 of uncultured Ruminococcus sp. Classification (GTDB taxonomy): domain Bacteria; phylum Bacillota; class Clostridia; order Oscillospirales; family Acutalibacteraceae; genus UBA1213. Next base: position 29,621 of record CACYDP010000093.1, read on the forward strand.
CTGGGCTTTTCCATAACCTGTGACCGCCTGTTTTACCTGGAGCGGTGTATATTCGCTGATGGGAATATTATTATTTTGTGCCGCAAGCAAAATGACCCCTCTTGCTTCTGCCACTGCAATCGCTGTTTTCTGATTGTTCTGAAAATACAGTTTTTCGATGGACATTGCATCGGGATCGTTCTTGATAATGACAGAAACAAGTCCGTTATATATTTGCTGAAGTCTTTTCGGAAACGGCGTATCGGCATCAGTGGTTACTGCACCATAATCAATAGGATAATATCTTCCTCCGCTGAATTCGATCACACCGTAACCGACAATGGCGTATCCGGGATCTATACCCAAAATTCTCATATTCATAATTCCTTATATTGCAAAATCTGTTTTTATTATATCATATTGACCGATATATAGCAATGCTGAGAACAAATGTTTGTAGAAAAAGTCGTGAAACATTAATGCTTCACGACTTTACAATCATTGATTTATTCAAGATCAATTTACAAATATTGTTCCGTATCCGTATATTTTGATGCCAGGTCGGTAACATAATGATTTTCATCAAAGAAAATCACCTTCATCGACATACTGCCCTTGACACCGCCGTCACTTTCATCGATCACAACGGCAAATCCCGCTGTCCCGCTTTCGTCAATCACGCCGATAGAATATTTTTCATTATCATAGGGCAACGCACGGGAACCAAGTTTGATTTTAAACAGTGCATTGACGGACATTTCGGTCACGGAGGTTCGGTTACTCTTGATACAGATATTGTACCAACCGGATTCGGACTGCAACAGCCCCGGATCAATCGTTATTTCACGGCCGTCCTTGTGAAGAACACAGCTGATTGATTCGTTAAACAGTTTCTCTATTTCGGGATTTTTTTCATCGGACTGTGTATTGTTGATCTTGGTTCGTTTTCCCATCATTTTGCTTTCCAGAGCCGCTACCATATCCGTTACCTTTTGTTTAGAACTTAAAAATCCTTCCTCATAAGTATTGAGAAGCAAGGAACCAAAGTTGTAAAACGGTGCAAAGTATTTGGGTCTGATCACCGCATATCTTACATTATATAGATTGTTTGTAGAACTCAATTTCATTCCGCCTTTCGTTTTATGGTTTATAAAAATAGGGAATCCATTTCCATTTGAAAATTTTATATCGTAATTTCGAGGGAATCTTTGATGAAATTCTGAGATATTCATCATAATGTTTCTTATGCAGTTTCTTTTTAACAGCCGAACAGCTGAAGTTCTCTTTCAAAAGAATATCCACCACAGACATTACCGCAGCCGGAATTTTTTCATATTCAAACAAGTGAACCAGCTGCTGATCATCTTTACGGCAAAGAAGAATCTGTTCGTAAACTTTAATCAAAGCATCAATTCTGCTCATACAAGCCCGATTTGATACCGTTTCTTCATCGGACATACTGTTAACATAATCACGCTGAAGCTCTGTATTGTCATATACCGCCTTTGGTTCAAAAAGCATTATATTATAGATAAATGCTTCGGCATAACCAAGACGACATTCATCAAAAAATCTGATGTGATGATCGAGCAGATATTCCCGTCTGAGCATCACAGCCGCTAAATCAATGTAAAACGGCATTTTAGCAAGATGATAAATAAAATCTTGATTCAAAATGTGATCTTTCACTAATTCATCACTGATGCGTTCGCTGCTGTCGGACGGTACTGCAAAAACAATATCTCCGTTATGTTTTTCTATCGTATGATAATAACTGATCATATAATCTTTATATAATTTTCTCGGATAAACAAATGTGATATACTTTCCGTTCGATTGATAGATACCCGTATTCAGTGCGGAACTGACAGTGCTTTTACCGCTCTGGATCACACAGCCTTTCAGATGACGGCTTTTGATTTCTTGCAGTGCCGACGAAACACTGTCATCAGAGGAGTTCATATCTATCACAATGAATTCAATATCCAAATCGTCTGTGTTTTCCGAAATATGTCTGATGATTTCGGCAGTCTTATGTTTATTGTTCTTCGATGGAATGATTACGGACAAATCAACATTCGACATATCAATTCTCCTCGTATTGTATTTATTATCATTATAACACAATCTTCCCCAATTTCAGAAAAAATATAATTTAATTTTTTTGGACATTTTTGTTGATTTTACACGAAGCTGCGGAGGGGATTTCGCTCTCTGCGGAGAGCGAGCAAGAGCTCTGCTCCTGCACCTCGCCACCTTTGAAAAGGTGGACGAAACTTTTCATTTTTGTCGGAAACCAAAAAACAAAACCGTATCTTTGGGATAAAATACGGTTTTGTCAGAGGTCATATATTGGGTTTTGAAAATTATCTTACGGTCACGGTAATATCCTTTGATGCGGTTTTGCCTGCACCATCACGGCATACGATTTTAACGGTATATCTGCCGGACTGTGAGGGAAGTTTAAAGCTGAAGTTATCATCTGTCGAATAGATGGCATTA
>CACYDP010000094.1 GCA_902773135.1 uncultured Ruminococcus sp.
AGAGTGTGGTGTATTTATGAAAACAATAGCAACTGTAATGCAGATTACACGAAGCCTTCTCATTCTTACTCCTGCCGAGTATGATAAGCCGGAAGGCGGTTTTTCATCAAAATCCAAGAGGAGTTCGGTAGTTCCTACCAACTTTAATGTACCTCAGATTTTTGAGCTGAATGATTCACTGAAAGATCACCCGTATGAAAAAACTGAAGAGCTTGCAGCCTTTGTAAAACGCTGTGCCGCAAGCGTAAGTATGGAAATAGGCGATCTCTTTGTGTGTATCGAAGATGAAGACGTACTTATTACAAAGGAATATAAGCACGCCCCCGCAAAAGATAAACTGCTGCCTACCTTTGCACGTGTAGAAGCAGAAAACGTACTTCACGCAGAAGTTGAAAAGTATACAATACTGAACTTTGAATACGGTCAGCAGTACGGTAAGGCAAGCAAATCGGAAGACGTTTCGGCTTCTCTCTTTGCAATGAATACCGGTATTCTGACAGACCTTCGTGCCAACTTTGAAAACGAAGGCATACATATCGTAAAAATCACACCTCCTATTGCGGGTATGCTCTATACCTCCAAAGCGGATCTGAACTCTGCAACAAGAGCTATCGCATTGATTAGTATGGACTTTGCCGCAACAAGACTGGTTGTACTCCATAACGGTGCTCCTGTATTCCAGCAGTCATTCTCCAGTGTACTGGAAGATATTGCTGAAATGTTCTCCCTTGAGTTCGGTATCAGTAAAATGGGTGCGATTGATCTTATCCGTCAGGAAGGTCTGGGTGCCTGCAATAAATGTAACTCGGCAACAACCAGAAAACAGACAATGACAATGCTCGACAATGCTGCGGGCGAAATCCTCAGAAATCTCCGAATGGTTATCTCGACAATGCGTCTTGACATCGACCAGATCGTACTGTGCGACGCACTTGCTAAACTCCCGAATATCGCTCAGTATTGCCGTTCGGTAGGTCTTACCGCTCCTATGGAAAAGGTGACAAATCTCTTTACAGGTGCCACAGTTGCTCCTGTTGCTACCCCGAATGCTGCGGAAAAGGGATTTGATACGACATCGTTTATTACACTCAACGGCGTTTTGACAATGCCTGTCAACGAAGCAAACCTTCTGCTCGGCGAAACAAACGCAATGAGTGCTCTTGCTGCCGCTAAAAACGGTAAGCTTGGAAAAACAATCACAGCAGGTGTTGTTGTAGCAGCTCTTGTATGGATGGTAGGCGTAGGCGGCTGGTGGCTTGCTCTTGAAATGCAGAAGAAAAATGATACCGATCAGCTGAACAGCAATCAGTTTGATACAGCTAAAACACTGATCAAAGAAGAATCAGATTATAAAGAAAGAATTGGAAATCTTGACAAGGACTCGGAAACACTTCCGCATACCGTTGTTAAGTCTGCTGATACGGCAAAGGCATTCTTTACACAGGTTATTAATTCTTCCAGCAAAATTGACAGCGTTGACCTGAACATAGAAGCAAATGAACTCAATGCAAACCTGTATGTAGAGGATTACAATGCATTTGTTGAACTGAAAAATTCTATCGCTGCCGGCGGATATTTTGATGTTGAAGACCAGTATTCAACACAGGCTGTCAACAGCAACGGTATAGACTACAACCAGGCAACGATGCTGTTCAGAGTGCAGCAGGCAGTAATCGATAAAGCTCAGGAAAAACTTGATGAAGCAAACGGCACTTCGTCAGATGATGCCGGTGCAGGCGATTCATCTGAGAGCAGCACCGAATCATCGGCTTCTTGATTCGATGATAAACGATAATTACGGAGGTAAACGAAAATGGATAAAAAACAGCAGATAAATATCCCTAAGTATATATGGGTTATTGCAGGTGTATTGGTTATCTGTATTATCTTTCTTATTGTGGTTCAGGTGCCTTTCTCTCAGAAGCTCGGAAAGTATAATTCTGATCACCAATCGGCAACGGCTGAGATAAGTATGTACAATGACTACCTTGCCAGAGCAAAAGAAGTAAGCAACAGCATTGTAAGTATGAAAGCAGAGTATGAAAAGGAAAGCGACAAACTCTTTGTCAACGGTACAAAAACAGCTGACGATATAAGAGATATGTTGATCAATCTTAATTATGACCCCACTTCTCTGAACGTTCAGAAGGGTGTCGTTGATGATCAGGGCAGAGCTTCCTCAGCAGGCGACCCCCTCTACAAAACAATTGCTACCTTTACATTCGTATCGACTGAAGAAGAAATTGTTAAGACACTGAAGTATTTTGAAAGTGAATCAAAAGGTTCTTACTATATCAGTGATATATCGTTGATTCCGGCAGAAGAATCAAGAGAAGAAGTAGTTGCTGAAGAACCCTCTGAAGAAGGTTCGGGCGATGGCACTTCCAAAGCTCAGTCTTCCGTTGTTTCCAAGCAGGCTTCTGTTGAAGATGTTGAAGGTAAATACCAGACAACTCTTACCATTAATCTGTATTACTTTAACCCCGAAGCAAATGAAGGCAATCAGGAGGAAGCAGCAGCAGACGAATCTTCTGAAGAATAATTGACCGAGGAAGTTTTTTAAATGCAACCACTACAATATATTCAGACCACAGCAGGTCTGATATGGACAATACTCTGCCCGATATTTGGTTTTGCACTTACTTTTGCGGCTTACTTTATTATCAATAAAGTGCCGGCAAAATGGCTGTGTGACTATAACGAAACACCGTCCCCCGAACTTCTTTCGGGCAAGCGTGTTAATTATGCAGGGTCGGGCATAGTACTTTCAATTGTTTCCTCTGTATGCTTTGCGGCACTGAGATGGCAGTTCAACAAAGGATATGATATATATTTTATCATGCTGATGCTCATTATTTTTGCAGCACTGATGATTACGGTATGTGACTTTAAATATACGATTATTCCCGATCAGTTCACCGTACTTCTTGGTGTTCTGGGGTTGATGCTCAGCGTTTATGATATAGTAAGAGGATACCATATTTTACACAGTGCATGGTGGTCGCCGCTTGCAGGTGCAGGCATCGGTGCCGCCGTGATGATACTGGTAGATCTGATAGGTATGTTGGTGTACAAAAAAGACGGTATGGGATTCGGTGACGTAAAACTGTTCTTCGCCGTAGGTATACTGACAGGTTTCCCGGGGACGATCTACACATTATTGATTTCATTGATAACGGCTACTGTTTGTTTCGCTGTGATTATTCTTGTATCCAAAATCAAGAATGGCGGCAACGCTTCCGAAACCGGTGAGGATACCAATGAAGTGATGACAGAAACAGATACCGGGGATAGCGATGAGCCGGAAGAAAATGAAAGTGATGCTGCGTCCGAAGAAGAGGAACAGCTCAGTTTTCATTCTTATCTGGCATTCGGTCCCTATATCGCCATAGCAATCATTGTTTATCTGACATTGTTTGACGGAATAAAATATCTGGCAGGTTTATATTTAAATTTATTTTGATTGATTAGGGAGCTGAAAAAATGAGAGTTAGTAACTTGAAAATCGGACAGATTCTTATTAATTCGGGTGACATCACCGAGGAACAGCTTGAGGAAGTACTCGAAAAACAAAAAACGAATAAGAAACGTATTGCGGATCTTCTGATTGAGGATAAAATCGTTACTGAACAGCAGGTGTGCAAAGCACTTGAAAAGCAGCTCTTTATCCCCTATGTTGATTTGGATACAATAAGCGTTCCCGAGGAACTCAATTCGATTATCCCCGAGGAAATGGCACAGTCTAATATGGTAATACCCGTTGAACTGGACGGACGATTCCTTACGGTAGCCATAGCGGATCCTCTTAACTATCAGGGACTCAAAGATATATCGATTGCAACCAAATTAAAGATAAAGCCCGTTATCGCAGAAGCATCAAAAATATCCGCAAAACTGCGTGATATGTATGCGGCACAGAAGGCTATCGATGACGCTAAGGAATTTTTGGAGTCCAACACTACAAAAAGTCAGGCTCAGAAAGAGGCGGAAGAAGCTGCTGCTCAGGATGCTTCGGCAAATGACCAGCCGATTATTCGTTTCGTTAACACAATGATTGAAGAAGCGATTTATTCAAAAACATCCGATATTCATATCGAACCAATGGAGAAATGTCTGAGAATCCGTTTTCGTATTGACGGTAAACTTCAGATCTATATGGAAACAAGCCCGGAGCTGATCGCTTCGGTAACGTCCCGAATTAAATTTATCGGTAATATGAATATCGCTGAAAGACGTATACCGCAGGACGGTCGTATTAATTATCGTGTAGGCGGTAAGGATATAGACTTCCGTATCTCTGTTTTGCCGAGTGTGTTCGGTGAAAAGATCGTTATGCGTATTACAACTTCTCTTGGTATGGAACTGAAAAAAGAAAATATCGGTTTCTTGCCGGAGAATCTTGAAAAATTTAATCACCTTGTAAAAAGTAACCGTGGTATTATTCTGGTTACGGGTGCTACGGGTTCCGGTAAATCGACAACGCTTTATACCGCACTTCACGAAGTAATGAGCGAAGATATTAATATCATTACGGTTGAAGACCCTGTCGAAATGCTTCAGCCCGGTATTACGCAGGTACAGACCAACGAAAAAGCAGGACTTACCTTTGCAGCAGCACTTCGTTCCATTCTTCGTCAGGACCCCGATATTATTATGATCGGTGAGATTCGAGACGGTGAAACGGCCGGCATCGCTGTTCAGGCTGCTATCACAGGTCACTTGGTTCTTTCAACACTCCATACTTATGACGCACCCAGTTCGGTGGCACGTCTGATTGATATGGGTATCGAATCTTACATGGTATCGTCGGCACTCTTGGGTATTATCGCACAGAAACTGGCACGTCGTCTTTGTGTTGACTGCAAAGAGGCATACAGCCCCGATCAAAATGAACGTCTTGCGATGAACATTGATCCCAATGAAGAAATTACGCTGTACCGTAAATGCGGCTGCGAAAAATGCAACAAAAAAGGATATAAAGGTCGTATTGCCGTTCACGAAGTAATGCTTTTGACAACTACTCTGAAAAGAGCCATTACCGAAAACAAAAGTACTGATGAACTCAGAGATCTGGCAGTTGCCGAGGGTATGATACCGATGAAAGAAAATGTGCGGAGAGACGTTTTGCAGGGACTTACTTCTTATGAAGAATTTATAGATATGACAATTTCTAACGACTAATATTGTGTGCCAATGCACAAATCTAAAATATGAATGGGGTAGATTTAAGTGGATTTTTACAGCCTGGTAAAAGAAGCCGTTACCAAAGGTGCATCGGATATTCATATTGCATCCGGTAACCATCCTGCGTATCGACTTCACGGTAATGTATTTTTTACCAATGATCCGGCTCTCAATGAGGTGGAAGTAACAGCAATTATTAAAGCGGTTTTGAATCAGTCAAGATTTGAAACATTCCTTCAGACCGGTGAAGCCGATGCCGCAGTTGAAATAGGTGAATGCGGACGTTTCAGAGCCAATGCGTTCAGACAGCGTAATGGTACAGCTCTTGTACTTCGTGTTATTAACAGCGTTGTTCCTGAATTGTCAACACTCAACCTGCCGAACTCTATCAGAAAAACACTGGATTTGAATTCCGGTCTGGTTCTGATGTGCGGTCCTACCGGTTCCGGTAAATCGACAACTCTGGCGGCTTTGATCAATGAAATCAATAAATATAAGAGTAAACATATTATTACGATCGAAGACCCTGTTGAATTCTTGCATACACCAAAACGCTGCATTATCAATCAGAGAGAAATCGGTCTTGACAGCCGTTCTTACCCGATGGCTCTTCGTGCTGCCATGCGTGAAGACCCCGATATTATCCTCGTAGGTGAAATGCGTGACCGAGAATCGATTCAGATCGCACTTACCGCAACTGAAACCGGTCACTTGGTTTTCTCGACAGTACATACAGAAGGTGCGGCTAAAACTATCGACCGTTTGGTTGATATTTTCCCGCCGGATCAGCAGCAGCAGATTCGTGTACAGCTTTCTACGTCATTGAAAGCGGTTATTTCCCAAAGACTTCTTCCGAGAGCAACAGGCGGTCGAATTGCAGCTTTTGAAATCATGTTTGTTACCAGTGCTATCAGTAACCTTATTCGTGAAAATAAGGTAGCAAATATTCAGCAGTCTATCCAGCTCGGTCAGCAGTACGGTATGATCACAATGCATAAAAGTATTGATAACCTTCTTGCTCAGGGTCTTATTACAGAACAGATTGCTAAGGCTTGGAACTTTGATGTCGGCGACACCGATGCAAGAAGATAAGGGGTGAACTCGATTGAAGTATAAGTATACGGCGATGAACGCCAGAAATCAGAAAAAAGAAGGTGCCGTTGAGGCTGAAACCCAAAGCCAGGCAATTTCTATTCTTCGTGAAAAAGGTCTTATCGTTCAGGATATTAACGAAGCCGGCGGCTCAGATGAACCTACCAGTATATGGCAAATGGATATGGGCGGCGATATTCATAACAAGAAAATTAAAGAAAAAAGACTGCTTCAGCTTTTTAACCAGCTTGGTATGATGATGAAAGCCGGTATCAACCTGTCACTTTCGATGCAGATTATGATCGATTCCGAAAAAGAAGTTTCGATGAAAAAGATTTTGAAGGAAATCAACGAAAACCTTTACAACGGTCTTACTCTCTCACAGGCAATGAGAAACTTTGCCGGATTCCCTCCTATCTATATCAGTATTGTTGAAGCCGGTGAAGCAAACGGTCGTCTTGATACATCGTTTGAACAGTCTGCATTGATCTGTAAAAAGAATATGGCTCTTGCAGGTAAGGTTAAGAGTGCGATGATGTATCCTCTCTTCCTTGTTGTACTTGTTATTGCACTTCTTGTTATTCTTTGTGTATTCGTTCTTCCTACCTTTAAAGATACCTACGCAAGCATGGGTGCCGAATTGCCGGGACTGACACTGGCGGTTATGGGACTATCTGACATATTGATAGGATACTGGTGGCTGATTCTTCTGATCGCAGGCGGTCTTTGGTTTGCGTTTACAACACTGAAGAAGAATAGTGCCGAGTTTGCGATGCTTTTGGCAAGATTAATGCTGAAAATACCGCTTGTAGGTCCTATTGTTCGTCAAAGTGCTCTTGCAAGATTCTGCCGACTGATGTCAACGCTGACAGATGCCGGTATTCCCATTCACAGAGCAATGGCTCTCTCAAGAGATGTTGTTCCGAACCTTTTTGTTCGTGCAAGAATTCAGGACGTACTCAGCGATGTACAGATTGGTGTTACGATTCATGATGCAATGGCTAAGCACCCCGTATTTGACCCGATTCTCGTTTCAATGATTCGAGTAGGTGAAGAATCCGGTATGCTTGGAGATTCACTCTTTAAAATGGCTGAAATGTTTGAAACACAGGTTGATGAATCTACCGAACGTCTGACAGATGCGATGACACCTGTTATGACGGTTGTGATTGGTGTAGTTGTAGGTACCGTTGTTGTATCTATGATTCTCCCGATGTTCGGCGTTTACAGCGTTATCGATGCAAATACATAAAAATAAAAATAAAAGGCAGTGGCAGTTTTGTTACTGCCTTTTGTTTACAATATTATGTTCTGTATAAAAAGTGCAATTTGTGTTATACAGACTGTATATTTTGTGTATAGTTTGAAAATATGGACAAACTTTTAACAAATTATTTGTTTATATTAATGCTAAAAATTGCTTGAATTAATGATAAATTGCGGTTATAATGGTTATAGGCATATTTGATGATGAGTCAGTGCCGCATTTTGCGTAACCGCAGGGAGGAAATTCATATGAAAACCGAAAAGTTGATACATCAAAAAATAAAATCAAAACGTGGCGTTACTCTTGTCGAGCTTCTGATCGGTATGACAATTATTGTTATTGTTTTTGCGGGAACGTTGGCGGCAATGTCTACGGGTTATACTACAACAGTGTATAATGCAGACCAGGACAAAGCATCTGTTGTTTCTGCCTCTACCAATGAGTTGGTGGCTGCTGCGGCAACCAAAATGCAATTTACCAAAAAAGCTGAATTGGACGCTGATCTTGGTTCGGCAAGCAGCTACATTAAAACATCCACTGCCAGATACGTCAAAATGACATATGTTGAGCCTTCCAGCTTTTTTTCCAGCGATCTGGATGAGCGTTTTTCGATTTTTCCTGATGTGGAATCTTCAGTTTCCGGAGGCTCTTTGATAGGTGAGGATGCAAAAGTGAAGGGAATGATTGTACGATCAGCCTGCAAGTCGGCTCAGGGTACGATTTATACTGAAACTTTTGTTCCCTACGCAAAGGCAACCTGAGGTATCTTAATGTGAAAGGAGGATCGATCAATATGAATCAAAAAAGCAAAGCGAAAACTCTCAGAAGCAAAAAGGGTTATACACTTGTGGAACTTGTTGTTACGATTGCGATTTTGTCAATTGTTTCAACAATGGGTATCGGCATCTTTGCGATGACAATTACTCACTATACCACGGCAGCGACTACTTCTAAACAACAGGATCAGGCAGTTGCGGCGGAACAGATGATACTCGAAGGTGCCAGAACGGCAAAGGAAGTATACTTTATTTCGGGGTCATCTTTAGCAGACGGTTCAAACTACCCGGACGGTTCCCTTGAGGGAAACTACATCGGTAATCCGGTAGGTACAAAATATATGGAAACGTTCTTGTATCAGAAAAACGCATCGGGTACAGGCTATGACAGAGTTTCCGATGTGACCCTTGAAGGTATTCAGCAGATTACTTTCAAGCTGCGTAAACAAGTTCCTGAATCGAGCGATCCGTCTGCCGCAAAAAAGACATTTGTTTCCTTGGAATATACCATTGAAACAACCGATGGTTACCAGCTTCAGGGCTCAACGGTCCTTAACAACATTAAATCCGATGCAGCTGTGCCTGGTGCAACGCTGAGTAAAATACCGACAACTTCCAATGTCAGTGCTACTTATACTGTCGGTGGCAGCGGAACTGCCAATACAGCTATTGTATTCGGTATATGATTTATGAAAAGAAAGGGGAGGACAATTTCATGTGGTTTAGTAAGAATAACAAAAAAGGTTTCTCACTGCCGTTTGCAATCGGTGTTACCTGTGTTCTTGTAATGCTTTCTGCATCACTGATCTTTATAGCGTCTAACAGTATTGCAAATACCAGTACCGATGTGAGCGGCAGACAGGCATACCTTAATGTTAAGAGTGCTCTTGATTATGCAAAGTCTTACTATTCGGGCATAAAGAATTTTGATGTCATGGGCACCGAAATGCCCGGTACTTCCGGTCAGAAAAGATTTGAATATATGTCAATGAATGATGTCGGCGGTACCACTAATGAGGGTGCTAAAATCACACAAAACGACACGCTTTCCAAAAGCGACAATACGACTACCTACGTCTATGTAGAATACACAAAGGCAGAGGGTTCAAACCCGGCTACTTTGATGTTGTCTGCATATTCCAGATATTCTGATGCGTTTGGTCGTAAAAGTAAAACAGCTCACCTGACCGTTACTTATAATGTAGATAATTCGGGTGGTTCTGTGGGGCGTATTACCGTGATGAAAAAGCGTAGTGACAAAACGAGCGGTTCCACAGCGGACTCCGTTACCCTGAAAGTAAAGAAACTTCCGGGACAGTCATGGGCATTGGCTCCTTATGTGTGGACATACGAAGATAAAAAAGGTATCTACACCGGCAAGAAGCATTACGAAAGTTATGAATTGCCAGATCCTTCTGTTGATGATATGAACTATAATGAACATATTGCAGAGAGGGGCGGCTCTCAGATTGGTGATGTCAGCGGTACGCTTAGTGAACCCGGCGGCAGATGGATCATTAATAACTCAGACGGATTGAAAAACGGTCCTTCCGCTACGGCTGTATCCGAGGGCGGTGAATGGTATTCCAACAAATTCTATACCAACAATAGAGATGTTCACTATTTTAGTGCTATTCTTTCAAGACGTGGTGCACAGTTGGTATGGAATGAGAGTTCCAAAAACAGACAGACAACGGAAATGTTCCATCTTTGGTATCTGGATCCGTCAGACAAAAATATTTACTTTGAATTTTTGAAAGAGGATTTTTATTATTATACCAACAATGACTGGGACGGAAAAACCAATCTTGAAGATACGGTTCTTGTTTATGTGAAGAACCCCAGAACAACAGTTCATGTTAATTTTGTGAACGGTGATGAGGAAAGCACGGTTCCGTCAATTTCTACTCCTCAGATCAGCAGTATTACTGATTCTTCAGGCGGTACGCTGACAGGTCAGAGTTATCTGCACAGCGGCAACAAATATACAGGCGGCATTGCTCTTGCTTATGAAGGCTGCGGCTGGTGGGCTGCTAATATTGAAACAAACGGCGGCGTAACCATTAATATTCCTTATAATGGTGCAGAACGCCCTGTGTATATCGGCAGTTTTACAGAAAAAGAAGCATGGGTTATTTATGATAATGCAAGCGGAACACTTACCTGTTATAGCAATGAACAAGCTGCTTGTGATGCCGCAGGTATTTCCAACAGTGCTTATGTAACCATTCATGCAAAGGGTTTTAACAACAGCAACGAGGTACATACCAAACTTTCTTATAAGGACGTTGCCATTACGACTTCTGATGACAGAGTAACATTGATGCAGAAGATCAACGAAGCAGATGCCATTGAACCCGATGACTTTGATGATGCTTCATTCGCTGCTTTGACAGCAGCTGTTTCGGAAGGTAAGTCGATCTATAATGACCTTGATTATATCTCAAGAGCTCCCGGACCGAAAAATTCCGAGAAACTCATACAAGCTCGAGACGGATATACAGTAGGCGGCGTGACCTATATTGGTTACAAGAAAGCAACTGAAAATATCCAGACAGCGATTGAAAACCTTAAGATCAGAACGCTTGATCCCGAAAAATATGCTGAACTGAATGATCTCATCGGTCAGGCAGAAGCAATTGCGGGCAGCAAAGCTACCTATGACTATGACAAGATTGTTGAGATGACAGCAGGTCCTGTTGCAACAGCTAAAACAGCATTGGCTGATTCAACATGTACGAATTCCAGAGCACAGGATTGTATTGATGAGCTGAAAGAAGCAATCGAAAATATGAATAATTTGTACAAACTTGATAAGTCTGTCATTGAACCGCTTATCAGCGAGTCAGAAGAGATTATCAAAGATACAAATTATGATTTGGATGCAAGAAATACACTGAATGAGGGTAAACTGAAAGAAGCTCATGAACTGATGGCAAAAGATCAGATTAAACAATCTGAAATCACCACAATGATCACAGAACTGACAGAGGCTCTCAATATCGTAAAGGCGACTTACAGAACACCTCTTGATCTGTCAGCATTGGATAATGCTATCACAAATGCAAAAGCATTCAGAGATGGATTTATTGCAGCAGATTCCAATTATACAGACGAAGGTCTGGATACATTAAAGAACGAGATAGAAGCTGCTGAAACTCTCAGACTGAATACTTCTGCTACACAAGATCAGATCAATGAAGAGACTGACAAATTGGCAAGAGTTACTTCCGACTTCATCATTTACAAACCGGGCTGTGCTTATGACACACTTGCTTCGGAGGGTAAAATTCAAGTGAACGTTGTATCAAATGTTCAGTTTGATATTAAAGCTATTAACCTGACAACAGGTGCAACAGCAGTGATTCCGTTTGCGGAGATTCCTTTGGATGTTGCATCGGGAATGTATACTACTACACTGGATAAAACCGCTTATGATGCAGTTGTTTTTGAGTATACTTATGCAGAGGGAACAACCACTAAAACGTATCAGTCAGAAAATATTAAATTCTCCGACTATGCAGACGGAAACCTCTTTGCACAGTTGAACGGCTCCGCTGATGATTTTAGTGTTGCTTTGGGTAAAGTAACCACATTGTTGTTCTACAAGTCCGGTGTCTTCGCTGCACCTACGGTTACCGTTAACGGTGCTGCTTTAACACTTGCTTCTGAAGATGATGTATATAACAGAGTAAAATTTGTCTATGCAGACGGTATGAATGTCAGAGTTGAGAGCGGTGACAACTCAACAGAATTTACCGCTCAGGCAGGTCAGTTCATCGTACATCGCAATGGACCTGTCGCTGTTACTTCGGTTCATCCTTTCCATGATACCGGTTCGGGTTCTAAGCCCGCTGCAAGCAAAACATCATGGCAGCCTGTATCACTGAATGACAGCATTCAGCTGATGAATTATGATGATACAGTAGTAGGATTGGACAGCGTTGTATTTGATATACCGATACCGGAAGGCAAGTCCGCTCTGATTATTGATATGTCTTACTCCAAAAACAGAGAAAACTTTATGCCGGTAGATGTAGCTCCTTATGTTTTCACATTTAATAAGATGGCTCACGGCAGCGGTAACATAAAACTGGTAGTGGGTGCAGATAATCCCGGTACGCAGATGATAAGATTTAAAGAAACTAATTTCTTCTATGTATTATTTGATAATACTGCAAGATACTTTAATATTAACTATGTTACCGATTTCTCCAACCCCTCAAGCCCGACTACGGAATTGTTCAGGGCACTGTCCAGTTATCCGGACGGTGATATGCCTTTCACAAGTTCAGCTCCCGGAGCAGGCTCGATCAATAAATATTATCTGTTGGGTTGGGTGAATCCTTCTACACACGCTCCGACTACCGATTATAAAAACGGTGCTTACGAATTGATGACTTCAAACGGTACCCCGGTACTCAGTGTTCCGAAAATCGAAGTAGATGACCTTTTGGGTACAGATATTGATATGCCTTTCGTAGGCGGCAGCAAGGTAAGAATTACCAACAGACCGTATGCTGAAGTTTATGGCTCCGGAACCAAAGCTGATGAAAACGGTTGGAAATTGAACGATTCCAATTTCAAATACGGCGGTTTTGTACAAGGTAAGAACTGTCATGGTCGTGTAGGTTCTTCCAAACTGTCACCGTATTATGACTGGTGTGATATTAAGATTCCTGTTGCGAAATCTGCGACTTATTCATTTGCTGTAAAAGGTATGAATAACAAGAACTCTTCTACAAGCAATATTTCGACAACGACCATTACGAATGCAACCGGTGATGTATGGGTTACACTTAACTCCGAAGCACTCACAGGCGGTAAATACAGCGATGTAAGCATTTATTCCTTTGACCCGGATACAAATGTAATCGGCGATACCACAAGAGTATACTTTGCTCTGCCTTCCGGTTGGGATTCAAGTTCGTTGACTGCCAGCTATGTAGGTGTTGGCGTTTCTGCCTCTGTGGCAATGGATCATACACTTGCTTCGGAATCTACTTATCACTATGCTGATATTGACAAGACAACACCTTTTGTAACGTTCTCTGTGGTAGATGATACAGGTACATCAAGAATCTTCAAGACTTCTCTTCAGGGTGCGGATAAAGTTCTCTTTAATCCGACTCTCGACAATGAAAATATTGAAGGCGGTAAAGGTGACTGGACTTCGTTCTCCTCTAATCAGGAAAAACTGAAAGATGCTCTCATCACTGCTCAGGGTATGTACTACGGTAATACGTTGATTCAGAAATATAATGATGACGGTCTTTCAGCAAGTCAGGAATCAAGCAACTATAAATATGCCGAAGGTTTGAAGAATGCGTATAAGGATTTTTCAACCGTAGGTGATGGTGCAGGCGATGACTCTATCAAGGTATCAGATGTTATGGCACTTGCGGATACAACTGCCGGTGTTAAATATGATGATGTAAAGGCTGTTGTAGATGCATATAGTAATCTTTACGGTGCAATGTCAGAGGCAAGAACCTTTATTTCCGTTCCTGTCAGCGGCGGCGGTGCAGGCGTTTATATGGAATATAAAAATAGAGCGGACAAGAAAACCACCTATACAACAGCATCAATCGAAAATATCAGAAGAGTCCTTGAAAAAGCAGAAGGCGTTTATGCTTCAGGGGCAGGTGCTGGTGAAGTTAATGCAGCAGCATCAGAACTCAGAACTGCCATCGCATCAAAGGTAGAAGAAACCCGTGGTGCTATTGCATTGTTGCTGTATGATTCACAGGATAAGATCAAAGCAAGTTCTGTTATCAAAGTGTTCTATGACGGCTGTCCTGCAGCTGGTGTAGATGTAACAGATGTCAATCCCGAAAACTTCCCGATCGTCTTTGTTGATGCCAATAAAACTTACACTGATCCGGTAACCCATACTTCAGTTAAATGTATCGAAAATGTATACTTTACTGTGAACGGTGTCAAAGAAGGTGCTACCGCAGCACGTATTCTGGACAATAAGCAGTATGTTATGATGGATACTGCGGTTGATCCCGAGTGGGTTGAAAATGCATCGGTTAAGTATGTAGAAATCGAATTCGATGAGCTGACACAGTCAAGCGGCGATCCGATGGTATATGAACTGGAAGATTATGACGGTGACGGCAAAAAGGATATGATGGTAGTTTACTTTGAAAAGAATACCACCATCAAGAGAACCGGCAAGACACCTTATGTCGTAAAAGCAGGTGCTTATTACTTCTATCACGATAAGACTCCTGTGGTATCGGATAAAGTAGATCTCTTCAGTGATGAAGTACAGACCTATCTGACAGACCCGCAGAATTACGGAGAAATTGCCGGAGCTGCCACATCAGATAGTCTTGGTTGGACAAACTCCGGTGTTATCAAGAAAACCGGTACCTATTCATGCACAAGCGGTGATGTCAACTTTGTTGCCACCGGCGGAATGTTGTCAACATCGTATGCAACCCGTCTGTACTCTGTCAATAACGGCAGCATCTACTTCAGATGGGATTCGGCCAACGACCTTGTTGTAGGTAAAGACGTAACGTTCTCGGCTCGTGTTCCTGCCGATCCGACTGCCAAAGATCCTACAACGAAAAAGTATGTTCCCTCGATTACATTTGCTACGTGCGGAACGGTTAAGAGTACAAAAGTTTCACCGAAACTCTACTTTATGGCCAATAATTCAACTTCCGACAAGATGGTAGTGACATTTAAAACAGATACAGAAGTAGTTTACAGAGATTCTACCGGCGACAAGAAATTCGTGATTCGTGAGGGTACTTACCTCATCAAGAAGAAGAATGCGTCCGATAAGTATATTGCCAACCTCTTTGACAAAACTTATTGGAAGAGTCGTGAGTATGTGAAGTCTTTGAGTGACTCCACTGTTGTTAAAAATACGTCAGGCGGAAATATTGAATTCTCAGGCGGTACTTACAGTTAAACATCATAAAAGCGTAAGCAGTGAACAGCTGCTTACGCTTTTATTTTTACTTGATATAGTTCCTGAAAAATCAACAGCCTGCTCGGGCGATGAAAAAAATTTTCATCTGCCGAACAGGCTGATAAAATCAAAAAACACATTATATGCAGTAGTCATCGCCGTTGATGGCGGGATTATTGTCGATAATGTCCTGCAATGTAATATTGTCAAGATAATCTGTGATTACTTTGTAAAGACCTTCCCATATAGGTAAGGTCATACATTCGGCAGCCATAAAACATTGATTGCAATCATTTTCAAGACATGAAACAGGAACAAGACTTCCCTCTGTCAGACGAAGAATTTCTCCGACAGTACATTCGGCAGCCGGCTTTGAAAGCATATATCCTCCTTGGTATCCTCTGTTGGCACGGAGCAGTCCCGATTTGTTAAGCAAGGGTACGATTTGTTCAAGATATTTCTTGGAAATATTCTGACGTTTGGCAATATCTTTGAGTGCAATATATCCTTCGCTTTGGTTCATTGCAAGATCCAGCAACATTCGCAATGAGTAACGGCCTTTTGTTGATATTTTCATAACACGCATCCTTTCTTTTGTTTCTCTTTACCCTATTATACAATAGACTTAGTATGTTTTTCAAGTATTTGCAATGTAAAACTTTTGCCGCACAAAGAAATTTTATCTTTGTGCGGCAAAATGCTCAGTTATGACCCGAAAAACTTGCCCGACACATTTCGTGAGGGATATTTTTACCGGAAACAAGTAAGGCAATTAATTGAAGTGAAAATTTTGTTGCTATTTCGGCAAGTTCAAAAAAATCTTCTGTATGCATTTTTCCGTCTGCTTCGGAGAACCACTCACAATGTTTGAAATTGGCGAAATCATTTTTTAAGTCGGGATGGGGTGTTCTGATGACAGGGGAGAGCATTGGCTTCATCTTTAGTACTTTTTCTCCTGTCTGGATAACGGATTTTTTGATTTGGTATCCGTCATTGAGTAATGAAAGTCCCTTGTGCCAATCCTGTTGCACCTGTATCATTGTTTCAACGGATATATTTTTGTTTTTTTCTGCAAGAAGATAAGAATGGTATAACTCTGCGATTATCATATTAATCTTTTCGTCCAATGGCGACGTCGACTGCAGTTTAAAGTCGGAGATCAGGATATTTTTTTCATATTTCAAAAAAATTGTATCTAAGGCGGATTCAATTTCGTTATGACAGACAGATGGATGCTTTACGGGCTGTTTTTCGGACATTTTATCTGCAAAATAAAGGACAAACGGGTGTGCCGTACTGTCGAATGCATAATGTGTCACAAAACCCAGCGTGTATGCTGCCGCAATATCGCTTTCATTATTTCTGGCATAGGACATAAAGTAGTTGATGATTTTGTCAGCAGGGGTATTATGCAGCTGAGAACCGAGTGAACGAAGACTCTTGCCTGTTTGCCAGGGCAGTAGTCTGTGTGAGAAGAAAATGTCGGGTCCTGAACAGCCCCACATAAAAGCAGTGCGGCTGATATTCATATTGGGACACGACTGAGAAAGTGTATCGTACACTCTTTCTGCAAGCAAATAATGGGAAACAACAGCGGGCATAATTTCACAACCTTATCTTTTAAATAATTTCAAGACGTGCAAACGAAGCCATCAGTTTTTTTGTTCCTGCATTGTCAAATGCGATTTCAAGCATACTGTCCGATGCCATTGCTTTGGAACTAAGGATCGTACCCTCTCCAAATGATTTGTGTTTTACTCTCATTCCTATTTCATAATTGACAGATGATTTTTTAGCAGCTCCCGATGTAATTACTTTGCTTTTGGCAATTTCGGCACGCCGTACCGCTTTGGGTTCGGGAATATTGATATTCGGGTTTTTGACAACTTCTTTGTGCTTCTTTTCTACAATTTGTTCGGGAAGTTCGTTTAAGAAACGGGATGGGCGATTGCGTGTTGTATGACCGAAAAGCATACGGCTTTCGGAATTAATCAAAAAGAGATTATTTTTTGCTCTGGTAATACCTACATAGGCAAGGCGGCGTTCTTCCTGCATATCGTCCTCGGACATCGTTGCCTGAAATCCGGGGAAAATATTTTCTTCCATACCGGGAATAAATACATTGTTAAATTCCAGACCTTTAGCGGAGTGGAGTGTCATAAGAACTACTTTGCCGCTGTCTTCTGTATCGTTAAAGGAATCAATGTCGGTCATCAGTGCTACTTCTTCCAGGAATCCCTGCAAAGTGGCTTCCTCACCGTTTTCTTCTTCATAACGCATAATCGTAGATTTGAGTTCTCTTACGTTTTCAACAGCAGCATCCCCTCGTTCACTTTCTTTTTTAATAAAGGGCTCGTATTCGATGCGGTTTACGAGTGTTTCATACACTTCCGAAATAGATGTATGGTCAAGCATATCACTCAATTCATCAATCATTTTACAGAAAGCATCGAGTTTATCTTTGCTTCTTGCAAGAGCTTCAAACTCGTCGCACTGCTGAATGATTTCATACATACTCCGACCAATAGTGTGACCGATTTCTTCTATCTGGCTGATTGTTTTATCACCGATTCCTCGCTTGGGGACATTAATAATTCTTTTCAGGCGATTGTTGTCGTGATGATTGCTGATAACGTTCAGGTAAGCCATCATATCACGGATTTCACGGCGTTCATAAAAACGATGACCACCTATGATTTTATACGGGATTCCGGAGCGTACAAAAGTACGTTCCAATACCTGTGATTGAGAGTTCATACGATACAGTACCGCAAAGTCCGAATACTTCGCACCGTCTGCTATCATTGCATTGATGGTTTTGGAAATAAACAGTCCTTCATCGGATTCATCACTTGCCGTATACCATACAATTTTTTCACCCTGTTCGTTTTGTGTCCAGAGAGTTTTTTCTTTTCGCACGGTATTATTTTTAATGACGTGGTTGGCAGATGTCAGTATATTTTTGGTAGAACGATAATTCTGTTCCAGTTTGATCACTCTGGCGTTGTCATAATTTTCTTCAAATTCGAGAATATTGCTTACGGTTGCACCACGGAACTTATAGATACTTTGGTCATCGTCACCGACAACACAGATGTTTTGGTATTTTTCTGCAAGCAGTCTGATTAATTCGTATTGAAGTGTATTGGTGTCCTGATATTCATCAACCATTATGTATTTGAATTGTTCCTGATATTTTTCCAGAATATCGGGGAAAGATTTGAATAATATCACGGTATTGAAAATAATATCATCAAAGTCCATTGCATCGGAGGCAAGCAGACGCTGCTGATATAACGCATATATTTTTGAAATCTGAACAAGGCGTTCATCGTTTCCTGCACTGTCTTTATATTGCTTGGGGGTAATCATTTTGTCCTTGGCGTGTGAAATAGAGTACAGAACACTTTTGGCAGGTATCAGTTTTTCATCAATACGGAGTGCTTTGATACATTCTTTCAGAAGCCGTTTTTGATCGTCGGTATCATAGATCGTAAAGTGGTTGGAATATCCCAGATTATCCCCGTAGCGTCTTAAAATTCTTGTACAGGCTGCGTGAAAAGTCGATGCCCATATGTCATTTCCTTTATCGCCTACTTTGCTGCAAATGCGTTCTTTCAGTTCGTTAGCGGCTTTATTGGTGAAAGTGATTGCAAGTATTCTCCAGGGATTGACCTTTGAAACGGAAAGTTTATCTGCAAGTTCATCAGAAAGCGTTTCAGATGTTTCAGCAGCAGCTCTGATCCGGCAGAGTTCCTCTTCCGAGTACTCGCCGTAAAGCTCGGAACTTTCGTATGCATCGCCCCAGCGAAGTATATTTGCCGTGCGGTTAACGAGTACGGTGGTTTTTCCGCTTCCTGCCCCTGCCAGTATGAGCAAAGGACCTTTGGTGGTGAAAGCTGCTGTTTTCTGCATATCGTTAAGATTGGAAAATTCTTTTTCGATGATCTTACGCCTTAAATTTAAAATTTCCGTTTTTGTGGTTTCGTTCAAATTAAATACATCCTCTCGTTGCCTTGATCTTGACTGCTCTGCAGACCATACAAATGCCGACAAACAGTGCCGGGCTGATAATGTTGACGGAGCAATCTTTTTATACCATACTATTTTACCTCAAAATCAAAATAATATCAAATACTATTCATAAATTTATTCTGCCATTTCATAGTAATGGAACATCATAGATTGCTGTGCCGATCGTTTCGGACAGACAATATGGAGGGGGTTCGTCTATGCAAAGAAAAAAGGGAATTGATGTATCCTACGCACAGGGGAATATTGATTTTGAAAAAATCAAGAAAAGTGAGGTCAGTTTTGCCGTCATACGAAGCGGATACGGCTGGCAGTCGGGACAAAAAGACAGTAAATTTGACAGAAATATCAAGGGCTTTCAGGGAAAGAAGATTCCTTGCGGAGCTTATCATTATTCCTATGCCCAAAGTGCCGATGATGCGGTCAAGGAGGCAAAATACTGTATTTCCTGCATTAAGGACTATGAATTGCAGCTGCCGGTATTCTATGATATGGAAAATGCGTCGGCGGCAAGATTGGGAAAAAGGATATGTACAGATATTGTAAAAACATTTTGTGACTATATGAAAAAATCGGGGTATGAAGCAGGAATCTATATGAACCTCAACTATCTGGAAAATTATGTCTATAAAGACGAACTTTTGGAAAAATATTTTTTGTGGCTTGCACAGTGGGGTGCTGAAAAACCGGCATATGACTGTATGCTATGGCAGTACAATGTCGGTACGAGCGGGAGCATCAGCGGCATTACGGGAGAAGTGGATCTTGACTATATGTACACGAAAGACGAGGAAAGTGACAATGTTAAGGAAGCAGATTCTGACGTACCCGATCAGAAAAAGAAAACGTACACCTATACCTATATTGTACGGTACGGTGATACACTCTCGGGAATCGCCCAAAAATATCATACGACGTATCAAAAAATTGCCGAAGAAAATCATATTCAAAATCCGGATCGGATATACAGCGGTCAGGTACTCTATATTACTGTGTAATACTGCTTATTTTCTGCGTTAGCTGATGGAAAATATAAAATTTCTTAAAATGTAATAAAAATCTTGACAATATAACCTCAATCGTTATACAATATATCAAGGACAGTTAGGTAGCTGATGTTTGCCGATACGAATGATTTTTCACAGTGCCTGATTGTTCTGTCAATCAGATTATACCCCTTTTACACAGTTTTCATCTTTTGATGCCGTTGGATATATATTTTAGTTTATGATATGTTTTGAATAATGCTTATTGTATGATGATTTGTTTGAAAATTGACAACTTTGACCCGTTCTCTTTGGACAGTGGGGAAGGCTGCCAGGACGATAATGATGTAATAAAATGAAGTAATAACAGGAATGGTTCAGCCCGAATTTACACCTGTGGAGTCAGAACAAATAAGGACGAGAAAGCCGAAAGTCCGTTGATGACAGTTCGCAAATCGTTTCTGTATCAAGTGTATTGAAAACAAACGGCAGTGTGATGCCGCTTAAAATAAAATATGGTATCGGCACCTTTGAGGAAATATCCGATGAAATCGCGGCGTTTTGCAATGATTAGTACCATCGGGAATTTCCGGGATGATTTTACGGACTTTGGGTATAGAGTAAAAAGAAGGATCAAAAATCAATGATCAGGAGGTGTCAAAAAAATGGATCCCATTTTGGCAATATTTCTTATTATTGTCATTTCGGTGATTGTCGGGGTCTGTGCGTTCTTTGCCGGCGTTCAGTACAGAAAAAAAGTCGGAGAAAGCAAAATTGGTTCTGCCGAGGACGAGGCAAAACGATTGGTGGAAGAAGCACAGCGTGAAGCGGAAGCAGCTAAAAAAGAAGCATTGGTCGAAGGTAAGGACGAAGCTCATAAGCTGATTACTACCGCAGAACGTGAAATTGCCGACAGAAGAAAAGAAATGCAGCGTCAGGAAAGACGTATTCAGCAAAAAGAAGAGTCGGTCGAAAGAAAACTCGACAGCCTTGACAAAAAAGAAGAAGCTGTTGTTCAGAAAAACAAGGCTGCCGAAAATAGACTTGCCGAGGCAGAAACAATTAAAAGAAGTCAGCTTGAAGTTCTTGAAAAAATTTCGGGGCTTACTTCCGATCAGGCAAAAGCCTATATCATTAACAGCCTCGACAATGAACTTGTCCATGAAAAAGCGGTTAAGATTATGGACTTTGAACAAAAGACACGTGAGGAATCCGAAAAAAAAGCAAGAGAAATTATCTCTCTCGCCATACAGCGTGTTGCTGCGGATCACGTAAGCGAATCTACGGTATCGGTGGTTCCCCTCCCGAACGACGAAATGAAAGGCAGAATCATTGGGCGTGAGGGAAGAAACATCAGAGCAATTGAAACTCTTACAGGAGTGGATTTGATTATTGATGATACACCCGAAGCAATCACGCTATCCTGCTTTGAGCCGGTCAAACGTGAAACGGCAAGACTTACATTGGAAAAGCTCATTGCGGACGGTCGTATCCATCCTGCCAGAATTGAAGAAATGTACGAAAAGGCAAAAAGAGAAATCGATCAGATGATTAAGTCCGAGGGTGAACGTGCGATCATAGAAGCCGGTATCAATAATATACATCCCGAACTGGTCAGACTTCTCGGACGTCTGCATTTCCGTACCAGTTATGGTCAGAATGTTCTGGATCATTCTCTTGAAGTCGCTTATCTCGCAGGAATTATGGCATCAGAACTCGGTCTGGAGCCTACAATGGCAAGACGTGCCGGATTACTGCACGACATAGGAAAAGCACTTGACCACGAAATAGAAGGGTCACATATTGAAATCGGTGTGGATGTTGCCAGAAAATATAAGGAAAGCGAAATTGTTGTACACGCTATTCACGCTCATCACGGCGATGTGGAGGCGAAGACGATTATTGCTTGTCTTGTGCAGGCAGCAGATGCTATTTCAGCAGCAAGACCCGGAGCAAGACGTGAAAATCTTGAAAATTACATTAAACGTCTTGAAAAATTGGAAGAGGTTGCCTCCAGTTTTGAAGGTGTTGAACGCAGCTTTGCGATTCAGGCAGGACGTGAAGTCAGAATTATCGTGAAACCCGATGTAATCAAAGATGATGAAATGATACTTCTTGCGAGAGATATATGCAAGAAGATCGAAGAAGAAGTGGAATATCCCGGTCAGATCAAGGTGAATATTATCAGAGAAAGCCGGGCAATTGAATACGCAAAATAAGATCTGAAGCGGTACAGTCATTTGGCTGTGCCGTTTTTCTATAAGATGCACATTTCGGAAAAAACAGGCATATTATGTTTGTATAGGAATCCAAAGGAGGAAAACATAATGCCTGAAAATACTATCTGTAACGGCTGTGAGGACTGCTATCCGAACGACAAGATCAAAGAAGCGGTATGTATCAATGCGTCACGTATCTATGATTCTTGTTCGGATAAGGATTGTCTGGAAGATCTGCCCGTACTGCTTACCAAATCGGGACAGTGTGTGGTTGATAAGGCAATCAATGTGCGGCTCAATGATGTTGAAATCTGTGATGTTTCCGTAGGGCTTCAGCCGGTGCCGTTCCATAAGGGTTTTTATGCCGTGGATATGACATTTTATTTTGATGTATGCCTGGATGTTTTTATGGCACCGAATGCAATGCCTATGCAGGTGAAAGGTCTTTCTGTATTTTCAAAGAGGGCCGTATTGTTCGGAAGTGATGGAAGTGTTAAAATTTTCTCGTCGGATTGCTCTTCTGATATGGCGGAAAATGCACCCGGCTGCAACTGTCCGAAAGCCAGTGTTCAGGTGGCAGAACCCATTCCGCTGTCCGCACGCATCTGTGAGCATAAACACGCACCCCCGATGCCGCCTTGCAGAATTCCGGAATGTATTGTAAGACGGTATGGAGGAGAATTTGTATCCAATGAAGCGGAAAAAGAAGTTTTGGTATCCATTGGAATGTTTACTATTGTACAGTTGGAAAGAAATGTTCAGATGCTGATACCGGCATATGATTTTTGTATTCCGCATAAAGAATGTGTGACAAGCTCGGAAGACCCCTGTGAACTTTTCAGCAGCATTGATTTTCCGACCAATGAATTTTTCCCGTCCAATATTCCCGTAGACACACACCGCAGAAAATACGATAAGCAATAATGCCCATATTCTATCAGAAAACAACAAGCACCGTGATTATCTTCAATCACGGTGCTTGTCTGATGGTGTAGATTATGAAACTTTCTTATAATCAATTGTGCCGGCTACTGTGTCGTCAGTGCTGTAATCATAGTCACTGCCGTCGTAAGACGATGTACCGCCATACATAGACATCATAGCATTCGATACAGCTGTTGTCAGGTTTTGGAAATCCTCTTTGCTGATTTGCAGAATATTGTTGGAGGAATTAATATCCACGCCTTCGTACTTGGTTGAAATATATATTTCAATGGATTGTCCGTTTAAGATGGAAGAAGCTGTGGAAGAAGAGGAGGTGGTATTGATTTCGTTAATGGTGATGGTAACGGAATCATTTGTAGTCTGGATATTGCCTTTTGCAAGAGTGATTTCAGCAGAATCCGCAGATACCTTCAAATCAAAGTCACCGGAAGATTTCTGTCTGGTCAGAATCAGACTGCCCGAGTTAACAGTGCTGTCTGTCAGTTTAGTGGAATAGGAAAGGTCGCTTTTTGATGTAGAACTGCTGTTGTCGGATGAATTGTCGATGCTCAGAGTATAAGTATCGGCATCTGCACTTTCTGTATGTGTCAGTTCTACTTTCATTTCGTTGGTACCGATTTTGGATTCAATGCTGATTTTATCGGTATTGGAGGGATCTGCACCAAAACACATTTTAACAGTGGCATTGTCAGTGCTGTCAATGGTCAGATTTTCTTCTGCGAGCATAATCAAGTGATTGTTTTTGTTAAGGTAGATTTTGAGTGTCATTGTAAACGGTTTTTGTTCTGCTGTTTTTTTAGATTCATTATAGGATTGAATGGCTTCGTTAATGGCATTTTTCACATCTTCGTTGACATCAGGGTTGCCGTCTGCCCATTCTTTAATGTCGTTGAGTATATCATCAACAAACTGATAATCATTGAATGTGTAGGTGATGGTATCGGCATCAACCTGTTGACCGTCAATATTGACATTTTCGTAAGATACTACAACGTGACCGTCCGTGTCCATTGTTTTTTCAATTTTTTCGATCAGTTGTTTGGTTTTTTCATCTTCGGGATTGGCGGATTTAATCGCTTTCATCACAGATTCGTAACCGTCAATGAATGAGTCGAAAGATTCCTGATCAATATTGAAGATATTTTCACCCTGCGGTCCAAAAATGGATTTAGCGGCATCTGCACGGAGGTTTTCGTCATTATTGACATAATAATTATAAGATTCATCGTTGGTGTCCAGTTTGATTTCGGTTTTGTCACCGTTGGTGAAAATACCTGCGTTAAGAGCACTGCCTACTTTGGCAGCGGCGTAATTTTTGTGGCTGTCCACATCGGCAGAATACATAAACATATAATTGCCGCTTGTTACTTTGATGGTAGCCTGATTGGATTCCTGAGCAATCGGTGAAAGAATCTCATTGCCGGAAGAAATACCCGTCAGTGTTTTCTGGAAAGAGTTGACACTGTATGCGGTAGGATTGTCTTTCATATACTGGGTTTCAGAATTCTGAATGATCAGTCTTACGATGAAAAATGCCGCAACTGCAAGGACAATCACCGTTCCTGTTATAATCAGGGTAGTTATCAGAGCTTTGCTTTTCTTTTTAGGAGCTGCTGCGGCAACGGAGGGGGAAGAATAATTGTTAGCTGTCATGGGTGCAGCAGGGGGATAATCTGTATAATGCATCGGCTGCGGCTGAGCACCGAAATTCTGTGGCTGACTGCCGAAATTCTGTGGCTGACTGCCGAAATTCTGCGGCTGACTGCCCATTGGTTGTTGATTAAAATTCTGAGACGGCTGTGGATTGTTGGCGGGCTGAAAAGGATTATTCTGCTGTGCATAATAGTTTTGCTGCTGTGTATTGTTTTCAAGGGCGGGTGTTCCGCAGTATTCGCAGAATGCCGCACCATTCGGAATTATTTTTCCGCATTGTTTACAAAACATGGTTATAAACTCCTTTTGATGATAAAATTACGGAACGCCGACTGCTGTGATGCGATTCAAAACCGTATCAGGACGTTGCCTATATCAAGACCATTATACACCATTTACAGAAAAAAATAAAGCGGAAAAATTCGACTATTTAAACCTAAAAGTAAGATAATATATATTTTTTATTATCATTATATACAGAAAAATATTTTTGGATTGACAAAAAATAAAAATGTCCGTAAAATAGAGAAGTACATTATTAAAGTAGGTTTATATAATAGTTGAATGGTGTGATTATGTGAATATACTTGCTATCGGTGATATAGTAGGGTCGATAGGCTGCCGCTTTTTGCGTGAAAAACTGCCATCCCTGAAAAAGAAAGAAAATATTGATCTTGTCATTGCCAACGGCGAAAATTCTGCTGACGGCAACGGCATTACGCCGTCATCGGCAAATTTTATCTTCAGCAGCGGAGTCGATGTAATTACCGCAGGAAACCATACATTCAGACGGCGTGAAAGTTATTCTTTGTTTGACAGTTCGGAATGTCTTTTAAGACCGGCGAACTTTCCTGATGGAACAACACCCGGACATGGTTTTACGGTGTATGATTTCGGACGTACCAGTGCTGCGGTGATCAATCTGATGGGCTGTATGTATATGGAAAGCTTGAATGACCCTTATATGATAATCGACAGTATCCTGAAACAGATTGACAGTAAAATCATTATTCTTGATTTTCACGCAGAAGCTACTGCTGAAAAATTGGCGTTGGCGTATTACCTTGACGGAAGAATTTCCGCAATGTTCGGAACGCATACGCATGTTCAGACAGCAGATGAACGTATCTTCCGAAATGGAATGGGATATATCACAGATGTAGGAATGACAGGACCTTATGAATCGGTTCTGGGCGTAAAACCGGAGCTTGCCGTTAAAAAATTTAAGGAAAAACTTCCTGTACGCTTTGACCTTGCTGAAGGAAAGTGTAAAATGGATTGCATTAAGTTTGTCATAGACGAAAAAACGGGACGCACTACCGAACTGCAAAGAATGGAGATTGTGTGAATATCAAAAATTAACAAATTATTTACACAATTTGCTTGTATCATAGCTGTTTTGGATATATTATATTATTATGAGCTTGTATACTCATTATCATGGAATCCTGTGGAGTCACAACAAATCAGGACAATGAAGCAGGAAGTCCGTTGGTTTTTGACAACGGACAGTTCACCCAGTGTTATATCAAACGATCATTTATGGAGGGAAAATTATGGAAATTTTAAAAGTTTCATCAAAATCATCACCCAATTCCGTTGCGGGTGCCATTGCAGGAGTCATCAGAGATTACGGTTGTGTGGAAGTGCAGGCTGTGGGTGCCGGTGCCACCAATCAGGCACTGAAATCTGTTGCCGTTGCCAGAGGTTATCTTGCTCCTATGGGAATTGATTTGGTATGTATACCTGCGTTTACAAGCATTGAAATAGACGGTTCTGAACGCACAGCAATGAAATTGATCGTAGAAATCAGATGATTTGAGCTATTTTGTCAAAATAACAGAATTTTAGTTGATATTTACTGTTGACTATGATGCAATTTTGCGTTAATATATGTATGGGTGTTTTTACCCTGTTTTATTTTGACAAATAGATTTTAAGGAAGTGGTTTTAAGATGATAAACGGACTTAGTTTTAAAAATGCGATCATTTCAGGTGCGAATAATATTTTAAGACATAAAGAAGAAGTTAATGCATTGAATATTTTTCCCGTTCCCGACGGTGATACAGGTACAAATATGTCGATGACCGCAGAAAGTGCCAAAACAGCTCTTGAAGAAATGAATACTCAGAATGTAGCCGAAATAGCAGCGGCTGCCGCTTCTGCAATGCTGAAAGGTGCTAGAGGAAATTCGGGTGTAATATTATCACTCTTGTTCAGGGGAATCGCAGACGGACTGAGCGGTATAGAAGAAGCAGACGGTCAATCGTTTGTGAATGCGTTGCAAGCGGGCGTTACAAAGGCTTATAATGCAGTGATGAATCCTACTGAGGGTACGATCCTTACCGTAGCGAGAATGGCGTGTGAATCGGGAAAAATTGCGGCTGATGTGGAAGATGACCCGATTATCGTGTTCAGTGCAATATGCTCGGCTGCTAATGACGCTTTGGAATGTACTCCCGAAATGCTCCCTGTTCTTAAGAAGGCAGGAGTGGTTGATGCAGGCGGCAAAGGTCTGTGTCTGATTTTTGAGGGTATGCTTTCTCTTTTGCGTGACGGTATTATGATCAGTGCAGATGTTCCGGTGGAAGAAAAAATTGAAGCAGCTAAAAATGACGAAGATGACTTCTTTAAAAATGCCGCAGCTCAGTTTGATTCCGAGATTACGTTTACATATTGTACAGAATTTATTATCGGCAGAAGTGCCGATTCGGAAAAAAGTCCGCTCGAACTCAAAGCTTTTCTGGAAACAATAGGCGATTGTGTTGTGGTGGCGGAAGATGAAGATATTGTCAAGGTCCATGTTCATACCGAACACCCCGGCAAAGCGATGGAAGAAGCCCTGACCATTGGTCAGCTCCTTACAGTGAAAGTGGAAAATATGAAAGAGCAGCACCGCAAGGCTGCTGAAGAATTTGAAAAAGCAAAAGCGAAAAGTGAGGCAGAAGAAAAAAGACGTGAAGAACTGAAACCCGTTTCTCCTGTGGAAGAAGTGGGATTTGTTGCAGTGGCAACAGGTGATGGTCTGGAAACGCTTTTTAAAGACCTTGGCTGCTGTCATATTATCAACGGCGGTCAGAGTATGAACCCGAGTACCGAAGATATTCTGGAAGCGGTTCTGGCGACTCCGGCAAAAACGGTTTTTGTACTTCCTAATAATAAAAATATTCTTCTGGCAGCAGAGCAGGTCGTTCCGCTGGTAACAGACAGAACGGTAGTGATTATTCCGACCCGTACTATTCCGCAGGGATTGGTGGCAATGCTTTCTTATTCTGCTGACTCTACACCTGAACTTAATCAGGATTATATGACAGCAGCGGCAAAAAATGTTTCTACGGGTCAGGTAACCTATGCTGCAAGAAATTCTGAATTTGGTTCCACAAAAATTAAAGAGGGCGAAATTATCGCTCTGCATAACGGAAAACTGACACATAAGGACAAAGATCCCGTTCATGCTGCTGTAAAACTCGCAAAGGATATGATCAAACGTGATACTTCGTATATTACGCTGATTTACGGCAACGGTATTACGGAGGCTCAGGCAAATGTGGCTTTTGAAGCGATTCAATCAAAGGCAGGTTCTAATATAGAGGTATCGCTGATTGAAGGCGGTCAGCCAATTTATTATTTTATTCTTTCGGTTGAATAAGGTTTTGTTAATGATGTGATATACGGTAAGATTATAGGACAACCACTGTAATCTTACCGTTTTTTTACGGGGAGGATGATCATTTGGCATCGTTGTTTAAAATTCCGATTCATCAGCTGAACGGCATCGGACCAAAAAGAGCTGAACTTTTTCAAAAACTCGGTGCAGACAGTGTCGGTGCGTTATTAAGATTATATCCCAAAAAGTACGAAGACTGGAGCAGCCCGTCTGCCATTTCGGAAACAGACAGTGCCGAACCCTGTTGCGTGAAAGCATATATTACGGGAGCTTATCCCCCCGCAAGAATACGGAAAAATATGGCGATTTATAAGCTGGAAGCAGAAGACGGGTATGACCGTATGACCATTACGTTTTTTAATCAGCAATATCTGTATGAGAAATTACGAAACGGGGGAGAATATCTTTTTTACGGAACAGTCAAAAAGAATTTTTCTGTTTATGAGATGAGCAATCCGGCGGTGGCATCAGTGAATTCGGCTGTCATACACCCAATTTATCAGCATACGGGGACATTGACCGGCAAGCAAGTCGAAAAAGCCGTCGAGCAGGCATTAAAGATGCTTCCCGAAAACATCAATGATCCGATACCGCCGGATATATTAAAAAAATATGAGCTTTGTTCACTTGATTTTGCCATTAAAAATATCCATTTTCCGAAAGATCTTCCGTCACTTGCAGCTGCTAAAAACAGACTGATTTTTGAAGAACTGCTGATTTTGCAGATCGGGATGGCAAGGCTGAAAGGCGGCAGGCAAACGGCGGCGGGAAATCGAATACCATCAGATTTTACAAAAGAATTTTACGATCTGCTGCCGTTTGAACCTACCAATGCCCAGAAAAAAGCCGTCAGTGACTGTATCAATGATATGAAAAACAGCCTGTATCCGATGAACAGGCTGATTCAGGGAGATGTGGGTTCGGGAAAAACGGCTGTGGCGGCGGCAGTGTGCTATACCGCTGTCAAAAACGGAATGCAGTGTGCTTTTATGGTGCCTACTGAAATACTTGCCGAACAGCATATGGCATCGCTGAGTGATATTTTCAGCGGCAGCGGTATAAAAACAGCTTTGCTGACGGGTTCGGTAAAATCGTCACAGAAAAAACAAATCTGCCGGGCACTTTCGGACGGCAGCATTGATGTTGTCATTGGAACGCACGCTTTGATTTCCGACAATGTGGTATTTCAGAATCTGGGGTTGGTCATAACAGACGAACAGCATCGTTTCGGCGTGGCACAGAGAGCAGCATTGATTGCCAAGGGGAGCAGACCGCACATTATGGTAATGTCTGCTACGCCGATTCCCAGAACGCTGGCTTTGATGATATTCGGAGATTTAGACCTGTCCGTACTGGACGAATTGCCGCCGGGAAGAAAAAAAGTCGATACATTCCTCATTGACAGCGGCAAAAGAAACAGAGCATACGGCTTTTTGAAAAAACAGATTGAAGAGGGACATCAATGTTATATTGTATGTCCTTTGGTAGAGCAAAGTGAAATGATGGATATGGAATCGGCTGAAGAGTATGTAGAAAAGCTGAGAAAATCAGAACTTTGTCATTGCCGCATCGCCATTCTTCACGGAAAAATGAAAGCGTCTCAAAAGGAACAGATTATGAATGAATTTAAGGATGGAAATATTGATATATTGGTTTCCACCACGGTAATAGAGGTAGGTGTAAATGTCCCCAATGCAACCATCATGATGATAGAAAATGCAGAACGTTTCGGGTTATCGCAGCTCCATCAGCTGAGAGGACGTGTGGGACGGGGAAAGGCAAAGTCTTACTGTATTTTAATATCGGATATGAAAAGCAAAACAAGTGTGGAACGCTTGAAAGTAATGTGCCGCACCAACAACGGATTTTTGATTGCCGATGAAGATTTAAGGCTAAGAGGACCGGGCGATTTTTTTGGGTCAAGGCAGCACGGTTTGCCTGAACTGAAAATAGCCGGTATGTCAAGTATGACATCGTTGGAAGACACACAAGAAGCGGCAAGAATCATATTGCAGAGTGACCCCGATTTAAGTTTAAAAGAACATAGAGGGCTTGCATTTGAAACAAGACGTTTGTTCGGACGTGTAGGAAATACGGAACAGCTGCAATAGTTTTCAACTTTTCAACATCGAAAAGTTGAAAAGTTGAAATTGTTGAAAATCACTTTGTGGTAACAGACAATAATTTTCCGCCGCAGCGGCAGCGGTATCTTGACGGATACTTAATGACATTGGAATATCGTTCACGCATAATGAAATTCCCGCATTTTTCGCATTGCAGGATATATTTGATGTTTTTTTCTCTTGGCTGTTCTTTCAGACCGAGTTCTTCACCGGAGTTGGTTCTTTTGATGCTGTAACCGTAGGTTCTGTTCATGATGGCGGCATAGTACAAAAATTTTTCCCCGTGATTGTAACAGCCCGGGCAGGTATGAATCAGTTCGTGTGCCAGTGTTTGCCGACAGGATTTTTCGGGAGCATTCAGAAGTCTGTCGGATAATTCAATGGTAAAATAACTGCCTTTTTGGATACAGCAGCCGAAACGTTTTTTGGCTCGGGTATTAATTTTGACATCGGGGGATATGTGGGACGAAACGGGTATTTTTACAGCTTTCATTTCCCGCTTTACTTCCTGCATTAGTTGATTAAAATCATTCATTATAATTCCACCGAAATAGGTTGATGGTTGATATACGGCAAGATTTGATCGGTAAGATCACGGGTTTTTAATTTGATGCTGGATGTATTGATACATGGGTGGCAGCCTATATGGTCATTTTTTAAAACATCACTGTCTATGAGAAGCTGTACACGGTTATCGGTGTCATTCATCAACCCCATCACACTGACAGATCCCGGTGTGATATTCAGAAATTCGTCCATATAGTCGGCTCCGGCAAATGAAAGCCGTGCACTGTTGATTTGTTTTGACAGATCTTTGGTGCGGAATTCTTTATCACCCGGAATCATCAGCAGATAAAACTGTGTTTTTTGCCTGTTGCACAAAAACAGGTTTTTACAGATTCTGACATTGAGGATTTGACCGATTTTTTGGCAGTCTTCCATTGAGGCTGTTGCATCGTGGTCCAGTCTTTGAAAATCGATGTTCAGGTTTTCAAGCAGATCATATACAGCCTCTTCTTTGGGCAGACGTGTTTCGGACGGTCTGCCGTTCTCGATGCTGCTTTTGATGTTGATTTCACTCATTTCTTTTTTCCTTTCTTTATAACAGGTCTAATAATAAAAGGTCTTAGCTGCCGCTAAAACCTTTTTAGAAAACTATATTAATTGCCGTAATTTCAGCGACCGAAAAGTCTTGCCGACATATTGACACAGTTGAGAATATAAACAATACCGTCCTCATCATTGGAACGTGTAATACAGTCAGCGGCATTTTTGACAGGTTCAGCGGCATTAGACATCGCCACACCAAGTCCTGCATATTTGATCATTGAAATATCGTTAAATCCGTCACCGCAGGCAATACATTCCTCGGTTTTGATGCCGATCATATGCAGGAGTCTGTCGATAGACATTGCCTTATCGATACCTTTCGGTACGATTTCAAGGAAGAAAGGCTCGGATTTAAAGATGCCGAGTTTGCCCTCGTATTTTTCGGAGAGTATTTTTTCAAGTTTCAGAATTTCTTCCGGTTCTCCCTGAAGAAGACATTTATTGACATCAAAGTTAACATATTCCTGAAAGTTATCAACGAATTTTATTTTCATTGAATTAATTTTTGCTTCCAGTTTTGTGTATTGGTTGAGTTCGTGACCGACAATGATCTTGTCACCCTCATATGTATTGATTCCTACGTGGTAATCCTTGATGATTTCACAGATTTCGGGGATGTATTCAAGCGGCATCGTACTTTGGAAAAGAATGTCATCGGTTTTGCAGTCGATGACGCAGCCGCCGTTGTAAGCAAGGATATATCCGCCGTATTCTTTTAGTCGGAGCTGTTTTGCGTGGAGAAGAATACCCTGAGTGGGGCGTCCTGAAGCCAGTATGACTTTGCCGCCGTTTTCCTGAAAATCGATCAGTGTTTTCTGTGTTTCGACGGTGATTACTTTTTTGGAATTGGTCAGTGTTCCGTCAAGATCAAGTGCGATAATTTTATATGACATTCTATACCACCCTTTTAGGATTCAATCAAAAAGTTACTATCTTTTTTATATTTTATAAAATATAAAACACGCCGTCAATAGTATTTATTACGCATAAAACGGCAAATTTTAAAGAAATTTTGTGGTTTTATTCGGTCGATGCAACATTTTGTTCAATTTTAAAAAACATATTGAAAAATTTTCTTAAAAGTGTATAATTATAGTATTGATAAAATTTTAGGAGGATATGACAATGAAACGAAACCAAATTGTTTCAATTTTTCTTGCACTGGCAATCGGTGCAGTATCGGCAGTTGCTCTTACAGGCTGTACGGGAAGAGAGTATAGGATAGATAACGGTCAGGAGGTTGCCGTAGAAGAAAGCAGCGACCAGACCGGTACAGAGGAAACAGCCGAATCTTCGATTACGCCAATTGAGGCTTCTGATGAAAGCAGTGAGGAAAGTTCCGAAGCGGAGAGCAGCGAAGAAAGCAACCAAGAAGAAAGTGCTGACGATGAAAGCAGCGAAGAGGAAAGCTCCGAGGACGAAAGCAGTGAAGAGGAAAGTTCCGAAGACGAGAGCAGTGAAGAAGAAAGCTCTGAAGACGACGGCGCGAAAAAAGCTCAGATTACTTTCAAAAAACCTGATGACTGGGGCGACAAAATCCTGGTAAAAGTTTATGAAAAAGGCGGCGTTGCCGGTACAGGCGAAGCAATGACCGATAACGGTGACGGTACCTATTCTTACACTGTTACCTATGAAAATCCTGATGCAGAACTTCTCGTTATATTCAGCGAAGAGGGTAAACCGAGAAATCAGTACCCGAAAGCAAACGGTGAAGCTGTTGAGGACGGAAAAACATATTCCGTAGAATAATACATATACCCCCGAAGAAATCGTACGATGGCGGTTTCTTCGGGGGTTGTGTTTTAGTGTGCTTGAAGCAGATGTTAATTTTTTCGGAGTCTTTTTGACAGCGGCTGAGCCTGAAAGACAAGAACAGAACGGTTGTATTCCTGTACAGCACCTGTATTTTCCAGAAAGGCGGTTTTGCCGCAAGATTCGCTATATTTTATGGTTTCTTTGGGCTGAGGCTGCGTAAACAGTTCTTTGGGGGTCAGGGTACGATTCACGGAAACGGCTCGGCTGTTCGTGTCGTCAAAATGTGATTGATTCATTAGAAGATTCTCCTGTTTAGATCAGAACGGTTTGATAACCTCCAAAATGCTCTCTGACAAAAAATCTTTCCTTCATCGGACATTTTCCGGGTTGCCAAACAGGTCTTTTTATTTTTGCGAAATGACGGCGATTCATAACCGTAGGACTTCGCTGTTCAAACAGGTTCATTATACTACATTCTTCCGGTTTTGTCACTTGTTTAATGTGAAATGTTATCTCTTTATTGGGTATTTCCGCTGTGTTGATCCGAGCTGTGTGACATCAAAATACAAATATTGATAGAAAAATAAAAAAATTAGTATTTTTTTCAGCAATATGGTTAGAAATAATGAATTCATTGTTGCATTTATGTTTGGTTTGATTTATAATAGAATTTGTAAAATTGAACAACGGAGGAATCAAAAATGAAGAAAAAAGGCGAACTGGTTTCATACCGTCCGGATATAAAAGTGGTGGACTGTACGATACGTGACGGCGGTCTTGTTAATAATTTCGAGTTTACTGATGAATTTGTTAAAGATCTTTACCGATCAAATATTAAAGCAGGCGTCGATTATATGGAATTCGGCTACAAAGCATCAAAGGAGATTTTTGATGTCAGCAAATTCGGCAAATGGAAGTTCTGTAATGATGACGACATCAGAGCAATCGTAGGAGATAACGACAGCGAACTGAAAATTTCTGTAATGGCAGACGTGGGCAGAACGGATTATAAGAACGATATTACTGACAGAGCAAACAGCCCAATCGATATGGTAAGAGTGGCAACCTATATCAATACCATACCCACCGCTCTCGAAATGGTGGAATACTGCCATAAAAAAGGCTATGAAACAAGTATCAATATTATGGCGGTATCAAAAGCGAATGATTCCGACCTTGACGATGCTTTGGAACTGATCGGTCAGAGTTGTGTGGATATTATCTATATTGTTGACAGTTACGGTTCTCTTTACCCCGAGCAAATGAGAAGACTGGCAACGAGATACCTTGAAATAAGTGAAAAATATAACAAAAAAATCGGTATACACGCACATAACAATCAGCAGTTGGCGTTCGCCAATACAATTGAAACACTTACAATGGGAGTAAGTTATCTTGATTCCACTGTAAGCAGTATGGGTAGAGGTGCCGGCAACTGTCCGACAGAGCTTCTTCTCGGTTTCCTGAAAAATCCTAAATATCACATTACACCGATTCTTAAATTTATTGAGGAGCATATTAATCAACTTAAAGCAGATGGTGTGGTATGGGGATATGATATTCCTTATCTTCTGACGGGACGTCTGAATCAGCATCCCAGAGATGCCATTCAGTTTACGGCAGAAAAGCGTACAGATTACAGCAATTTCTATCAGTCACTTTTTGATAAAGACATTTGATAACAATAAAAAATGTGTCTTTCGTTTTGCGGCGAAAGGCACATTTTTTAGATTTTAGTATCAAATCTTTTTTGAACTTCCATTAGTATTTTAGTGTCGTTTTCGTGTTTGCACATATGCATCGCATCTTCAATGCTTGCCCATGTATAGTAATCGATCTCGCTTTGCTGCATATTGACATTGCTGTTGTCCGACCTTGCCAGAAAAAATACGACACGCTTTTTGATTTTTCCGAAAGGTCTGTATACACTTGTTTGTCTGAAATTAGGTTCGATTTTGACCGAAAGTCCGGTTTCCTCTTTGATCTCTCTCAATGCGGTCTGCTGTTCGGTTTCGTTGCGTTCCACGTGTCCTTTCGGAAAGGTCCAACATTTTCCGTTATGATTTTTGACAAGAAGGATTTTGATATTGTTGGCAGAAAGTCTTCTGTATACTACCGCACCACAGGATTTTTCGTATATGCATATGATTTTTGTGAATTTTACAGAAGTCCTGTCGAGTCTGGAACGTATTTCGGGTTCGTAAAAAATTTCCGTTACAGGTGCGGCAACCAACCGTGTCTGGGCTTTGTTATCCGTACCGGCAATGGCAATGACAGTACATTCTACCACTCCCGAAAGTTCCCGTCTGTCTGTTATCACATAAACATGGCGATTGTCAGCGGATGGATGATTCACGATCGAGCCTGAGTAAAGGCTTCCTTCGGCAAGTGTGCCGAATATTTCAATTTTAACGTTTTTGCCGAGCATTTCAGCACACCTCCGATTGATAGTTTTGGTTTAGCCGATAATAGTATAGATCCATTCGGTCCGCATAGCAGTATTGGCATTGATAATGCCGTTGATGACCAGTATGTCGGTAAAATGGTTTTTCTTTATGTAGTCGATAACACTGCCGTCATAAAACTGCGGGTCAACGATATAGATTTCATCATAATTCAAAGCGGTGAACGGTGCAAGAGCACAGCCATAGGAATCTTTGATGATACACAATTTTTTGCCTGTCTGATGGTTTGACGTAATTTTCATATAAGGGTTATTGCCCCATATAAAAGCACTGTATGCATTGGCACCTTCCGCAAAGGGAGCAATCAAGGTGGCTTCCTTTTCTTTATCGGCACCGTTTTCAAGAAGACGGCAGTCATATTCCCCGGGGATATTGTAATATATGACGGTATCGGCATTTCCTGCCAGTTCCGGATTTCCCTGAGGATTTTCCTCTGTAACGGTCGACATCAGCAAAGAACCGCCGAAGTCTTTGATTTCGCCTTTTGAAAAGCTGTTGATGTCTGCTTTTTTGTTACCTGATACGTCACAGAAAGTATTAAAAGCATAGTAGGCTCCAAGACCTGTCCAGTTATTATCTGTGTGAAAATAGATATACTCGCTTTTATGTTGGTTCAAAGTGTCGTAAATATCAACAGGTTTGACATCTTCGGTATAGGACGAATAAATTTTTTGGATATTTGCTTTTTCATCAGATGCTTCTGTGAGGTAGTTTGACGGCATACCGAATACAGAGTGCGTGGGAACCACCATATTGTACACGGCAACATCCTTTCCAACTGCTTTTTTGATTTCGGAAACCGCTTTTGCATAGGCAGTGGCAGTGTCATCTCCGCCGTAAAACAGTTCATATCCCTGCTTGTCATAAATAAATACGTTGTTGTCAAAATATCCTTTTTTATTTGGATCGGCAGACGATTCCAACGAAGAAGTTTTTGTGTCCTGTACGGGGGGTTGCTGTGAAACAGAGGGCTGTTTGAAGGCTTTGTCCGTATCTTTTTCTATATGATTGTGAAAGAAAAAGAAATAGCTGCCAACACCTGCTATACACAGCAGGACAGCAATCATCACTGCGGCAGCAGCTTTTTTATGTCCTCTGTTTTTTCCTCTGTAATAAGAGCCCGAACCGTAAGAACGTCTTCCGTAAGAACCGTAGCCGTATGATCTTCTGCTCATCATTCATTCCTCTTTCAGCGATACTTATAAATGTACATTCTAATTATAATGTATTTGCTGAAAAAAAACAACATTATAAAATAACAAACCTGATACAGTAAGTGAGAAAATATTTAGGAATTTAGTAAGTATTTTATCATTTGATATAGATGCGGGAGCTTTGCTGCAACGAAGAACTTCATTTTTGTGGCTGTTTTATCAAACAGCGAAGATTGTCGCAGTAATAACCGGCGAAATCAAAAATATTATGCTTGAATTCAAATCGGCATTGTGTTAATATAATATCTGTGTTATTATATTTACTGCAATCGGCAGTGTTTTTTGTATTCTGCTTGTATCGGAGGAAAAAATGAAACTCAAAGAACTTTTTGTGGGGGACACCAATAATACATTTATACAATTTTTCAGAAGCTTGTTTGTGGGCGGTGTAGCGACACTGGCAGATATGGCTGTTCTGATTTTAATAAGAGAAGTTTTCGGGATTTCGGAATCTGTTGCTGCTGTTTTCGGTTTTATTGTCGGATTGGCGGTCAATTATATCATTTCTACATTCTGGGTATTTGCAAAGGCAAAGGTTAAGAACAGGGTGCTTGATTTTGTAATTTTCGGTGTCATAGGCGTGATCGGTCTGGGACTGACACAGCTGATCATTGAGCCTTTCGCCGTAAAGGGAATGTTCGGAGAGGGTTTTCTCGTAAGCAATGCCGTTTTTGGTTCGCTGATTCCTGTGGATAAATATTATATTATAGGAAAGCTGCTTGCGGTTGTACTGGTATATATGTGGAACTTCTTTGCGAGAAAATTTATACTTTATCGTCATACCGATCAATAAATTAATACAGAAAAGGTGAATTTTAAATATGAAAAAGGTTGTAATCATCGGAGCGGGTCCGGCAGGACTGACAGCGGCAAATGAACTATTAAAGGACAACAGCGGCGAATATGAAGTCGTGATTCTGGAAGAAACAAAGGTCATAGGAGGTATCTCCCAGACGGTACGGTATAACGGAAACCGTATGGATATAGGCGGACACAGATTTTTCTCCAAAAGTGATGAAATTATGAACTGGTGGAGTGAACTGATGCCCATACAGGGAGCACCGTCGTTTGATGACGAAAAGCTTGGTCGTGAAAAACCACTTTCACAGGGCGGTCCTGACCCGAAAAATGAAGATGTAGTGATGCTGGTGCGTGACAGGGTTTCCAGAATTTATTACCGTAAACACTTTTTTGATTATCCTGTTACAATGTCGGCTTCTACCATTAAAAATATGGGATTTGCTACCACCATTGCGGCGGGCTGCAGTTACC
The DNA here is from genome assembly GCA_902773135.1 of uncultured Ruminococcus sp. Lineage (GTDB taxonomy): Bacteria > Bacillota > Clostridia > Oscillospirales > Acutalibacteraceae > UBA1213. The sequence continues at coordinate 38,693 of CACYDP010000094.1, forward strand.
TGAAATCCGCTATGTTCAAAAAGCCCGAGGATTCCCTTGAGAATTTCTACATCAACCGTTTCGGCAAAAAACTGTACAGTATGTTCTTTGAGGGATATACCGAAAAACTCTGGGGTCGTCACCCGAGAGAAATTTCTGCCGACTGGGGTTCTCAGCGTGTCAAGGGGCTTTCTATCCGTGCTGTGCTGAAAGATATGTTCTCCAAGGCATTCGGCGGCAAAAAGAAAAATAAAGAAGTAGAAACATCTCTGATAGAGCAGTTCTGGTATCCGAAATACGGTCCGGGTCAGCTGTGGGAGCTTGCCGCTGATAAGGCTGTTGAAAAAGGAGCAAAACTGATCAAAAACTGTAAAGTTCAAAAGATAGAATGTAAAGATGGACTGATTAAGTCTGTGGTATGTGAAACGGAAAACGGTCCTAAAACTTTTGAGGGTGATATATTTATTTCATCAATGCCTGTCAAAGATCTGGTGTGCGGTATGACCGGCGATAAGCCTTCTGATGATATGTGCGAGGTGGCAAAAGGACTGCCGTACCGTGATTTTGTAACAGTGGGCCTTCTTGTGAGCAAGCTGAATCTGGAAAACAAAACGAAAATGAAAACTCTCGGCAATATTGTTCCGGACTGCTGGATTTATGTGCAGGAAACTAACGTAAAACTCGGACGTATACAGATCTTCAATAACTGGTCGCCATATATGGTCAAAAATCCCGAAAATACGGTCTGGATAGGACTGGAATATTTTTGTGCCGAGGGTGACAATTTCTGGAATATGACGGACGAAGAATGTATTCAGTTGGCTTCCAAAGAGTTGGAATCAATGGGTGTCATTGATTCTGCCGATATATTGGATTCTCACAGAGAAAAAATCAAAAAGGCCTATCCTGCGTATTTTGATACCTACGCACGAATGGACGAATTGATAGAATGTCTTGATACCTATACTAATCTTTACTGTGTCGGCAGAAACGGTCAGCACAGATATAACAATATGGACCATTCGATGCTGACAGCGATTCGTGCGGCACAGGCGATTAAAGAGGGCAAAACAGATAAACACGACATCTGGAATGTCAATACTGAAAAAGAATATCACGAATCGAAAAAAGAAAACTGATGTCTTGCCGAAAGGATTTTAAGCTGAAATGGAAGAAACAACAAAAGTTACAAAAAAAGCGTCAGAAGCAAGTGAAAAATCCGCTTTGCCCCAAAAACCGAAAAGCAGCCAACCGTTTTATATGATCCTGCTGGAAACGGCATGGGCACATCCCATCTTTACGGCACTGTTTTTGTGTGTTTTTGCGATGACGCTCACAACCGGCAAACACGTGACCAAAATAGGAATGATAATGCCGTCGCTTGCTGTGTTTTTGATGGGAGTGTGTGCCGGACTGCATATTGTCAGGAACGATATAAAGCATAAAAGCAATGCCGTGCTTGTTTCCTTTATTTTGTTTGCGGCATCGTTTGCGGGACTGTTTGCGGTAATGGTTTATCAGGCAGACCGACCCGGAGCGGCAGTGCTGAATTTCGGGCTGGCTGCCATTACGGGTGTTTATATTTATCTCGGTGTCAAAAACAAACTAACAACCAAAAATATTGTTTTGCTGATTGCTGCTGCGGGATTTCTTATCCGGCTTGCCTATATTATGTATTTGTCGATTACACTGCATCAGCACGATGTCAGCAGTATCGGAACCGGCAAGGGACATATCGGCTATATTGAATTTTTGTGTCAACACAATTATCTTCCGCCTGATGATGTCAGAAATACAGACCAGTTCTACCATGCTCCACTGCACCATATCATAGCGTCTATGTGGGTAAAAGTACAGTATACCTACGGTATCAGCTATGAGAGTGCGTTTGAAAACGTACAGCTGCTGACATTATTTTATTCTTCGGTTTGTTTTATTCTTTCGTATAAAATTTTTCGGAAACTAAAGCTCAACGGCAAGGGGTTGATTTTTGCCTCTGCTGTGATCGCATTTTCACCGACGTTTATCATATTGTCCGCAAGTATCAATAATGACATCTTGTCTGTGACATTGATGCTGGGAGCCATTTACAATACGCTGAGATGGTATGAAAAACAAACATTCAAAAATATAATTCCGATAGCTCTTTGTGTAGGCTTCGGTATGATGACCAAACTTTCGGTATGGATGATTACGCCTGCTATTGCCTTTGTCTTTTTGTTTGTATTCTTTGGCAATCTGAAAAATTACAAGAAAAATCTGGCTCAGTTCGGTATTTTCGGCATCATATGTATTCCGTTGGGGCTTTACTGGCCGCTGAGAAATTTGATTCGTGACGGGGTACCGATTACCTATGTACCGAAACTTTCGGAAACATCCAAACAGTATGTTGGCAATATTCCGATGATGCAGCGGCTGTTTGACTTTGACCTGCACCAGTTCAAAGATGTGGGCGACCAATTTACAATGTACGGCGGAGAATATAACGAATATAACCCTTTGGTTGCCTTATTTAAAACCGCAAGTTTTGATGAGGGAATTACTACCAAAAACTATCCTGCCATTGCGGGATTCAATACCATACTTTTCTGGTCGATGGTGCTGATCGGATTGGCAGGATTTATTGCAATGGTTTATATGTTGATCAAAAATAAAACAGAGCTGAATCGCTGCACAAAAATATTTCTTGCCCTGCTGTATGCGGTAATATTTGTTTCTTACTATGTGTTCTGTTTTGAATTTCCGCACGTATGCACCGAAAATATCAGATATGCGGTGCCGCTTATCGTGATAGGGGCTTATTTTATAGGGCTTGCCATACAACGACTGTTGGCAGCTCACAACAGAATCAAAACTGCCGCAGCCCGTGTACTGTGTACGGCTGTGATTGTATATGCTGCATCGTCAACAATTGTTTACGATATTGTGTCACATAAAGTCTGGTGATATGGAATGATACTGCTGTACGGGAAATGACTTTCCCGTACGGCATTTCCGTGTGTAAAGGAGAATGAAGATGTTTTTTAACAAAAAAGAAGATAAGCTCGGCGGCGTGGAATATATGGTTGTTGGTTTGGGAAACCCCGATAGAAAATACGAAAGTACCAGACATAATGCGGGGTTCTTGTGTATTGATGCACTGGCGGATCAGCTCGGTGTCAAAATTGACAGGATCAAATATAAATCGCTTTGTACCTCTGCGGTAATAGCCAATCGAAAAGTACTTTTGATGAAGCCGTCAACCTATATGAACAACAGCGGACAGGCAGTGGTGGAAGCGATGAATTTCTATAAAATTCCTCCGGAAAATGTGATTGTTATATTTGATGATATATCACTTGATGTTGGAAAAATGCGTATCAGACGAAAAGGTAGTGATGGGGGACATAATGGAATTAAAAATATTATTTATTTATCGGGCAGTGACAAATTTCCCAGAGTCAAAGTAGGAGTAGGTCACAAACCTAAAAAATGGGATCTTGCTGATTGGGTATTGTCGTCTTTTACTTCCGCTGAAATGAAAACACTTGCCGAAACAGCCGGCAAGGTATGTACGGCTGTTGAATTGATGATAAGCGGCAATACCGATAAGGCAATGAATCAATTCAATTCGTGATGATCACTTTAAATTTGTGCCGTTACACATTTTAGGTCTTACAACGGTATGAAAGAGGAATCGATAATGAAATTTTTAGATAAGGTACTGAATGAATCGGAAGAATACAGGGATTTGTACCGTGCAGTCGAACTTGGCAGAATGCCTGCTATGGCAACGGGCTTGAGTGCCGTTCATAAAGCACATATCATACACAGCCTTTGTAAGCAGTCAAGCCGAAAAGCATTGGTTCTGGCGGCAGACGAAGCAGAAGCACAAAAAATTTGTGAAGATTTAGAAAAAATGGGGACAAGCAACGTATTCTATCCATCAAGAGATTTTACATTTCGGGAGGTAGAGGGTGTTTCCCGTGAGTTTGAACATCAAAGAATAGGGGCTTTATATGCCTTTCAGAATAACAGATGTGATGTTATTGTTACTTGTGTGGACGCAGCACTTCAATATACGATACCGCCCGAAAATCTGAAAAAAACCAGTATTGTTGTCCGCACGGGTACAGAAATTTCGTTGGAAACAATGGTCAGAAATCTGACATCGGCAGGGTATGTGCGTGTCGAACAGGTAGAAGGAACGGGACAGTTTGCCGTCAGGGGCGGTATACTGGATTTTTTTATGCCGTCATCATCACAGCCGTGCAGAGTTGAATTTTGGGGCGATGAAGTAGATACTATATCGGAAATTGATATTGAAAGCCAAAGACGTACCGATGCGGCAGACAATTTTGTCATAACGCCGTCGAGTGAGATTACCGTCGAAGACAGTGCAGAACTTGCCGATAAGATATTGAAAAAAGCCTCTTCTTTACGGGGAAAAGCCGCAGCCGCTGCAAAGGAAATTCTTTATCGTGAGGCACAAGTTCTGAAAGACGGCGGAAGATTGACTTCCATTGATAAATTTTATGCCCTGGTATATGAAAAAAGTGCTAATGTTTTCACTTATCTTTCGGATAATGATTTGGTATTTGTTTCTGAGCAGCCTAAACTGAAAGAAAGAATGAGAGCGGTCACGTGGCAGTGGGGAGAAGATATTAAAGATTACATTTCCGAAGGAATATTATGCAAAGGGTTGGACTGCTTTACAGGATACTGGGCGGATGAATTGATGGAGCTGTCAAAGCGGAACACAATTTTTATTGATAATTTTGCAAGGGGAAGATGTGAACTTCCGCTGAAAGAACTGATCAACTTCAATGTAAGGCAGCTTTCTGCGTGGAATGGTTCGGTCAATGTTCTCTGTGAAGATCTGGAGGCTCTGAAAAATATTAACCATACCTGTGTGATACTGGCAGGAAACGACAGATCAGCGGATAATGTTTTTAAGGAACTGTGCAGCAGAGGATATTCTCTCAAAAAGCTGAAAGATGATGACGAAATGGACGGCAGGGGGCTGTATATCAGCGGCGGAAGTCTTTCATCGGGATTTGAGTATCCGTCCGCAGGTTTTTGTCTGATTACACATTCGGCGATGACAGCCGTGCCGAAAAAGAAAAAGCCCTCAAAACCAAAATCAAAAAGCAAAGCCATTTTCAGTTTAGCAGAATTATCGGTGGGGGATTATGTGGTTCATAGTTCTCACGGCATCGGACAGTTTGACGGAATCCACAACATAGAAATGAAAGGTGTTAAAAAAGATTACATCAAACTGAAATATGCCAGAGGAGATATACTCTACGTCCCCGTAACGCAGCTTGACCTGGTGGCAAAATATATTGGTCCCCGTGATGAAGCGGTTGTTAAACTAAATAAGCTGGGAGGTCTTGAGTGGACAAAGGCAAAGTCCAGAGTAAGAAAAGCCGTAAAAGATATTGCAGACGGTCTGATCAAACTGTATTCGGAAAGAATGAAAGCAAAAGGACACGCCTTTTCGTCCGATACAGAATGGCAGAAAGACTTTGAGCAAAAATTTGAATATGATGAAACAGCCGATCAGAAACGCAGCATTGAAGAAATCAAAAGTGATATGGAAAAAACCGCCCCTATGGACAGACTGCTATGCGGAGATGTAGGATTCGGCAAAACCGAAGTCGCACTCCGGGCAGCCTTCAAATGTGTGGCAGATAATAAACAATGTGCCATGCTTGTGCCGACCACGATTCTTGCATGGCAGCATTATCAGACGGTCCTCAGGCGTTTTGAAGGGTTTCCGGTCAATATTGAACTGCTGTCAAGGTTCCGCACACCCTCACAGCAGGATGCTGTTATCAATAAGCTGAAAAAGGGCGATATTGATATGGTCATCGGTACACATCGTCTGGTTCAGAAAGATGTGGAGTTTCGTGACTTGGGGCTGGTGATCATTGATGAGGAACAGCGTTTCGGTGTGGCACAAAAAGAACGTTTTAAAGAATTGTGCAAGAATGTGGACGTACTGACACTTTCTGCAACACCGATTCCGAGAACACTCAATATGGCGATGTCGGGAATCAGAGATATGTCAACGCTGGACGAAGCTCCTCAGAATCGTCACCCGATACAGACCTATGTTCTGGAATATGATGATGCTGTGATTAATGAGGCAGTAAGACGGGAATTGAAAAGGGGAGGACAGGTATTTTATCTGTTCAATTCCGTTGAGGGTATCGAGGACAAGGCAAGGGAAATACGGGAAAGGATTCCCGAAGCCAAAGTCGGTGTCGGACACGGAAAAATGACCGAATCGCAGCTTTCGGAAGTATGGCGGCAAATGCTGGAACAGGAAATTAATGTTCTGATCAGTACTACCATCATCGAAACAGGTGTCGATATTCCCAATGCCAATACGCTTATCATAGAAAATGCTGACAGAATGGGGTTGTCGCAGCTGCATCAGATCAGAGGTCGTGTGGGACGTTCCTCAAGACGTGCCTATGCGTATTTGACATTCAGACGGGATAAGATTTTGAGTGAGATCTCTCAGAAACGGCTTGATGCCATTAAGGAATTTACCGAGTTCGGCTCGGGATTCAAAATTGCAATGCGTGATCTGGAACTCAGAGGTGCAGGAAATCTTCTGGGAGCAAAACAGCACGGTCATATGGCAGATGTCGGCTATGATATGTATATGAAACTGCTTGATGAAGCGGTCAGTGCAGCAAAAGGTGAGATACCCGAAGATACCGATGTGGATTGTCTTGTAGATGTACAGATGGAAGCACATATACCGGACAGTTATATCAGCAGTCTAAACCGCCGTCTTGAAATTTACAGACGTATTGCGGATATACGCTCTCAAAGCGATGCCAGTGATGTCATAGATGAATTAGTAGATCGTTTCGGCGATGTTCCGAAATCTGTACAGGGGCTGATCAATATTGCTCTTATCAGAAGCCGAGCTGAAAAAATGGGTATCTATGAAATCAAGCAGCAGCCCGACTATGTACTGATATATGTGGAACAGGTAAAGTGTGAGGCAGTTGCGGATATTATAGGACGGTTCAAAGGCAGAGCTATGCTGAATGCCGGCTCAAAGCCGTATATTGCGGTCAGACTTCAGAAGGGTGACAAGGTGGATAAAATTCTGGATCAGATCTTTATCGCATAGAATTTAAGGATTATGCCGCTGATGAAACAAACTATTTTATTCATGTATGTATGAGCGATGAAGGAACAGCAAGCCGTATCATTACAGCTTATTATCCGGATTTGAAGAAATGGAACGATGACTTGAAAATAAGAAAGGAGACTTTATGATGAAATGTTTGTTGTGTAAAGCTGATTCAATGGAAAAAAGTAAAAGCACATACTTTGCAGAATTAAAGGACTGTTATGTGATTATTGAAAATGTTTCTTGTTTAAAGTGCAGTCAATGCGGAGAAGTGGTATATTCTGCTTCTGTAATGGAAAAAATTGAAAGTATCCTTGAAACTGCACAAAAAATCGCAAGTAAAATCTTTATTATGGATTATGCTAAAGTCGCATAAGCCGTAATATTTAACTACAATCCAAAAACAGTTCGGCGGGGAAAATCCCCGCCATATTTATTTATCTTTTTTGCGTCACAGAGCCTGTGCTCCCGATTGCAGCCGTCTGATCTGCCTGTGCTGCCTTGACAAAATCAGGCTGACTGATATAGTCTTTGCCTTTGCTGTAATCTTGATATTATCACCGTCAAGTTCAATAAGACCTTGCTGTGCGGCTTTGTCAAAACACAAAAAAACTGTGAGGTGTCGGTATCTGTAGGTTTACAATTGATATGTTACAGTTAGAAAAAAAGAATAGCAAATAGGAAGAACCTGTGTTACAGTTAATTTACCACAACCAA
>CACYDP010000095.1 GCA_902773135.1 uncultured Ruminococcus sp.
AGTGGAGCGGGTGATGGGAATCGAACCCACACAACCAGCTTGGAAGGCTGGGGTTCTACCACTGAACTACACCCGCGTATCAGCGACGGTTATTATATTACCATATCATTCTTTATTTGTCAAGCGTTTTTTTAAAAATTTTTTAAATTTTTTTTATTTTTTCAAAAACGCCTTTATCAAGCCTTTTATAATACAGACCTGTCCGGTATTTTCAGGAATCCGGACAGGTCTGCTGCACTTCCTGTCAAAGCAACGATTCTGCTATTACGTTATTTCCAATTTAATTTCATCTTCATCTGCTGTAACATTAACGGAATGAATCGTGCCGGATTCTTTTTCAACAATTGCAGAAGCAATCTGATCTTCCACTTCTTTCCTGATCAAATTACGCAGATCTCTGGCACCGCTCTTTCCGCCGTATGACTTACGGGCAAGGAGCTGCCTTGCTTTTAAATCAAAACTGAATGCTATTCCTTTTTCTTTCAGAGAATCTGTATATTCGCCGAGCATCAGTGCGGCAATCTGTGCATAATCCTCTTCTGTAAGATGACGGAAAATAATAATTTCGTCAAGTCGGCTGAGAAACTCAGGACGCAAAAATTCTGACAAAGCCGCTCTGACTTTTTCATTGGTGGCATCTTCTTCCGTTTTAGCAAAACCAAGTGCGTTTTCACGTCTTTCGCTGCCGGCATTCGATGTCATCACAATCACAGTATTACTGAAATTAACCTTTCTTCCCTGTGCATCGGTCAATACGCCTTCATCCAATATCTGAAGGAGTATGTTCAGCACATCAGGATGTGCTTTTTCTATTTCATCAAACAACAAAACCGAATAAGGACGGCGGCGGACTTTTTCCGTAACCTGTCCTGCTTCTTCATATCCTACATATCCGGGCGGAGAACCTATGATTTTAGATACGGAATGTTTCTCCATAAATTCGGACATATCAAGCCTTATCAACGTTTCAGGCGTATTAAAAAGATCTTCCGACAATACTTTTACCAGTTCTGTTTTACCCACGCCCGTAGGACCTACAAAGATGAAGGAGGCGGGTCTTCTGCGGGGGCTTATCTGAACCCTGCTGCGTTTTACCGCCGCCGCAAGAGCCTTTACAGCCTGTTCCTGACCTATTACACGTTCACCCAGATGTTTTTCAAGTTCTGCGAGCTTATGCAGCTCGTTTTCCTGCACTTTCGAGGCAGGTATGCCTGTCCAGAGTTCTATTACATGTGCGATATCTTCTTCGGTAACAGCAGCAGTAAGAGCATCTGCATCTGTTTCCTCCAGGATTTTTTCCATTTTTGCCGCATTATATCTGACAGTGGCAAGTTTTTCATAATCTATTTCGGATTGAGAAGCAAGTTCTTCCTCTTCCTTTTTCAGTTCCGAAAGTTTTGCGGTATTTCTGTCAAACTCTTCCAGATCTTTATTTCTGAGAGCCGCATATGTGCAGGATTCATCTAAAAGATCAATTGCCTTATCGGGCAAAAATCTGTCTGTAATGTATCTTTCGGAAAGGACAACGGTTTTTCTAACAACATCGTCCGACATTTTCACTCGATGATATTCCTCATAATAAGACTTGATTCCGAGAATAACGTCGATGGTTTCGCTGATTGACGGCTCGGCTACCGTAACGGGCTGAAAACGTCTTTCAAGGGCAGCGTCTTTTTCGATATATTTTCTGTACTCATTAAAAGTTGTGGCACCTATTACCTGAATTTCGCCTCGTGAAAGTGCCGGTTTCATAATATTGGCAGCATTCATAGAACCTTCAGATTCGCCTGTACCGACAAGACTGTGCACCTCATCAATAAAGAGTATGATATTACCGTCATTTTTAACTTCTTCTATCAGACCTTTGATACGGCTCTCAAACTGACCTCTGAACTGTGTTCCGGCAACAAGAGAGGTCAAATCCAGCAAATGTATTTCCTTATTCTGAAGTCTGAGAGGAACATTTCCCTCTGCTATTTTCAGTGCAAGACCTTCCGCTATTGCTGTTTTTCCGACACCGGGCTCACCAATCAGGCAAGGGTTGTTTTTGGTACGTCTGCTCAATATCTGTATCACACGGTCGATCTCTTTATCACGTCCGATGATCCTGTCAAGTTTACCATCTTTTGCCTTTTGGGTAAGATCGGTGCAATACGAATCAAGATGTTTGCGTTTGCGTTTCTTGTCACGTTTCGGGGCTTCCTGTTTTGCTTTTTTCTTCTCCTCCTTTTCGGATTTTGCATTAGAAAGAGGGTCAGACGGCTTATTGGTAGAAAACAGATTTTTGAAGAACGGAGGAAAAGCCGGTGCTCCTCCACGGCTGAAATCATTTTCATCATCGCCGAAAATCCCATTAATATCTTCCATATCGTCACTGTCGTCCAGTATTCCCGATTCCATAAATTCACTCATCTGGTCCTGCATCATATCAAGATCTTCTTCGGATACACCCATTTTTTCCATTATATCGGTAACGGGTTTTATTCCCATTTCTTTCGCACAAACAAGACAATAACCTATGGTATTGGAAGCATTGGCTGTATTAGACAGGAAAACCACTGCCGGTCTTTTTTTGCATTTTGTACAAAGCATCATAATATTTTTCCTCCCTTTTAGAAATTGGTATCAGAGCTTTCCGATCATCTGTACCGGAAATTTCTGTTCAATCTTCTCTTTTTCTTTTTATCAAAATGAAAGGATTGATCTGTTTGCCTATTTAGTCAACAGATATTATTTGAATATAATAACATATTTGAAGTCCGCTTGTCTATATCATCTCAAAATTATTTTTCGGTATTTTCTTTTTTATCCTTAATCAGTTTAAAAAACAAGATGGCATAATTGGCAAGGGAAAACAGCATGGCAAAGGTAGTAATTGAAAACAATATCACAATCAGAAACTGATCCGTAATATTCCAGATGGCTTTTAATAATACCACTGTCACAACCGATACATAAAATATCACCGTCGAAACTTTTCCGTACCACTTGGCAGCCGGGGGCTTTATTTTCATTCTTAAAAGCAGAAATCCTCCGCAGAGCATCAGGATTTCTTTGGAAAATAAAACAATAACAAAAGAGGTCACTACCGGATAAATAATATTGATGCATATGACAACGGCAATCAGCGTCAGTTTATCGGCAATCGGATCCAGAATTTTTCCCAATTGTGTGATTTGATGAAACTTCCTTGCAATGATTCCGTCAAACATATCACTTACCGCAGAAATCAACAACATCAAACCTGCTCCCACATATTGTTCACGAAGCATAAATATTACAAGAGGAACTATAATTATAATTCTTATCAATGAAAGTGCATTTGGTACTGTTAAATTTTTTTTTATACAGTTTTTTGCATTGAGCAATTATAAAACCTCCTTTAGTAAAAATTTTATAATAATTTCATGCAAATGTCATTGCCGATATAATGGCAGAAGGCAGGTTCAGTTCATATATACCGCTGTAAAGCAGTGAACTGTTGACTACTCCATGTACGGCATGATATGTATCGGGTGAAAGAAAAACAATAATAAAATCGAATACAAGCGAAAAAATCATAACGGTAAGAATCGCTTCCGCAATCCCTATCACAGCACCCGCTACTCTGTTGACGGTAGAGAGATTGGCAAAATCAATTGCTTTCGTTAAAAAATTCGTTGTCAGTTTGATAATAACCGTAAGTATGATAAATAAAATGGCTGTCAAAGCCATCGTCACAATATTGATCATTGTCGGTCTTAACATAGATTCTATCATCTGAGGAACAGCATTCTTGGAGGTTCCCGAAATCTGAGATGCCAATGAGTTGACATCAATACCAAGATCGGAAAGCGAATTATAAATCACAGATGGAACAGAATCAAACAGTTCCTGTGCTTTTTCTGCGGACGAATTCAGATTCGGACCATTATTTAAAATATCGGCAGACGTTTCAATCACTTTTTCTTTAATCAATCCGTCATAAACCGGATATGCCAAAAAAGTAGCAAGAAACGATGATCCGGCACTGGCAATTAATGTTCCGAACACACCCGCAACAGAATAAATTAAGCCTTTTCTGTATCCCGAAACAGAAAATAAAATAATCAATATAATAACCGCTAAATCCAATATCATTATAATTCCTCCCTGCGTTTGATACTATTCCTGCTTGATTGTCCTCGTTTTTTCGGAGTGAAGCCTCAATCATAAAACACGAAGATTTTCACGATGACAAATCTTTTATTTTTTGTGCAAATTTACATCAACACATACATACTATAACATATTTTTTGCTCAACTACAAGTAAAAAATACGGATACTTCCATTTTACGCAGGCACTCCTGTATTGGTTCTCTATGATAAAAACAAGAAAATTTTCAATTTAAACAAAAAATCAATAACGCAGAATACAAAAGATTTTCGTCAAAAAATCAAACAAAAAAGACCCGGATCAAAACCCGGGTCTTTAAAAATTCATTTTTTAGCTGTTATTTTCTTTTCCGTGCCGTTACGCAATCGTTTAATATTATCTTTATGTCTGAATATAACAAGAGCCGCAATGAGGAAAGAAACAGCAAATGCATAAACCGCCAACGAAACGCTGGAAGGAGTAGGTGAAAGAAATTTAGTCACTCCGGTACAGTCAAGCATTTTCAGGGTAATAGTTGCAACCGGATAGATAGCCGCATTGACAATCGCACAGATCGATATAATCTTGGTAGATAAAAACATAATCACAAAAACAAGCAATGCAATTGCCAACATTCTCCAGTCTGTCATCAACATAACCGAAGCCGTTGTCACTACACCTTTTCCGCCCTTAAATTTGTAATACACGGGAAAAGTGTGTCCTATTACTGCAAAAAGACCCGCTGTATACATCAGATAGGTTCTGTACAAGATTTCTTCACTGCCGGAAGCATGGAACAAAAGAAAATAGGCAATCGCAACCGAAATCACGCCTTTCAGAAAATCTCCGATAAATGTGATGACCGCCGGAAATTTTCCCACACATCTTAACACATTGGTAAATCCCGCATTGCCGCTTCCGAGCGTTCTGATGTCCTTATGAAGTACAATGCGTGTAACAATAATCGATGTATTGACGCTGCTGATCAGATATGCCAAAACAATAACGATCAGAATTTGCAGCCAATATCCCGAAAAGAAATTCATTAATTCAGTCATTCAATAAAGCACCTCTTCGTCAATTTTTATCTCCGCGTTCCCTTATAATAAACCTGATGGGTGTTCCCTGCATACCAAAAGTTTCCCTTATCCTGTTTTCCAAGTATCTTTGGTACGAAAAATGGAACAGCTCAGCAGAATTGACAAAAAAGACAAATGTAGGAGGTTTAACAGATGCTTGTGTCATATAAAGGATTTTTAAGCGTCTTCCCTTATCCGTAGGCGGCTGTACTCTGGCAGTTGCTTCAGCAAGAAGGTCGTTCAGCGTTCCCGTTGAAATCCTCATTGCTGCCGAATTGGATACCGCAATAATCAGTTCAAAAAGCCGATCAAGTCTTTGACCTGTTTTCGCTGAAATAAAGATCATTGGTGCATAAGACATAAATGCAAAATCCACTTCCAGCTTTTTACGGTATTCAGACATTGTTTTGTCATCTTTTTCCACAGCATCCCATTTATTGACCGCTATAATACACGCTTTGCCGGATTCGTGGGCAAGACCTGCAATTTTGGAATCCTGCTCGGTAAATCCCACAGTCGCATCAATCATAATCAGGCAGACATCGCTTCTTTCTATCGCCATTTTTGCACGGATAACGCTGTATTTTTCTATGGCATCGTCCACTTTACTGTACCGGCGAAGTCCTGCGGTATCGGTGAGTTTAAATCTGCCGAAACGATTTTCAAATATCGTGTCGATACTGTCACGGGTCGTTCCTGCAATATTCGACACAATGCATCTGTTTTCACCTGTTATTTTATTAACAAGTGAAGATTTACCGGCATTCGGTCTGCCTATCACAGCTACGCTTATTGTATCTTCTTCCTCCGTACTCTCATTATCATCAGAAAGATATTCATATACGGCATCCAGAAGATCACCTGTACCGTGTCCATGAACAGATGATACCTGTATCGGATCACCCAGTCCCAGATTATAAAATTCATAAAAATTCGGGTCCGGTTCGCCGATGCGGTCACATTTATTAACACAAAGCACTACCGGTCTTCCGCTTTTTTGAAGCATCATCGCTACTTCCTGATCGGTAGCGACCACACCGCTCGTAATATCCGTTACAAGCACAATAACATCTGCCGCATCGATTGCAAGCTGAGCCTGACGACGCATTTGTTTCAAGATAATATCATCCGAATACGGCTCTATGCCACCCGTATCCACAAGATTGATTTTTCTGTTTCTCCACTCACATTCCCCAAAGATTCTGTCACGGGTAACGCCGGGCGTATCATTGACAATCGCAACACGTTCACCGATCAGTTTATTAAAAAGTGTAGATTTACCTACATTCGGTCTGCCAACGATTGCGACAACAGGCATCGACATAGTATCTCTCCCCTCTTGTATGATGATTAAACAACAAAAAAGAGAAGGATTTCTCCTTCTCTATTTTCGTAGAAAATTTTAGAAGGCTAAAATCAAGCCTCTTTTGCGATTACTTCTCTGCCGTTGTATACACCGCAGTTCTTACAAACTCTATGAGCGAGCTTATATTCACCGCAGTTAGGACACTTTGTAAGTGCAGGAGCTTCGAGCTTCCATACAGCCGAACGTCTTTTGTCTCTTCTTGCCTTAGAAGTTTTTCTCTTTGGTACTGCCATTGCAATTAACCTCCTTGAAAATAAAGTACTTAAAATCAGTCTGACAGAAGCTGTTTCAGCACTGCCAAGCGTGGGTCGACTTCGTGAGTATCACAACCGCAGCCGCCCTCATTCAGATTTTTGCCGCACTTTGGACACAAGCCCTTACAAGATTCTTTACAGAGAAACTTTGACGGAAGTTCCAAAAGAATATCATCTCTGAGCAGAGCATCGGTATCGAGCTTATAGTCAGGTGCTTCAATATAATCATCGCCGCTTTCTTCCGAAAGTGCAGCAACGAGAATATGACGAAATTGATAGGCATATTTTCTATGAGAAACTTTCATACATCTATCACAGCAGAAATGATAATCAAGCTCGGTATCTGCTTCAAAATCAATGACACCTGCATGGTTCTGAACTGTGATATTCGCAAAAACAGGCTTTTGAAAAGCATGGTCAACCCCGTTTGATGTTATATCATCCATACTGTTAATTTCAGTTTTCACGGAGAGTTTTTCATTCTCATTCAAAAATATGTTTTTCAGATCGAGAATCATCCATCACAGCCTCCGAACATCCCATAGTATTTTAAAACGCCATAGTTTATTATAATGACAGCGAACGTTTTTGTCAATAGGTTTTAAGAGAAATTTTTATTTTCTGAATCCCGAAAATTCCTGTTAACAGAAAACAGCCCGCAACTGTCCCATCAATATAAACGGGGAAGCTGATGCTCCCCCGTTTTATCCGTTACTTTAACAGCAATGATCAAATTTTAACCGATACAGCATCAAGACTCTTCGGAAGCTCTGATTCATCAGCAGACACAAGGAACGTAAACTTTGTTTCTGTTTTTGCTGCCAGAACGTTGATTTTTTCGATAAAAGAAGCAAACTCGCCGAAATCCTGACCGCCGATTTTCAATGTAGAATCAACAAGAACATCTGTCAGGTCATAGTTTCCGGCACAAAGACCGCTGAGGAAACCGAAAAATGCGTCATAACCTGTGATTGCATACTGTTCTGTGTCGATCAGTCTTGCTTTATGTGTTACGTCATAAGTAAGTTTAGAACCTTTTTCAATAACAACGACATTGCCGTTGGAAGCTTCAACAGCGTCATTGGTAAGATTGATCAATTTTTTTGTTTTGCCTGTACCCTTTTTGCCTACGATAAGTGTTACCATAATTTTGGCCTCCTTGAATAGTTACCCGTCAAACGGATTTTATCTCTTAATAGAATTTTACAATAAATGAATCAGCTTGTCAACTCATTTTGTCATTTTCATCAAAATAATGTGAATCAGACTTGTCAAGCTGCCATTATTTCAATCTTGCTTCAAGAGCTTCTTTCTGATCTTCGTATCCGGGTTTTCCGAGAAGAGCGAACATATTCTTTTTATAGCTTTCCACACCGGGCTGATTAAACGGATTGATACCGAGTGTATAGCCGCTGATTGCACAAGCTTTTTCAAAGAAGTAAATGAGATAACCCAGTTCATTTTCGTTTGCTTCGGGCATATTCAGAACCACATTTGGAACACTGCCGTCAGTATGGGCAAGCACTGTACCCTCAAAAGCCTTTTTGTTGACAAAATCAACTGTTTTGCCGGAAAGGAAATTCAGACCATCCACATTTTCGGGGTCGGTTCCGATTTCGATCTCATATTTTGGTTTTTCGATCTGAACAACTGTTTCAAACATTGTTCTTGAGCCTTCCTGTATAAACTGACCCATTGAGTGAAGATCGGTCGAGAATACAACAGAAGCCGGGAAAAGTCCTTTATTGTCTTTTCCTTCACTTTCGCCGAAGAGCTGTTTCCACCATTCGTTCATCATGGTAAAGGACGGTTCATAGCTTACCAGCAGTTCAATGGACTTGCCTTTGCGGTAAAGAATATTTCTGACAGCTGCATATTTATAGCAGTCGTTCTTGGAAAGATCTGTATCACAGAGTTCTTCACGTGCTTTTGCGGCACCCTGCATCAGTGCATCTATATCTGCACCCGAAACCGCTATGGGAAGAAGTCCGACTGCTGTCAGCACGGAGTAACGTCCGCCTACATCATCCGGTACGACAAATGTTTCGTATCCCTCACGATCAGCAAGCATTTTGAGTGTACCTTTTGCCTTATCCGTTGTACAGTAAATTCTTTCCTTTGCACCCTCTTTACCGTATTTCTTTTCAAGAAGTTCTCTGAAAACTCTGAATGCAATAGCGGGTTCGGTAGTTGTACCGGATTTTGAGATCATATTGATAGAAACATCTTTGCCTTCGCAGATCTGAAGAAGTTCCGAAAGAGCCGTAGAACTGATGGAATTGCCGGTAAAATAAATATCGGGTGTATCTTTCGGCAATGCGTTATAGTTAGGCGATTTCAGAAATTCAATTGCCGCTCTTGCACCGAGATAAGAACCGCCGATACCAATAACAACAAATACCTGTGTATCCTTTTTAATTTTTTCGGCTGCCTTTTTGATTCTTGCAAATTCTTCCTTGTCATAATCAACGGGAAGGTCAACCCAACCTGTAAAATCATTGCCGAGACCGGTTTTGTTGTGAAGAAGTTCGTGTGCAGATTTAATCTGAGGTGCGATTGCCTCATATTCTTCGTTGGAAATAAATTCTTTAATATGCTTGTCGCTGAGAGTAATAGACATAAGCAGTGTCCTCCTTTGATTTAGGGGCTGTCTGAACAGTCAAATTCTTTGTTTTCAGATACACCCCGGATAAATCCCTGACGGATTTTATCTTCTTCATATATTTTACAATATCCGTTTTCTTTTTGCAAGAAGAATTGTAACATTTATTAATTTTTTTCAAAACTTTTCCGACAAACGCCGATCAGAAAAAATAAAATGATTTCATATAGGAATTTTTGACAATTATTTACTGTTTTCAAACGAAACATTTGTCTTGACACCAATCGCATTATAATGTAAATTGATATATGTAGATTTTTATATCAAGGGGATTTAAGGAAAAATGGCTCAATCAAAAAACAACGGCAAAGACCGTAATATATACAGCGACAGCAGTCAGGATATTTATTCCAGAAGTGACAGGAATATTAACTCGCCTACTTTGAACGATATTATCAACAGCAGCAGCCGCAGGGTTCCGGAAAACACCGCAAAACCCAATCCGAACCGCCGCATCGTACCCAAACGAAAAAATAAAAGAAAACTGACAGATCAGGAAATATATGCACAGGCTGCCCGTGAAAGACGTGCTGCCGTATCTGCTGCAATCGCAAGAAAAAAACGACAGAAAACCCTTAAAAGAACCGCCGCTGTGGTCTGTATCGCAGCCGTTCTGGCAATAACGGTTTCACTTGCCGTTACCACCGGTATTTTTGAAGATAAAAGCGTTGCCCCTGTCAATACGGCTGCCGAAAGTATCAAAGATACAAAACCCGAAATCAGCCAGGAAAGCGTACAGTCATCTGTGGTATCTTCTGAACCTGAAGAATCTCATATACTGAACAATCCTACCAGCAGCAGAAATTTCACAGCAGCCAATGACAAATTCACAGAGGCACAAAACGAGAAACTCAACAAGGAACTCACATCGGAATTTATTGTTTTGTATGATATGACATCAGATGAAATCCTTTATCAGAAAAACGGTGATAAAAAATTATACCCTGCAAGCACTACCAAAATCCTTACCGCTATTGTTGCGTGCAGCATTATAGATGATCCCGATAAAGTCCTGACAGTCGGAGATGAAATCGACCTGATCGGTGAAGAATCCAGTATTGCAGGTTTACAAAAAGGAATGCGTCTGACATTTGAAACACTGCTTGATGCCCTGCTCCTCCCGTCAGGCAATGATGCGGCGTATACCATTGCTGTCAATTGTGCGAGAATCTATGAGGGAAATGACAAACTTTCTTCCAGCGAATCCGTTCGGATTTTTATGGAACTGGTTAACGAATGTGCCAAAGAACTGGGAGCAGAAAATACCCATTTCGTTACTCCGGACGGCTGGCACAATGATGATCATTATACGACCGCAACCGATCTGGCACGTTTTGCCGCATATGCCAAAAGTATACCGATGATTCAAAAATCGTGTTCAAAATCCTATGCAAGCTGGGAGCTGATTGACGGAGGAACGCTTGAATGGGAAAACTCCAATAAACTCATTCTTCCCGACAGCGAAGTATATTCTCCCTACTGTGACGGAATGAAAACAGGTTTTACCGATGAAGCAGGTTCATCGGTCGTGTCCTCAGCCACCATTGGCGGTCATACGCTGATTGCTGTTGTTATGAACGGTCAGACAATGTATACAAAATATTTTGATGCCAATTATCTTTTTGAAGAGGGCTTTGCTTTGAATCATTTTGAATACACCTACAACAAACCCGATTCTCAGGAAGATTTGTCCGATGAAATAACCTGAAACGGATTCATCTTTGAATCAAAAAATGAAAAGCTGTCCGGAAACCATATTGATTTCCGGACAGCTTTTCTTTTATTGACAGCAAACAAGAATGTCATTGGCTGCAAGTACCTGCCAAAGCTCTGAATATTATGCGGAAAATATCACCGAATGTAATCTCTTTTACAGAATCTGCCGCTGTAACCGGATATTCCGCCACCAGCGTTCCGTTGTTCTTATATACGATTTTTCCCACCTTACTGCCCTTTTTAACAGGTGCGGACAGCTCTTCGGGAAGAGAAATATCGTATGTTATTTTTTCTTCATCACCTTTTTTGATCAGAACAGACGAATCGGCACTGTAAGACAGCCGCACATTTTTCTCCATTCCGTTTTTGACTTTGATTTCTTTGGCAATGTCATCGGGAATTTCAGGTGTATACATCGCATAATTTGCAAAACCGTAATCTAATAATTTGGCTGCATCTTGAAAGCGTTCTTTTCCCGTACTGCTGCCAAGAACCACCGCTATTAAATTCAGTCCGTCACGCTCTGCCGTTGCACTGATACAACTTCCTGCCTGTGAAGTAGTTCCTGTTTTTAATCCGGTAATTCCCTGATAGGTTTTTAAAAGTTTATTGGTATTGACAAGCTGTGTTTTGCCGCCCCTTAACTGATCCATCCATATACAGCTGTATTCCAGAATTTTCGGGTGCTTGATCAACTCCCGTGACATCAGGGCAACATCATAGGCACTCGTCACGTGTCCCTCTTCGTCCAGACCGTTGCAGTTTTTGAATACGGTTTCTTTCATTCCCAGTTCTTTGGCCTTTTGATTCATTTTTTCGACAAACTCGTCTTCCGTACCGCAGATATATTCAGCAAGTGCAACGGCTGCATCATTGGCACTTGCCACAATCGTTGCCTTGACCATTTCATCAACCGTCATTACTTCACCCTGCTCCAGCCAAATATCTGAACCTCCCATAGAGGCGGCATGGGCAGAGGCGGATACTTTATCCGACCAGGAAATTTTTCCGCTGTCAATGGCTTCCATCACAAGCGTAAGAGTCATAACTTTTGTAATCGAAGCACAGGCACGTACTTCGTGAGGATTTTTTTGATAAAGCACCTTTCCCGTTTCTGCGTCCATCAGAACGGCGGCAGGAGCGGTTATTTCTTTCTCCGACAACGCCGAAACATCGGAGGGTATCCCGATGGAGAATAACATTACCAGCAGCAAAAGCAACGTTTTAGAAAAAACTTTTTGATAGAATTTCATACGTACCCCTCAACAATCACGAATTATGATATAACGATCTTATTTTTTCTGAACCAATAATCGATCTGTATGATATATGCCAATATCTGCGGGGCTTTCATCAGCTGACCGTACCAGGGAGATGATATTTGGTCGGGGTTGGAAATGATATTCTCTACACCGTCCCGGTTCAAAATAGCATAAAGCGGTGAGTGTTTATCTTTCAGTATCTCCCTTACACGCAAAGCACAAAGTTTCATATAAATGGGATGATGTGTTTTCGGATAGGGACTTTTTTTACGGTCAATGATGGAATCCGGCAGCAGTCCTCTGAATGCCGCTCTTACAATTCCTTTTTCTCTGCCGCCCAGTGCCTTGATCTTCCACGGAAGATTATAAGCATAATCAACAATCCTATAATCACAGAACGGAACACGTACCTCAAACCCGTTATACATTGACATACGGTCTTTTCTGTCGAGAAGGGTCTGCATAAACCAATGAAAATTCAGCGAAAACATCTCTCTCATTCTTGCGTCTAATGCGGAATCACCCGGCAGTTTGTCGGTGTTCCGGCACGTATCAAGATAACGCTGCCGGACATATTCTTCCCCTTTCGGAAGAAATCCGTCTTTCAATACGGAACGTCTTACAGCAAGCGAACGTGACCACGGAAAAGTGTCTTCAAATAAAATGGCTTGATTATGGTACCACGGATAACCCCCGAACAGTTCGTCCGCACATTCTCCTGATAGTGCCACCTTAAAATCCTCTTTCATTTTTCCGCAGAAAAGAAGAAGCGATGAATCGACATCTGCCATTCCCGGAAAATCCCTTGCATCGACCGCAGGCAGCAATGCATTGTACAAATCATAATTATCCAGGGTAACACTGTGATGACGGGAGGCAATGGCATCTGCCATTATACCGATAAACTCACTGTCGGGTGTAGGCTGAAAAAGACTTTTCTGAAAATATTGATCATTGTCCGTATAATCCACAGAATAAGTATCGATCGGATCCAAATGCAGCCGCTTATGATGTTCTGAGGCAACATAGGATATGATACTGGAATCAAGCCCTCCCGACAGGAAACAGCACAAAGGAACATCTGATACAAGCTGACGCTCCACAGAGTCGATCAGAAGAGTTCGGACTTCTTCAATACTTTGGTCAATATCTGATGTGTGTTCGTGAGCCGTGAGCTGAAAATATCGGCTGCGTGTCAATTTTTTGCCGTCATACAAGGCAGTTTCACCGGGCAGTATCTCTTCTACCCCCTTATAAATTCCCTGCCCGAGCGTTCGTCCCGGTCCGATCAGAAAAATTTCGGACAGTCCCTGTTCATCAATTTCGGGTTTGACAATCGGATTGGCAAGGAGTGTCTTGACTTCGGAAGACAGCAATAAACCATTCTTGTACTGATAAAAAAACAATGGTTTGACACCGATCCTGTCCCTCGCTGCAAACAATGTTTTTTCATCTTCATCAAAAACAACAAAGGCAAAGATGCCGTTTAACTGATAGACACAGTCCTTTCCCCATTTCATATACGCCGAAAGAACCACTTCCGTATCACTGTTTGTCGCAAAGTTAAAACCATAGGAACAAAGTTCCCTCCGAAGTTCGGCAGTATTATATAATTCGCCGTTATAGACAATGGTACAGGTACGATTGTTATGATTTTTTGTCATTGGCTGCCTGCCGTTTTCGGGATCGATGACCGCAAGGCGATGATGCATCAGACATACCGGATGATTGATATATACGCCTCTGTCATCAGGTCCTCTGCGAACCATTGTATGCAGCATATCTGTGATAGTTGTTTCTTCATTTTTTAAATTTGTTGAGGTATCATACCATACCGCAATACCGCACATAAAAATTCCCCCTTCAAAATCACTATACCATATTTATGCATTATGAAAAGAAGAAAGAACTTATCGGGCGGGTCTGCTGTATCGCAATGGACGGTTGGCATAATAGGAACGCTTCAAAGAAAGCACAAAAATCATACACATTACCACTAATGCTGCCGCTCCTATATAAGTTCCCGATACCCACTCTGCTTCTGTGGTTTCGGAAACGGCAAACACCTGCACTTCCGGACGATAAAAACAACATATCGCATAGGTCACTAATGACGACAATACGGCATTGACCAATCTGAATATTAAAAATACGCTTTTGCCGATATTGACTGATTTCAGAATACCGAAAATTTGAAGATGGACACATAGTCCCCCGAAACCTGCTGCAAAAGAAACAGCCCATAATGGAAATGCCCCCTCACATATGCGGCTGCATGCTCCGGTTACTTCCAGAATGACCGGCAAAATCAGACCGGAAATCTGTTCGGGCAATATCCCTACGCAGTCAAAAATGCGGTCAACCCCGATTGTTTCGATGACAGACATTATCATTGAAAAAATTGCTACCAATGCCGTCATTTCAAGAATCGCATAAGCACTGTCGGAACTTGACAGTATCAATGAATCCGAAATGCTTTGATGTTCGGCAGAGATATGTTTGCGGGTCGCATCTGTTTTGTCAAAACGTGCAGTGATGATACCAATCAAAAAAGCAGAGATCACCTGAGAAATATACAAAATCACACCGGCTGTCATATTATGAAGCATCATCGTTCCCACAGCCGTGATTAAAAACGCAGGCCCTGAACATACACAAAACATCATCATTCTGACCGCCTGAGAATGATTGATTTTTCCTGATGAAAACAGCATACTGACACATTTTGCTCCCACCGGAAATCCTCCTGTCAGGCTCATTACCACCGCAAATGCCGCTTCTTCGGGCAGACGGAACAAATGCCGGAACACCAAAGAAAAGATCTTTCCGAAATATTCATAGACTCCACTGTACATTATCATTGACGAAATAAACATAAAGGGAAACAGGGACGGTATCAAATAGTTGGACGAATAGGACAGCCCTTTTCTGATTCCCTCCGCCGAAGCCGCCGAGTAGTGCAAAAGAATGACCATCATCCCCGATACTGCCAATAAAAGAAACCACATTTTCAAACGATTTTTATGAATCACTTTCATCAATCATCACCCGTAAATTTATATGTGCCGGGTGATTTTTATATCTTCATCTGCATAAAATTGATTATCGGGGTGAGGCAATGAAGAGCAATCCAAAAAAGAAAGACAAACCTGTTATCGCCGCTAATCTGGGAAGTGTCCATATGGATATAAGCGGCAACCGTGAAGTGATTTTTGAAGGCTGCAAAGCCGTAGTGGAATACAGCGATACCAGCATCAAATTGAATACCGGAAAATACCTTGTATGTTTCGCAGGAAGAAACCTCTGTATCAAATGTATGACGGACTGTGACCTTGTTGTCAACGGTTTTATCACAGAAATCAAATATATAATGTGAGGTAGGAATATGTTTACTGTCGATATTTTAAGATGGCTGTTCGGATATGTTGATTTTGAGCTTCACGGAAAATTTCCGGAACGCTTTATCAATCTTGCCGCCAAAAGAGGCATCAATCTGTGGAATCTGAGCGGCAGAAAAGAATTTTTTTCTGCAAGTACGAAAACTGCCTTGTACGGCGAACTTGAAAAAATAGCAGAAAAAAACGGAAATGAAATACATATCGAAAAATATCACGGATTGTCCCACTTTATGAAAAAATACAAAAATCGTTCAGGACTTATCATCGGTGCTGTTCTCTTCGCTGTCTTATGTACACTGATGTCAAAATTTGTCTGGAATATCAAAATTGATGCTCCTCCATCCATTAATGAATATGAAATCAGGCAGCAGCTGAATGATCTGGGACTGCACGAAGGGCTTTGGGGAAAGAGTATTGATACGGAAAGAATCGAAAGAGAAATGTCTGTCAAAAATCAAAAAGTCAGCTGGATTGCCGTGAATGTTCTCGGTTCGGATGTGGAAGTGACGATCAGTGAAAAAATTGAAAGCGATAAACAAAAACAAACCAAAAATGATGCCACCAATATCAAATCATCGGCGGACGGCGTAATTACAAGAATGGAAGTCAAAAAGGGCCGTTCGGCTGTAAAAATCGGTGACGGTGTCAGAAAAAATCAGCTGCTTGTCAGCGGCGTTCTTGAATATACCGACGGAACTATTTCTTATGTTGACAGCGATGCCAAAATATATGCCCAGACTTCCAAGAGCATTGAAATCAATATTCCGAAAGAAATCAACCTGATCGATATTACAGATGAAACAGTCCTTAAATCCGATATTTCAATATTCGGACTGGAATGTCCCGTTCAGCTCGGCTACGTTCCAAAGGGTAATTATATTCAGCGTATCAATAAACAGCAATCCAGTATTTTTGACAAGACCTTACCAATCTACTGCAATACAAAAATTTTTCAAAAATATAATTCCCGCTCCGTAAAGCTAAATACCTTACAAAGCAGGAATCTATTAAATCATCAGCTGCGATTCTATGAAGTTTTTTTGCTTTACAGTTCTGATTCTATGAAAATAATTTCCCGAAATCAAATATTTTCAGAAAATTCTGAGAATTATATTCTAAAAACAGACTATATCACAGAAGAAAACATTGGCTATCAAGAAGCAATCAATAAAGTTATGTGACTTTACACTTGAGAAAACCAAAGTTTTATAACTTGTCAATATCAAAATCAGGTATATATTGTGTTGTCGCAGAAGAACGTTCCTGCACAAAACCTTCCAGCGTCAGTTCTTCAAGATATTCCAGTACTTTCTGATATTCTCTGCTGGTAATTCTTCTGTCGATTTCAGGATAGTGTCCGGCCTTTCCGAAAGGGATATATTGTGCCATCAGACTGATGAGTATCTTTTTACCGAATGTTTTATCAAGCCAGCCCAGAACTGCAATGGAATTCTTGGTATTGGACGGCAAGATCAGATGTCTGACTACTGTTCCCTTTTGCAGCATACCTTTATCATCAAATACAGGTTCTCCGGTTTGTCTTACCATTTCTGTTAGCGACTCTGATGCATATTTGAAATAATCCTTTGCATTGGAATATTTCATCGAAAGATCACTGCTGATATATTTTATATCTGGAAGATATATATCTGCTATTCCCTCCAGACGCTTGATTGTTTCCGCTTTTTCGTACCCTCCTGTATTATACATTACCGGTACGGAGGGCTTATATTTAGAAAAACATTCTATAATGCTTTCAATGTACGGCGTCGGGCTGACTAAATTGATATTGCTGACTCCCTGCGATTCAAGACGTTTGACGTACTCGATCAATTGCTCAACGGTGATTTCTTTTCCGTAAGCACCGCTGCTGATTTTACTGTTCTGACAAAAAACACACGAAAGCACACAGCCGGAAAAAAAGATGGTCCCCGAACCTTTTTCTCCGCTGATACAGGGTTCTTCCCACATATGAGGTGCTGCACGGGCAATACGTGGATTGGTACCCATCTTACAGTAACCCGAACCACCGGACAGCTGCCTTCTGGCATAACAATTTCTCGGACAAAGACTGCATATATATTCACTCATAACAATTGCTCCAAACTGCAAAAGAACGCTGTACATTGTACAACGTTCTTTTGTATTGTATATGATATTGCAAATTTGAGAAAACTGATTATTTGCCGTAGTATGCCTTGAGGAACATTTCCTTGATTTCAGACATAAGCGGGTATCTCGGGTTTGCACCTGTGCACTGGTCATCGAATGCATTCTCAACCATTTGATCAAGAGTTGCAAGGAAGTCTTCTTCCTTAACACCGTAATCAGCAATAGTCTTCTTAACGCCGCACTTAACCTTGAGTTCTTCGATCTTAGCAATGAAGAGTTCGAGTGTTTCGTTATCATCTTTGCCCTTGATACCGAGGAAGTGTGCACATTCGCAGTATCTTTCAAGTGTATGCGGATACTGATACTGTGAGAAAGTACCCATCTTAGGCGGTACAGGCTCAGCGTTATATCTCATAACTTCTGTGATGAGAAGTGCATTAGCGATACCGTGAGGAATGTGGTGGAAAGCACCCAGCTTATGAGCCATTGAGTGACAAACACCGAGGAATGCATTGGCAAATGCCATACCAGCCAGTGTAGAAGCGGTTGCCATCTTTTCACGAGCGATCGGATCATTTGCACCATTCTCATATGCAGACGGGAGATAATCAAAGATATTCTTCATTGCTTTCAGAGCAAGACCATCTGTATATTCGGTAGCCATAATAGAAGCATATGCTTCAAGAGCATGAGTAAGAGCGTCGATACCCGATGCACTTGTCAGACCCTTCGGCTGATTCATCATATTGTCTGCATCGATGATAGCCATATTCGGAAGAAGCTGATAATCAGCAAGCGGATACTTAATGCCTGTCTTTTCATCTGTGATAACAGCGAAAGGTGTTACTTCCGAACCGGTACCCGAAGAAGTAGGAATAGCGATAAAGTATGCTTTTTCGCCCATTTTCGGGAATGTGTAGATTCTCTTGCGGATATCCATAAAACGCATTGCCATATCCAAGAAGTCAGCTTCAGGATGTTCATAAAGAACCCACATAATTTTACCTGCGTCCATTGCGGAACCGCCGCCAAGAGCGATAATGGTATCCGGCTCAAACTGACGCATAGCTTCTGCACCCTCAAGAGCCGATGCAAGTGTCGGGTCGGGCTGTACATTATAGAAGCATGTATGCTGAATGCCGAGTTCATCCAGTTTATCTTCGATCGGCTTTACATAACCGTTTTTATAAAGGAATGAGTCAGTAACGATGAATGCTTTCTTTTTATTCATAACCGCACCGAGCTCATCAAGAGCAACAGGCATACAGCCTTTCTTAAAGTAAACCTTTTCAGGTGCTCTGAACCAAAGCATATTCTCTCTCCTCTCAGCAACGCTTTTAATATTGATCAAATGCTTGATGCCAACGTTCTCAGAAACCGAGTTGCCGCCCCAAGAACCGCAGCCGAGTGTGAGTGACGGATTAAGAGCAAAGTTATAAAGGTCACCGATACCGCCGTGTGAAGAAGGAGTATTGATTACGATACGGCAGGTTTTCATTGCATTGTAATGCTTAGCAATCTTTTCTTTCTGTGCGGGATGAATGTAAAGTGAAGATGTATGACCGTAACCGCCGTCTGCTACCAGCTGTTCTGCTTTTGCGATTGCTTCGTCAAAGGTTTCAGCCTTATACATAGCAAGTACAGGTGAAAGTTTTTCGTGAGCAAATTCTTCGCTGATGTCAACAGACTCAACTTCACCGATCAGAACCTTGGTAGATACCGGAACGTCTACACCGGCAAGTGCTGCGATAGTATGAGCACTCTGACCAACGATTTTTGCATTAAGAGCACCATTGATGATGATAGTCTTTCTTACCTTATCAAGCTCGTCGCCTTTCAGGAAGTAGCAGCCTCTGTATGCAAACTCTTTCTTTACTTCGTCATATATATCCGACATAACGGTTACACTCTGTTCCGAAGCACAGATCATACCATTATCGAATGTTTTAGAATGAATAATGGAGTTAACAGCAAGTTTAATATCAGCAGTGCTGTCAATGATAACAGGTGTATTACCTGCACCAACGCCGAGAGCCGGCTTACCTGATGAATAAGCAGCCTTTACCATTCCCGGACCGCCTGTTGCGAGGATCGTATCGGAGTTTCTCATCAGCTCATTGGTGAGTTCGAGAGAAGGAACATCGATCCATGCAATGATATTTTCGGGAGCACCTGCTTTTACGGCAGCGTCAAGAACTACTTTTGCAGCCTCGATAGTAGATTTCTTTGCACGAGGATGCGGGCTGATGATAATTGCATTTCTTGTTTTAAGGCAGATCAGAGCCTTGAAGATGGCGGTTGAGGTGGGGTTGGTTGTCGGGATAACGGCACCGATTACACCGATCGGTTCAGCGATCTTGGTAAGACCGAAAGCAGTATCCTGTTCGATCACACCACAGGTTTTTACAGCCTTATACTTATTATAGATATACTCTGAAGCGTAGTGATTCTTGATGATCTTATCTTCCACTACACCCATACCTGTTTCTGCAACAGCCATTTTTGCAAGCGGTATACGAGCCTGGTTAGCAGCGATAGCCGCAGCCTTGAAGATTTTGTCAACCTGTTCCTGTGTATAGGTAGCAAAGACCTTCTGTGCTTCTTTTACCTGAGCGAGCTTTGCGTTAAAGCTGTCAAGATCTTCAACAAGTCCGCTGGGTGTTGCCTGAACTTCGACTTCTTTTTCTTTGTTAGCCATAGTTCTTGTCCTCCGTTTTATAATTTTTTCTCAAATTGCAAATATAAACTTCCAAGTCAAATTTGCCGTGTAATCTTGTTTGATTACAAGTCTATTATAATAGATTGTTAAAACTTTGTCAATATCATTTTTTGTTATTTATGTTTATTCTGAACACATATTTTTGATTTAAAAATAACGTTGGGATGATTCTTTTTATTTTTTGTTGATAAAATATAAAAAAATATTTATATTTTGTTATGTTTTATCAGTATTTTTGGATTTTATATTGTAAATTGACTATTTTCAATAAATTATCGTCAATTTTTATATGAATTATAACGATTTTTCTTTTTCGTTTTTATTTTAAAATATCTCCCCAAAATATCGATTAGTATATCATCAATTACGATTGCCATGCGAAAAAGAAATGCAATTCAAATCACAGTTTTCATTGCAAGAAGTATTCGTTTATGTTATAATTTTTCAGACGGACAATCCTATTCTATTCGGAAACAGAGTGATACAAATGAAAATCAATGACATACAAATCATCTCCGCCAATGCTGACGATATTGTGATCAATCAAAATGAAATTGCGGCACGGCTGAAAGTGAAACGAGGATATACGGACAATCTGATGGAAGAATGTCAAAAACGACTGGCAAACGTCATTCAATACAAATGTGCCTATATCAGAACCAATGTGGATCTGTCTTCTGAAAATGTATGCGATTTCGGTTTTATGACGGTCGAAAGCAGCCATCTTTACCGCAATCTGTCCGGCTGCCGTGAAGCCTTTGTGATGGCAGTCACAACCGGAATCGGCGTGGACAGGCTGCTGGCAAGACTCAACGTAACTTCTCAGGCAGAACATTTTGTAACGGACGGTCTGTCTTCTGCTGCCATAGAATCTTTCTGCGATTATGTGTCCGACCAAATGAAGCAGGGACTGAACTGTGCCCCGAGATTCAGCCCGGGATACGGCGATGTTTCAATAGAAGTGCAGAAACCTTTGCTTCAAAGACTGAATGCTGCCGAAAATCTCGGAATCAGCCTGAACAGTGCCTGTTTGATGACACCGATCAAATCCATCACAGCTATTATGGGGGTAAGAAAATGAAAAGTATTGTGGAACTGATAAAAGAAAAAAGAGTTTATTTTGACGGCGGTACAGGAACCATTTTACAGGATATGGGACTGCCGCCCGGACAATCTCCCGAACTCTGGAATATCACCCATCCGGAAAAAATCATTGCCCTGCACCGCTCTTATTTTGATGCGGGTTGTCATATCGTCAAAACAAATACCTTTGGTGTCAATGCCGATAAATTTGAAAATTATGAAGAACTGATACAAAAAGGGATTGAATGTGCCAGAATTGCGGCGGACGGCCGTGAAGAAAAATATGTTGCCTATGATATGGGACCTACGGGAAAATTGTTGGAACCTCTCGGCGAACTGAAATTTGAAGATGCCGTTGAACTTTTCTCCAAAAATATACGTGTCGCTGCAAAATGCGGAGCGGACCTTGTATTGATCGAAACAATGAATGACAGCTATGAAACAAAAGCTGCTGTCCTTGCTGTAAAAGAAAATTCGGATCTTCCTGTTTTTGTTACCAATGTGTATGACGCTTCGGGCAAACTGATGACCGGAGCAAATCCTGCCGCAATGATTGCTCTTCTTGAAGGGCTGCGTGTAGACGCTTTGGGTATGAACTGTTCTCTCGGTCCTGATATGATGCTCAAAATCATCGGCGAATTCCATCGGTATTCTTCGACACCGATCATCGTCAATCCTAATGCCGGACTTCCCGAAGTGGTAGACGGAAAAACCGTATACAATATCGGTGCCGATGATTTTTCGGACTATATGCTGACACTGGCAGAAAACGGTGCCTCTATTCTCGGCGGCTGCTGCGGCACAACGCCGGAATTTATCCGGAAAACCATTGAAAAAACAAGCACCATCCCCTACAAAGCTCCTTCTGAAAAAGAAATCACGATGGTTTCCTCTTACACTCATTCTGTGATCATTGATAAAGATCCTATCCTGATCGGCGAAAGAATCAACCCCACAGGCAAACCGAAACTGAAAGAGGCTCTCAAAACCGAAAATCTCAATTATATTCTGAATGAAGCAATCACCCAATCGGAAGCAGGCGTACATATTCTCGATGTCAACGTAGGTCTTCCCGAAATTGATGAAACGGAAATGATGATAAAATGCATCTCTGCCATTCAGGCTGTCAGTGATCTGCCGATACAGATAGACACCACAAAAACGGAAACCCTCGCCTCCGCTATGAGAATGTACAACGGAAAACCCCTGGTCAACTCTGTAAACGGCACAGAGGAAAGTATGAACCACGTTTTGCCCATCGTACAAAAATACGGAGGAGGTCTGATTGCACTGACCATAGACGAAAACGGTATTCCCGACAAGGCGGAAGACCGTGCAAAAATTGCCGCTAAAATCACCGAACGTGCCGCCCAATACGGTATCAAGAAAAAAGAAATCATTGTTGACCCTCTCGCCCTTACCGTTTCATCAAATCCCGAAAGTGCCATTGTAACATTACAGTCCATTAAACTCATTCGTGAAATGGGACTGAAAACCAGTCTGGGTATCTCCAATATTTCCTTTGGTCTGCCGCAAAGAGATATTGTGACAAGTACATTTTATGCCAATTCTCTCCAGAGCGGTCTGAACTGTGCTATTATGAACCCGTTTTCCAAAGCAATGATGAACACCTACCACGCTTATCGTGCATTGAATCTTCTGGATACAGGCTGTGTCGATTATATCAATTACGCTTCCGCCAATCCCGATGCCAATCAAAAACAGTCAAACGGGGAAAACAAAGAATCTTTGCATACCAGCATTGTCAAAGGTCTGAAAGACAGTGCCGTCCTCTGCACCAAGGAGCTGCTGAAAGATACAGCACCTCTCGATGTCATCAATCAGCATATTATTCCGGCACTGAATGAAATCGGCACTGCCTTTGAACAGAAAAAAGCCTATCTCCCTCAGCTGCTGATGAGTGCCGAAACCGCATCGGCATCTTTTGATGAAGTGAAAAAGAACATTGCGACCGACCAGACCGATAAAAGCAAAGCCATCGTTCTGGCAACCGTAAAGGGTGATATTCACGATATAGGAAAAAATATCGTGAAGGTATTGATGGAAAGCTACGGCTTTACGGTATATGATCTCGGACGTGATGTCGCCCCCGAAAAAATACGTGACTGTGCAGTGGAAAACCATTGCAAACTGGTCGGACTGAGTGCATTGATGACTACCACCGTTCCCTCTATGGCAGAAACCATTGAGCTTCTGAACCAAACCGACAGAAGCATTAAAGTGCTCGTAGGCGGTGCGGTTCTGAACCGTGAATATGCCGATATGATAGGTGCGGATTTTTACGGTGCAGATGCAATGGACAGCGTAAGATATGCCGAAAGTTTTTATGCGGAAAGTACCGGTTGAACACCGGACGGTCTATGATACACTGACATATTAAGATGGACGGATTCATAAACATTAACAAAAACCTTATCAATTTTCAGGGAGTTAATGACAATGAAGAATTTCATTTTTATGGGTCCGTTGAAAGATAAAATCAAATTCAATCCACCGAATATCAAAAAAAAACTTCCTATGATATTCTTTTGTTGTTTGCTTGTTTTCGGTATCGTATTCGGCTCTCTGAATGTAAAAGATGCCGATAGAAATTTGCTGAATCAGCTTGACTTTATCTTTTTGACAAACTATGATATACGATGTTCAAAAGGTATTTTTTCTTCCTTCATTGCTTCTTTCGCCTCGTCTTCTATCTTTCTTTTTGTTATATTTCTGTTCGGACTTTCTTTATGGGGCGGCATTTTTGCGGCAGTCATTCCCTTTTTGAAAGGGTACGGATACGGACTGGCAGCAGGATTTTTATATCATTCCTACGGTGTTTCGGGAATTTTATATAACATTCTGATCATACTGCCGGGGACATTATTTTGTTCCGTGATTATTTCATCGGCTGCACAGCAGTCTGTGATCAATTCCGTAAAAATGTGTTCCTACTTTTTGAAATCGGCAGTCAAAGACGATCCTCAGCTGCAAATGAAAAAGTATGTCATATCAATGCTTTGGTATCTGGGACTTTGTGCTTTGTCTGCATTGCTCGATATGTTGTGTTCGTTAGGTTTTTCGTGGATATTCAGATTTTAAATCACAGGATGTGTATATTGTGTCACAAAACAAAAAATTAACTTACAGGCTCAGGGATTTTTTTATCAGATATACCAATAATTTTTGGCGGCTGATCATCGTCAATCTTTTATTTTGTATTCCATTATCTATGTTTACGGGAATCAGTATTCTGTTAATGAATTCCATTCATCAATTCAATATTTATATCATCGCTTTGGTGATTCCCGTGATGTCACCGTTTTTTGCCGCACTGAACCATATATGCAAAAAAGTCACATTGAACCAAAAAATTCAGCCTCTCAAAGACTTTGGCAGGGGAATCAAAAACAATTGGAAATTCTTTTTGGTCAATTCTCTTTTTATTTATATTATCGGCATCGGATTATGGATTACTTTTTCTTTTTATCGTGATTTTGCCGGTGATGGAAATATGATGATAACGGCAAGCATTATTATCAGTCTGATCGTTGCCGTTTTGTTTATGCTGATGGAATTTACCATACAGGTAATGGCGGTGTCAGTAGAACTCCGACCGATACAGATTCTGAAAAACTCGGTGTTTCTGATTATCGGAGGTTTTACCTATCATCTCAAAACCTTGATTTCCCTGTTCCTTGTATTTTGCCTTTTATATACCATTGTTCAAATATCCGTTACACCGGTTATTGCCATTATTTTAACAGGAATTCTGACCCTGCTGCTCCTGCCCGTACTGATTGTTTATATCATTGTTTTCAATTCCTATCAAATCGTTGAAAAAAATGTCATTACCCCTTATATGAATGAACATAAGTCGCCCAAAAACAATGAAATAAAAACCAAGCAATACACTTATGAAGAACTTCTTCAGCTTTCTAAGGGCAATCCGGACGAATATGTGTCGGTAGGCGGAAGAATGTTAAAACGCAGTACAGTTGCCAAAATGGCAGATGCACACAAAAATGATATATCTTAAAAACATAGAAAACACTCTGCCGCACCAATCGGTATGGCAGAGTGTTGTTTTATGAAAGTCTGGTTTTGATAAGATTCGCAGTTTCGTTGGCAAGACGTGTGATAAGGTCTTTGTCAAGTCCTTCAATCATCACACGTACAAGAGGTTCTGTTCCCGAAAGTCTTACAAGGATTCTTCCTCTGCTGCCAAGTTCTTCTTCCACACTCTTGATTTTTTCTTTAATTGTTTCGTCTTCTGCAAATTTTTCTTTTCCGCTCGGCGTGACTTTTACATTTAAAAGAACCTGGGGATAACGTTTCATCAATTTAGTTATATAAGAAAGTTTAGTCTGTCTTCTGTTCACAATGCTCAAAAGCTGTGCGGCTGTCAGCTGACCGTCACCCGTAGTGGTATAATCAAGGAAAATAACGTGTCCTGACTGTTCACCGCCGAAATTATAACCGTCTTTCAGCATTGCTTCCAGTACATATCTGTCGCCTACACCTGTTGCAACAAAATTGATATTGTTTTCTTCGCAGAAACGCCCGAATCCCATATTGGACATTACAGTGCCGACAGCTGTATTCTTGCTGAGTTTTTCTCTTGAAAGCAAATCCATCGCACAAACAGCCATAATGAAGTCACCGTCAACAACATCGCCGTTATCGTCAACAGCAAGGCATCTGTCCGCATCACCGTCAAAAGCAACACCCATCTGTACATCGTTTTCCATTACGTATCTTTGCAGATTTTCAAGGTGAGTAGAACCGCAGTTATCGTTAATGTTCAGTCCGTCCGGTTTGTCGAACAGCATTGTACATTTCGCACCGAGTTTTGAAAACAGCTTTTCGGCTGTGCGTGATGCTGAACCATTGGAACAATCAACAGCGATCTTCATACCATCAAGTCTGTACGGAACTGTCTGAACAACGTGTTCAATATAATCATTAACGGCATCGTCCGCTCTCTCAACACTTCCCAGACCTCGTCCCACAGGCATTTCATAGGGTTTAGTATGATCCAGAACGATCGATTCGATTTCTTCTTCCAGTTTGTCCGGCAGTTTAAAGCCTTCGCTGGAGAATATTTTGATTCCGTTGAATTCAAAGGTATTGTGTGATGCGGAAATCATAATGCCCGCATCGGCTTTATATTTTCTGACAAGATAGGCAACTGCCGGTGTCGGAACAACTCCCAGCAAAACCACATCTGCTCCTACGGAACATAATCCCGCTATCAATGCACCTTCTATCATATCGGATGAAAGACGTGTATCTTTACCGATCAAGATGGTCGGGTGCTTGCTTTTTCCGCTTGCCGTCAGTACCATTGCCGCTGCTTTGCCGATATTCATTGCGAGTTCACAGGTCAGTTCGGCATTAGCAACACCTCTTGCACCGTCTGTTCCAAAAAGTCTTCCCATTGAATGTTCCTCCTTCAAATTAATTTTTATTATTTTCACTGTTATATCGATATGCACACAAAAATGCCGTACCGGCTGCATTGTCTGCCGAAAACTCCGGCTGAGCAAAATAGGCATTATATTTTTCCGTAAAGTATGCTTTGATAATGGTATTTGACATTACCCCTCCGGCAAATACAACAGGCATTTTTCCGTATTTCTCAATGATACGGAGGTACATTTTCTCTATCGTTTTCTTGACGTATTCCAAACAAAGCCCTGCCACTTCTTCTTTGCTGCTGCCGCTTTGATAGGCTCTTTCGCAGATATTCTGCACACCGGACAAACAGCAGTCGCAATCTTTCAGTGTGGGCTTTACTTTATGTTTTACCGTACAGTTCAATGCCAGTTTTTCAAGTTCCGCACCGCACGGGAAAGGCAGTCCCATCATCACCCCGACACGGTCGATCAGCTGACCGGCATTCAAATCCAATGTTTTTGCGGCAAGCTCGGACGAAAAAATATCATTTTCGTCCGGGCTGACAATCACCGCTTCCGTTGTTCCGCCGGAAATATGAAAAGCAAGAAAACGGCTTTGCATCAATTCACTTTGTCCCGAAGAATACAACGCAGCAGCAATATGACCGCTTTGATGAGAAAAAGTATATAACGGAACATTCAGAGCACTTGACAGTATCTTTGCAGCCGAATACCCCACCGTAAAACACGGCATATACGAACCCTCAACATCTCTCGGACGTGAGGAGACACCGATGGCGGATATTTTGCCGTTAAAACCACCCAGAATTTGTTCCGTCATCTCCGGCAGCTGCTGTACGTGGTGAAATACCGCATCACTCTGACGCAGACCACATTCGCCGCTTTTGACCGGGAGAAGTTTTTTGGTGTGGATCATACGATGATCTTCGCTGCTGTACAAAGCAGCTGATGTCGTATAATTACTGGTATCGATTCCGAGAAAATATGACATCATTGATCACCGCTTGTGTCCAATGTTTTTGCAATGGAACCCAGAACCCCGTTGATAAATGAACTGTCCTTTTCCGCCGCATATTGCTTCGCCAGTTCGACAGCCTCATTGATTGATACGCTGATCGGAATATTTTTTTCATAAAGCATTTCATAAACCGCAATACGCAGGATGGTAAGAGCCATTTTTGATATGCGGCTGATTTTCCAGCCGGTCAGATTCTCTTCTATCAGGCGGTCAATCTCGGACGAATGTTCTTCGACACCATTGACAACTCTGCGTACATAATCACTCACCACCGTATCACGTGCGGTTTCCGCATCGGAAAAAACATCTTCGGCAGTATCGTCACGAAACATACGCTCAAATACAAAATCCAGAGCCGTTGTTCTTTCTTCACGGAATTTTTGTGTCTTATCATTATTTTTTGAATTTTCCATACCAATACTCCTCATTCTTCGGTGATCGAACAAATCTGTCATTCGACACTGCCGTTAAAAATCACTTTATGGAATACTTTTTTGCCCTTTTTGATGACAACATAGCCTTTTGAAAAACTGTCTGCCGGGATTTCCGCTTTGACATCGGTGATTTTTTCATCGTCCACGGAAATGCCGCCCTGCTGAATCAAACGTCTTGCTTCCGCTTTGGACGGAACCAATCCAACTGTGGCAAGCAGATCAATAAGACCGATTTTTCCGTCTGTCAACGCCGATGCAGCAAGTTCCGTTGACGGCATATTGTCAGTATCGGCTTTTTTGCTGAACAATGCTCTTGCACCTTCCAGTGCTTTTTCTGCCTCTTCTTCACCGTGTACCAGTTTTGTCAGCTCATAGGCGAGAATTTCTTTTGCCTTGTTCAGTTCGCTGCCTTCTAATTTTTCAAGCTCCCTGATCTGCTCCATCGGAACAAACGTAAGCATTTTAAGGCACTTGATAACATCGCTGTCCGCAACATTTCGCCAGTACTGGAAGAAATCAAACGGGCTTGTCTTTTCGGGATCAAGCCATACAGCACCTCTTTCGGTCTTGCCCATTTTCTTGCCTTCGGAATTCAGCAAAAGAGTAATCGTCATTGCATAAGCATCCTTGCCGAGTTTTCTACGAATCAGTTCTGTACCGCCCAGCATATTGCTCCACTGGTCATCGCCGCCGAACTGAAGATTACAGCCGTACTTTTTGTACAAAGCAAGGAAATCGTAACTCTGCATAATCATATAGTTAAACTCAAGGAAACTGAGTCCTTTTTCCATACGCTGTTTGTAACATTCGGCACGCAGCATATTATTGACCGAGAAACAAGCTCCGACTTCACTGAGCAATTCCACATAATTCAGTTTCAGCAGCCAATCAGCATTATTGACCATCAGAGCCTTGCCATCTGAAAAATCAATAAAACGGCTCATCTGTTTTTTAAAACAGTCTATATTATGCTGAATCATTTCCTTTGTCAGCATCTTACGCATATCGGTTCTTCCTGATGGGTCGCCTACCATACCCGTTCCGCCTCCAAGGAGTGCGATCGGTTTATTTCCTGCCATCTGAAGACGCTTCATCAAAATCAAAGCCATAAAATGTCCTACATGCAGGCTGTCGGCTGTCGGGTCAAAACCGATATAGAATATTGCATTGCCCGAATTGATCAGTTCTTTGATCTCTTCTTCGTCTGTCATCTGGGCAATCAGACCTCTTTCCTGCAATTCTTCAAAAACTCCCATTTTAAATATCATTCCTTTCTATTATATATGACAGGGGAATAAAAAAACACCCCCTGCTTATAAAAAACAGAGGGCGATTATCACCGCGGTACCACCTCAATTTACCGACACAACACAATGCCGGCCTCATGGTTTTAAAACCTCGCACAATAACGTGTGCAAAACGTCCGCACCTACATCGAACTTTCTCGGCACGGCAGCTCCAAGATGTATTTCCGACAGCACTTTGAGATATTTACACCAACCATATCCTCTCTGAACAAAGTCATCTGACGTACTTTTTCTTTTCTCAGCCTTTTACAATAGTATACCATAAATTTACTCTTTGTCAAGGCGGTGAAAAAATTTTATATTGATATGCTGTGACAAGCATCTGCCATCGACTTGATGTACTCGCCTACATATTGAACGCTGTCTTTACCGTATTTCGCAATGATTCTTACAATGGCACTGCCTACAATGACACCGTCTGCCTTGCGGCACATATCTGCTGCCTGCTCGGGCGTGGATATACCAAAACCTACCGCACACGGAATATCGGAAACCGATTTTGCAAGAGATACCAATTCTCCTATGTCAGTCTTGATTTCGGAACGGACACCTGTTACACCAAGAGAGGAAACAACATACAAAAATCCTTCCGCATCTCCGGCAATGTTTTTAATTCTGTCGTGAGAAGTCGGTGCCACAAGCGATACCAGTTCGATGCCGTATTTCTGCGTATACGGTTGGAGTTCCTGCTTTTCTTCATAGGGCACATCGGGAATGATGATTCCGTCTATGCCGATCTGGCTGCATCGCTGCATAAACTTTTCTGTTCCGTAGCCGAAAACAACATTACAATATGTCATAAACACAAGCGGAATATCGATCCGGGGACGTATTTTTTCCACAAGATCAAAGATTTTTTCTGTGGTCGTTCCGCTTGCCAGAGAACGAATATCCGCTTCCTGAATCACAGTTCCCTCTGCAATAGGGTCAGAAAACGGAATCCCTATTTCTATCAGATCCACACCGTTATTCACCATTTCAAAAATCAGTTTTTCAGTGGTTGCCAGATCCGGATCGCCGGCTGTCAAAAATGCGATGAATGCTTTTTTATTTTCAAAAGCCTTGCTCAGTTTAGTCATGAATATCTACCCCCCTGTATCTTGCGATTGCTGCAACGTCCTTATCGCCTCTGCCGCTGATGTTAATGACCATTATCTCATTTTTGGACATTTCGGGGGCAAGTTTCAGAGCGTGTGCGACAGCGTGGGAACTCTCAATGGCAGGGATAATTCCCTCCGTACGTGAAAGATATTCAAAAGCATTCACGGCTTCTTCGTCTGTTACCGGAACATATTCCGCACGGTTCGTATCCTTGAGATTAGCGTGTTCGGGACCGATACCAGGATAATCAAGTCCGGCAGAAATAGAATAAACCGGAGCTATCTGACCAAATTCGTCCTGACAGAAGTAAGATTTCATTCCATGGAAAATACCCAGTCTGCCATTCGCCATTGTAGCGGCATTCTGAGGATTGTCAACGCCCAGTCCGGCAGCTTCACAGCCGATCAGACGTACGTCCTTATCATCAATAAAATGATAGAATGCACCTATCGCATTACTTCCTCCGCCTACACAGGCAAGAACCACGTCCGGAAGTCTGCCCTCTTTTTCCAGTATCTGACTTTTGATTTCACGGCTGATCACGGACTGAAAATCACGGACAATTGTCGGGAACGGGTGCGGACCCATCACCGAGCCGAGTACGTAATGAGTATCATCGATTCTTGAAACCCACTCACGAAATGTTTCGTTGACGGCATCTTTCAGCGTCTTTGTACCACTCTTGACCGGATGAACTTTCGCACCGAGCAGTTCCATTCTGTATACGTTCAAAGCCTGACGTTCACAGTCTACTTCTCCCATAAATATCTCACATTCCATACCCATAAGAGCCGCAACTGTTGCTGTTGCTACACCGTGCTGACCTGCACCTGTTTCGGCGATCAGTCTGGTTTTTCCCATTTTTTTGGCTAACAGTGCCTGACCAAGAGCATTATTGATTTTGTGAGAACCTGTATGGTTCAGATCTTCCCGCTTCAGATAAATTTTTGCTCCTCCAAGGTCTTTTGTCATCTTTTCAGCATAATACAAAAGTGACGGTCTGCCGGTATATTCCTGAAAAAGAGCGGTAAGCTCCTGATTAAAATCTTCATCATTTTGATAATAATGATAAGCCGTTTCCAGATCATTCACGGCATTCATCAATGTTTCGGGAATATACTGACCGCCGTGTATTCCAAATCTTCCTTTAGACATTCTATCTCCTCCTGACAATTTTGATAAGCTCTGCAATTTTCTTTTCGTCTTTGACCCCGTCTGTTTCCGCACCGCTGCTCACATCAATACAATATGCTCCGTAACGAAGTGCATTTTCTATATTATAAACATTGATTCCGCCGGCAAGAAAATACGGTTTACTGATTTTCGGGATAATGCTCCAGTCAAATACTTTGCCTGTTCCGCCGTAAGCATTGGGATCATATGTATCAAACAACAGATAATCAACAGGCAGTTTGTCGGCTGCAAGAATATCCTCTGCCGTTCTGACACGGACAGCACGAATGATCGGTATATTGGTGTGCTTTCTTAACAAACGAATATATTCTGTATCTTCATCACCGTGAAGCTGTATACAATTGATGATTTTCTGCTTTGCCAGTTCAATCACCAGTTCCGCTTCATTATTGAGAAATACCCCTACTGTCAGGATATGATCATCAAGGTTTTCTCTGAATCGTTTAGCCTGTTCGGCAGTTACGGTACGTCTTTTGCCAGGAGCAAAGATAAATCCTGCATAGTCGGGCTGACAACGATTGACGATGTCAATATCTTCGCTGCGTCTTAAGCCGCATATTTTTATTTTTGTCATCACTTTTCGCCTTTCAACTGTGCCAGCATTCTTCCTTTATCGTCTGCTCTCATTAATGTTTCTCCGATGAGAACAGCATTAACATTGGCATTTCTTAAAACCGTAATATCCTCCGCTGTTTGAATACCACTCTCGGCGACAAATGTAATGTCATCGGGTACCAGTTTTCTCAGACGGGTACAGTTATTGATGTCTACCGTAAAGTCTTTTAAATTTCTGTTATTGACTCCGACCAGTCTTGCTCCGGAACGCAGAGCGGATCTGACTTCCTCTTCATCGTGTGCTTCCACCAAAGCCGACAAACCAAGTTTATCAC
The DNA here is from genome assembly GCA_902773135.1 of uncultured Ruminococcus sp. GTDB lineage: Bacteria > Bacillota > Clostridia > Oscillospirales > Acutalibacteraceae > UBA1213. The sequence goes on from CACYDP010000095.1 coordinate 33,131, forward strand.
ATATTTTCAGATATTCCGAAATGGTTTCGGTATCGAGTATGGCACAAATCAGAAGAACGGCAGAGGCACCAATCACCCGTGCCTGATAAATCATATATTCATCCACTGTAAAATCTTTGCGAATAATGGGCAGTGTAATATTTTGGCTGATTTCCTCAACAAAACGGTTGCTCCCCTTGAAATATTCCGGCTCAGTCAGAACCGATACAGCGGCAGCACCTGCACTCTGATAATCCTTGGCAATTTGCACATACGGAAAATCAGCCGCAATCAGTCCTTTGGACGGAGATGCCTTTTTGACTTCGCATATAAAACGTATATCATCGCCTCTGAGAGCCTTTTCAAATTCAAAATCTTTTTTTGGCATAGAAAGTGCCAGTTCTTTCATTCTTTCTGCCGATATGATTTTCTTTTCATTTTCGACACGTCGTCTTGACGACTCGGCAAGTTTATCGAGAATCATTCTGTTTCATTCCTTTTTATGCTGCTTTTGATGGAGAGATCTCATTGTGTTATCTCATTGGTTGCCTTGACAAATTCATCTAATTTTGCTTTGGCTTTTCCGCTGTCAATCGTATCCTGTGCCAATCTGATACCGTCTTCTATCGACTGTGCAGCTCCTGCAAGATACAAACTCATACCGGCATTCAGAACCACTATATCACGCTTTGCTCCCTTTTTGCCGTCAAGAATGTCCTTGGTGATTTGAGCATTATCCTCCGGTGAACCGCCGAGAATATCTTCCAGCGGAACTTTTTTCAGCCCGTAATCTTCCGCATTGACGGTATAGGTCGATGTTGTTCCGTTTTTGATTTCACATACGAGGTTTGTTCCTGTTGTAGTCATTTCATCAAGTCTTGCATCTCCGCATACCGCTGCCCCCCGTTTTACGCCGAGATTCTGAAGAACCTTTGCCAGCGGTTCGGCAAGCTCATCGGAATAGACACCCATCAGCTGATATTCCGCTGCGGCAGGATTAGTCAGCGGACCGAGAATATTGAATACGGAACGGATACCCGTTTCACGTCTTGCCGGAGCTGCAAAACGCATAGAAGCGTGATACACAGGGGCAAACATAAAGCATACTTTTGCTTTTGCAAATACCTGTTCATTCTGTTCGGGTGTGAGATTGATGTTTGCTCCCAGTCTTTCCAGCACATCAGCTGCACCGCTCTTGCTCGATACACTTCTGTTGCCGTGTTTGGCAACCGGAATACCTGCACCTGCAACGACAAATGCCGCTGTGGTGGAAATGTTAAACGTTCCGACTTTATCGCCGCCTGTTCCTACAATCTCAAAGGCTTTTTCTCCGTTGGTATTGAATGTAACCCCCTTGGCACGCATTACTTCGGCACACGCAGTGATTTCTTCGATGGTTTCACCTTTTATGCTGAAGGCAGTAATAAATGATGCTATCTGGGCATCGGTTGCCTTGCCGTCCATAATTTCACTCATTACTTCTTTTGTCATATCATATCCGAGGTCTTTGCCATCAACCAGTTTTGCTATTGCTTCTTTTATCATATTGATCGTATCCTTTCTGTTATCGTAAATGACATTGACCAATGCCAATTTCTCAATATTGAGTCTTTGCTCCAAACCCGCAATGGATAAAAAAAGTCATTTACTATCATTACATATTTAAAAAGTTTTCCATAATGGTTCTGCCCTGAGGCGTCATAATGGACTCGGGATGAAACTGCAAACCGTAAAGCACACTGTCCTTATGTTTCACAGCCATTATTTCACCTTTATGATCTTCAGCTATGATTTCAAAACACTCGGGCAGTGTTTCTCTGTCCGCAATTAAGGAATGATACCGTGCAGCGTCCATTTCCTGACCAAGCCCTTTGAAGATGGCTGATGATGAATCAATACTGATTCTGTCGGTTTTTCCGTGCATCAGTTCCTTTGCATGACGTATGATTCCTCCATATGTTTCACAGATTGCCTGATGTCCCAGACAAACACCCAGTATCGGCATTTCATCTCTCATTTTCAAGGCAACTTCTTCGCAAATACCGGCATCTTTGGGATAACACGGTCCGGGAGAAAGGATAATATGAGTCGGTCTGAGCTGTCTGATTTCTTCCACCGTCATTTCATCATTTCTGATGACCTTGATGTCCGGATTAATCGAACCGGCAAGCTGAACAAGGTTGTATGAAAAACTGTCGTAATTGTCAATCAATAAAATCATTTGATTCTCCCCCTCCTTACTCAAATATTGGCACTGGATTGTACCGCATTCATTACCGCAAGGGCTTTATTATAGGATTCCTCATATTCATTTTCGGGAATACTGTCCGCAACGATTCCGCCGCCTGCCTGCACATATACTTTATTGTCCTTTTTGACTGCCATTCTGATGGCAATACAGGTATCAAGATTTCCCGAAAAATCCATATATCCCAATGCACCGCCGTAAATTCCTCTCGGACATTTTTCCAGTTCTTCAATAATTTCACAGGCACGTATTTTCGGAGCACCCGAGAGAGTTCCCGCCGGAAGAACACATTCAACAGCATCCAGTCCGTCTTTTTCTTCTCGTATATCGCCCTCGACCTGCGAACAGATATGCATAATTTTGGAATACCGGTGTATCATTTTATATTCGGTCACTTCAACCGTACCAAATTTCGAGATTCTTCCGAGATCGTTTCTTCCCAGATCGACCAGCATATTATGTTCGGAAAGTTCCTTTTCATCGGCAAGAAGTCCCCGTTCCAGTTCCAGATCTTCTTTTTCTGTTTTTCCTCTCGGACGTGAACCTGCCACAGGGAAAGTATACAATCTGCCGTTTCTCAGGCTGACCAATGTTTCGGGAGAAGTACTCATAAGTTCCTGACCGTCAATGCTCATATAAACCATATAAGGTGATGGATTGGTCGTTCGGAGAACACGATAAGCATTGATCAGGCTGCCCTTGAAATCCGCTTCAAACCGGCGTGAAATAACTGCCTGAAAAATATCTCCGTCACGGATATATTCCTTTGTTCTTTCAATAACACCGCAGTATTCTTCTTTTGAAAAATTGCATTTGAATTCCGAATATTCAGGTTTTTCCGTTTTGGGCAGCGGTTCTTCCGAATTGATCAATTTGGCGATACGGTTAATGATGTCTTCTGCCAGATGATAATTGGTTTCGATATTATCATTTTTGATGTTGACCGTGATATTGATTTTTTGTTTGAGATGATCGTAGGCAATCACTTTTTCAAAAAGCATCAAATCCAGATCGTTAAAATCTCCGCTGCTGATTTTCAGTTTTGGTTCGGCATAACCTATCATAGAATAGGAAAAATATCCCACAAAACCTCCTGTAAAAGGAGAATCGTCCGGACATTTCGGTGAGTGATAGTCTTTCAGAATATCACGAACCACATCAAACGGCTTTGCGGTAGTCACAGTTTCTGTTTTTCCGTCCTTTTCCACAGTCAGTTTTTGGTTTTTACAAACAATATGCATAATCGGGTCAAAACCGAGGAATGAATATCTTCCCCATTTTGTACCGTTTTCAACACTTTCGAGAAGAAAATAGCGGTTACTAATTCCCGAAATTCTTCTGAGAAGTGTAATCGGCGTAACAACATCCGCATAAAACTCCTTGGATACGGGAATGGTGTTGTATTGTTCTGACAATGATTTTACTGTTTCAAAATCGGGTTTTAACATATTCATCTTTACCTCCGTTATGAAGGGCTGTCTGAAAAATCAAAATATTTGTTTTTAGATACGCCCTAAAAAATAAAAGACTTTTATCCCTCTGTGAAAAGGGACAAAAGTCTGAATCAACTTCTGCGGTACCACCCAAATTGATGAAAATACATCCGCTCATTTTACGTACTTACATACATAACTCTGCTGATAACGGTCAGAGTTCCGTCGGCCATTACTTTCGCAAAAAAGCGATTTCCTGCCGCCCTTACGAGTCCATTCCATACAGGTTAAGCCACTGTCATCGCACCAACCGACAGCTCTCTGAATGCATTGCCCGCATATACTACTCTCGTTCAACGGTTTTACTATTATCTGATGATAAACAAATTATAAAACGGTTTTGTGCTTTTGTCAATAGTTAATTTTAAAAAAGCACAGAAATCAATTTGGTCGGACAGTTTTCCCAGACCCCTTCCTAAGAGTCTGTTGAAAACCTCCGCACCGCACGGTACAGATATGAAACAGGCTCTAAAACCGCTGCATTTTGTCATATTCTACTACTTACAGCGAGAAGGTAAGCTGGCTGCTCTCGGGAAGGTCACCAAAAGCACCTACGCCCCGCAGCAGTTCAATGACGGATTTGGAAACCTTGGCACGCTGCTGAAAATCTTCGATAGAGGTAAATTCCCCCTCTTTTTTGGCATCGGAAAGGCTTCTGGCAGCAGCTTCGCCCACGCCGGGCAGCGAAGAAAACGGGAGACGTATTTTATCATTTTCAATCAGAAATCGCTTGGCATCAGATTTGTAAATATTAACAGGCAGAAGTTCAATACCTCTTGCCAGCATTTCATTGACAATCTGCAATGTCGCATAAGAAGATTCGTCTTTCGCAGTGGCTTCTTTTTTCTGTATTTTCAGATTGATTTCCTGCATTTTGTTTCTGACGGATTCTTTGCCTTTGCAGGCAACTGTCGCATCAAAATCATCACTTCTTACTGTAAAGTATGCTGCATAATATTCCTTTGGTTTATGTACCTTGTACCAGCCGAGCCGCAGTGTAGCAATCATATAGGCGGCTGCGTGAGCTTTCGGGAACATATATTTGATCTTCATACAGGAATCAATATACCATTGCGGTACATGATGGTCTTTCATTGCCTTGATATGTTCTTCGGTCAATAATTTTGTTGCATTGCCCTTACGGACGATTTCCATTATCTTAAATGCCATATCGGGTTCAAGCCCTTTATGCATCAGATAAACCATAATATTGTCACGAGTACCGATTACTTCCGAAATGGTACAGATCTTTTTTTCAATCAGGTCGGACGCATTGCCGATCCATACATCCGTACCGTGTGAAAGTCCCGAAACCTGAAGAAGATCGGAAAATGTTTTCGGCTGCGTATCGATCAGCATATGCCGCACAAAACTGGTTCCCACTTCGGGCAGCGAAAATGTTCCCGTTTCGGAATCAATTTCTTCGGGTGTCACACCGAGAGCCTTTGTAGAAGTAAACAGCGACATTACATCGGGGTCACTCATAGAAACATTCATCACATCGATTCCCGTATATTCCTCAAGATAATGATAAATAGTAGGAACATCGTGACCGAGTTCGTCCAGTTTACAAACCGTGTCGTGAATGGAATGAAAATCAAAATGAGTGGTGATAATATCGGTTTTCTGGTCGTTTGCCGGACGCTGAATCGGACAGAATTCATAGATGTCATTCATTCTTGGTACAACCACCATACCGGCAGGGTGCTGTCCTGTTGTTCTTCTGATACCCGTACAGCCGTTTGCCAGCCGGAGTTCTTCGGCTTTGTTAACGCTTTTCCCTGTCAGTTCAGTATATTTTCTGACATAGCCGATAGCGGTTTTTTCTGCAACGGTTGCGATAGTACCCGCCTTAAACACATTTTCTTTTCCGAAAAGCTGTTCTGTATATCTATGGGAAAGCGTCTGGAATTCGCCGGCAAAGTTCAGGTCAATATCCGGTGTTTTATCTCCCTTGAAGCCCAGAAATGTTTCAAACGGAATATCATGACCGTCACGAATATAGTCTGCACCGCAGTTCGGACATTTTTTTTCGGGAAGATCAAATCCCGAACCGTAACTGCCGTCATCAAAAAATTCCGTATTCTGACATTTCGGACAAACATAATGAGGACAAAGCGGATTCACTTCCGATATACCGGACATCGTTGCTACAAAAGAGGAACCAACAGATCCTCTCGAACCGACAAGATAACCATGTTCGTTGGAATTAGCAACCAATTTTTGTGCTGTCATATACAAAACCGAAAATCCGTTTTTGATAATGGAATTCAATTCTTTGTCGATTCTGGCTTTTACAATTTCCGGCAAAGGATCACCGTAAGTATTTTTGGCTCTTTCCCAGGTAATTCTTGTCAGATCTTCTTCCGCTCCCGGAATGAAAGGCGGAAAATTGCCTTTGGGTACGGCACGTATGCTTTCTACCATATCCGATATATAGTTGGTATTGCTGACCACCACTTCATAGGCTTTTTCTTTGCCGAGATAGGCAAACTCCCGGAGCATTTCTGCGGTCGTTCTGAAATAAAGCGGTGCCTGTTCTTCGGCATCACTGAATCCCTGTGCGGTCATCAGTATCTTTCGGTATTCGCTTTCGTGAGGGTCCATAAAATGCACATCACAGGTCGCCACAACAGGAATATTCAGTTCTTCTCCGAGTCGGACAATGGTTTTGTTAAATTCTTGGAGTTCTTCCACACTTCCCACTGTCCCGTTTCGGTACATATACATATTGTTGCCGATCGGCTGTATTTCAAGATAATCATAGAAAGAGGCAATACTTTTCAATTCTTCCCATTTTTTGCCCTCAACCACTGCTCTGAAAAGCTCTCCCGCTTCACAGGCACTGCCGATAATCAGACCGTCACGGTATTTCACCAGTTCTGATTTGGGAATCAGGGGCTTTTTATAAAAATAATTGATATGGGACATTGAAATCAATTTATAAAGATTTTTCAGTCCTGCCTGATTTTTCGCAAGAATGATCTGATGAAACGATTTATAGGTTTTAAAATCGGCTTTTGGCAGGGCTTGATTGATTTGGGAAGTTTTTGCCACACCATAATCTTCGGACAATTTTTTCAGCATCACCTGAAAAATCCGTGCCAGCATCATCGCATCATCGCAGGCTCTGTGATGGTTAAAATTGCCGAGTTTCAGAAATTTTGCGATACTGTCCAGTTTATGTTTTGAAAGCTGAGAGAAAATGCCTCTGGAAATGGCAAGCGTATCAATATGAGTCAGAGTGTATGGCAGACCGCATCTTTCTGCTGCTTCCTTCATAAACGAAGTATCAAAAGACGCATTGTGTGCTACAACGACCGCATTATCACCGCAGAAATCAAAAAAACTTCTGACGGCCTGCTCTTCTGACGGTGCATCTGCCACCATATCATCGGTGATGCCTGTGATTTCCGTGATTTTTTCGGGAATATGTTTTTCGGGATTGACAAAAGTAGAGAACGTTTCTTTGATTTCACCGTTCTTCAGTCTTACAGCACCGATTTCCGTGATTCGCTCTTTCTTTGGACTAAGCCCCGTCGTTTCAATATCAAAAACGATGAATTCTCCGTCCAGCGGCTGCTCGGCACTGCCGACAACAGCAGTGGAGGACTCATCATTGATAAAATAGGCTTCCACACCATAAATAATTTTAAAATCGCCGCCTTTTTTGCGGATAGCATCACAGGCATTCATAGCATCAGGATATGCCTGTGCCACGCCGTGATCCGTAATTGCTATGGAGGGCATTCCCCAGGAATAAGCTCTTTTGACAAGATCGCCGGCATTTGTGACACCGTCCATTGCCGACATATTGGTATGAAGATGAAGTTCCACTCTTTTCTTCTCGGCATTATCCACTACTTTCTGCATAGCAACGGTACTGATGTCATCGGCAAGAACATTAACATCGTGTTCGTAGTTATCATATTGGGCTTTTCCTCTGACAAGAACTGCCATTCCTTTTTTCAAGTCCAGAATACCTTTGCATTTTTCATTCGCCGCAATCACTTTCACAGTAATGGAACCTGTAAAATCGGTCAGCATCATCGAAATAATTTTCTTTTTATTGTCACGGGTATCTCTGGCATCAATCGAAAATACCTGTCCCCAGAACACAATTCTGCCCGATTCCTGTGTAACATTTTTCAGAGGAAACAACTCTCCCCTGATCGTCCCGCCATATATAGGATTGGCACTTTCATATATCACAGACGGCATCAGACTGCTGCCTTCACGGATTTCGATTTCCGCAATTTCAGCAGAAACGGATTTCGGCTGCTTTGGTGCAAATTTGGCTTTATGGTCAGCACCGGCTTTCATCATACTTTCATACTGTTCATTCTCTGCGATCTGAGCCTCACGAAGTGCTTGTTCTTCATTGATTTTCTGATGTTCGATATACACCTGGCTTTCGGTATCAATACTCAGGATTCCGTTATATCGAACATTGACAGATAAACCAAATTCCTCGTGAATCAATTGAGCAAGATTTTGACCGAATTTCTGTTGATCGAGTATCTCTTTGCCGCCGTGCTGAAGTGTAATGACCAGTTCATTGTCTTTCAGTTCGGCCGTTGATTCATTCAGTGTACCGTTGAGCGTGGCATATCTTCTTTTCATTTCAAGAATCAGATCATCATAGTAATCGATATGAAATAAACTGCTGTCATAGCGTGGGTGAATCAGACATTTGGATAAATTCAGCAAACTTGTTCTGATGATAGTTTCCGCCTCAAACAAAGCTGTTCGCTCTGCCATTTGACTGCATTTTACGAAAATATCCATGGTACGCATTACGGAGTCTATTTTGACTGTCAGAATCTCACTCTGAGCAATGCTTTCGGGCAGTTTGTCCGCATCTGTATAATTTTTAAAAAAATCCGAAAATGTTTTCAAACCAATCTTCCTTTACTCACGTTAAAGACTTTCTATTTCTTCCACCAAAGCATTTAAAAGCTGATCCTCGGGAACTTTCCGTACAATTTCGCCTTTTTTGAAAATCAATCCCTGATTATTTCCACCTGCAATGCCTATATCAGCTTCTCTGGCCTCTCCCGGACCATTTACGGCACAGCCCATTATCGCAACAGTAATATTTTTCTTACAGTTTTTCAGACGTTCTTCTGCTTCTTTCGCAATATCTATCAGATTGATTCTGGTTCTTCCGCAGGTCGGGCAGGAAATAAATTTGATACCCTCATCATTCAGGCACAGTGCTTTCAGTATATCTTTGGCGGCATACACTTCTTTCACCGGTTCATCGGTCAGTGATACACGTATGGTATCTCCGATCCCCTTGAGCAGAAGTGAACCGATTCCTATTGAAGATTTAATGATTCCCATTCTTTCCGTGCCTGCTTCGGTGACACCGAGATGAAGAGGATAACTGCATTTTTCGGCTGCAATGCTGTATGCTCTGTTCATAAAATCTACGTTTGACGATTTCATCGAAAGAACAATATTGTCAAAATCAAACTTTTCCAGCAAAGAAGCATGATAAAGTGCACTGTCACACAATGCTTCGGGGGTCGGTTTACCGTATTTTTCGAGTATGTGTTTTTCCAGAGAACCGGAATTGACACCTATTCTGATGGGAATATTTTTTTCTCTGCATATATCCGCTACTTGTTTGACACGGCTGTCATCACCGATATTGCCGGGATTAATACGAATTTTATCGATGCCGGCATTGGCAGCTTCCAAAGCGATTCTGTAATCAAAGTGAATGTCCGCAACCAATGGTATGTGCAGTTCCTTTTTAATGGCCGGTATCAGTCGTACCGCCTCCCTGTCCGGAACGGCAATCCGCACAATGTCACAGCCTGCCTGTTCCAACTCCAGTGCCTGTCGGACACTGTTTTCTATATCGGTCGAAGGAACATTCAGCATAGACTGTACAGAAATTTTGGCATCTCCGCCGATAGACAGATTGCCTGCCTTGACTGTTTTGGTTTTTCTTCTGTCCATTATTTTCCTCTCCCATCATGCCACAAGACGTATTACATCATTAACAGATACGATGACCATAAATATTAAGAGCAACGCCATTCCCGCTGCGTGAATATAAGCCTCGATTTCCGGCTTAATACGTTTTCTCCTGATTGCTTCAATAATCAGAAAAACAAATCTGCCTCCGTCAAGTGCCGGAAGCGGAAGAAGATTCACGACACCAAGATTGACCGTGATGATCGTCATTACATAAATCAGATTGCTCAGACCGTCCCAGAAACTCACGGCAAGACCCGAAGCCGCCGCCTGAGAAATAGCACTTGTCATTCCTATGGGACCTGCTACCTCATTGAATCCGAACTGACCCGTGATTAGTCCGAAAAGGCTTGCCCATACCATTTTTACCATTGAAACCGTAGACTTAAACGTCTGGCTGATCAATGTACCGAAATTATTTTCTATCGGATCAACTTTAAAGTCAAGCTGTATAATTTCTTTTCCATCTTTTTCAACCGTTCCGAATTGGACATCAATGTCTTTGAGTTTGCCGTTGCGGAGAACTGTCATTGTCATTTCATTGGACTGTGCCGTTGCAAGTGCAAAACTGAGATCCGTTGAAGTGAGTATGCCGTATCCGTTGACCTTTTTGATTTCATCTCCCACTTTTAATGACTGTGAAGACGGTGCATTTTCAGAAAATACCGATACCGTGGTCGAAGCGAAGTATTGATTCGGAATCAGTGTTATCATCATTAACACAAAACCGAGAATGATATTCATAACAGCACCGGCAACGACAATGATCATTCTCTGCCATACAGGTTTATTGGAAAATGCACGCTGGTCACTGCTATCCTCATCTTCGCCCTCCATCGCACAGAATCCGCCTATCGGAAACAGACGGAGCGAATATAATGTTTCACCTTTTTGAAATTTAATGATTTTCGGTCCCATTCCCAATGCAAATTCATTCACTTTAACGCCGCATTTCTTCGCCGTAATAAAGTGTCCGAACTCGTGAAGAAATATGATAAGCTCAAAAATCAAAATACCTATGATAATCAATAATGCAGTTTCTATCAGAATCATCTCCTTATCATCGCTGACACAGGATTTCTTGTCTGGTTTCTCTGTCTGCTTCAAGAATATCCTGCAAACTTATTGTTTCGTTGCGGCTGCTAAAATTTTCCACCGCTTTTCCCACTATATCGGGAATATCCAAAAATCCGATTTTTCTTTCCAAAAACATCTGAACAGCAGCTTCATTTGCAGCATTTGCCACTGCCGGATATAAGCCGCCTTTTCGGAGTGCTCTGCGGCATATCTCCAGACACTCAAACGTATCGTTATCGGGCGGATAAAAGCTCAGCTTGGCTATTTCCGTGAGATCAAGTTCCTTGACAGGTGACGGAAGCCTTTCCGGATAGGTAAGGGCATATTGTATCGGCACACGCATATCCGCAGTTCCCAGCTGAGCGATCACGGCATTATCTTTCAGCTGTATCATAGAATGAATGATACTTTCACGATGAACCACCACATCAATCTTTTCATCGCCGACATCAAACAGCCATGATGCTTCAATCACTTCCAGACCTTTATTCATCATTGTAGCGGAATCAATGGTAATTTTAGCACCCATATTCCAGTTGGGGTGTTTTAAGGCATCTTCTACTGTCACATTTTTCAGTTCCTCTTTGGATTTTCCGAAAAAAGCCCCTCCCGATGCTGTAATAATCAATTTTTTCAATGCATTGTCGGGACAGCCCTGCAAACACTGAAAAATGGCCGAATGTTCGCTGTCAACAGGATACAGCTGAACCGAATGTTTTTTTAGTTCCGATTTCACAATACTCCCGCCGGCAACCAATGTTTCTTTATTGGCAAGTGCCACATTTTTTCCTGCTTCTATGGCAGAAAGGGTCGGCAGCAGTCCTGCCACTCCCACAACAGCATTAACAACGGTATCGGCACCGGCAATCTGAGCCGCCTCCGTCATACCGTTTTTGCCACTGACAACCTTAGTCGATGTATCTGCAATGGATATTTTGAATTGTTTGGCACGCTCTTCGTTGACAACACAAACCAGCTCCGGATGAAATTCTCTTACCTGCTGTTCAAGAATATCGGTACGGGTATTGGCAGTCAATGCTTTGACCCCGATATGATGCATTCTTGCAACGTCAAGGGTCTGTTTTCCAATAGAACCTGTTGCACCAAGCAGTGATATATTTTTTGTCAATTTCTACGTCTCCTTTCATTCCCTATATATTCAGCACAGGCAGATATTTCACCATAATATACAGAAACGGTGCGACAAATATGACACTGTCGAACCTGTCCAGTACGCCTCCGTGACCGGGAATCAGATTTCCGTAATCTTTGATTTTGAACGAACGCTTTACCAGTGAAAAAGACAGATCTCCCAATATGGAAAAAAGCGAACCGAAAAATGAAAGCAGCATCAGATACCAATAATTAACGCTTACAGTGCCGACAAATATCCACTGTGAAAATACATATCCCAACACACAGGTTGACAAAATACAGAATAAAGTTCCCCCGATAGCTCCCTCAATCGTTTTTTTGGGGCTGATCTCGGGGCAAAGTTTATGTTTTCCAAAAAAAGTTCCGGCAAAATAGGCACCTGCGTCTGCCAGCCACGGAAGTGCTAATGCCAATACAAAATAAAATGCCGAATGATCAATATCCATATCTTTCATCATAATGACGGTAGACATAGAAAGTGTGATTATCACTGTCATACTGTAAACATATGCAAACTGCAAAAAAGATATATTCTTATGATTAAAAATCATCATTGACAGCATCACCGCCGTATAGATATACCAGATAATCAGACCCATATCATAATTCAAAAGCATCGGATACACAAAGGCAAAGGTAATACTTGCAACACTGATCGGAAGCAGTCTGATGGTTTTGGTAGCAGCCGTAAATTCCGATACAGCCACAGCTGAAACCAGAGCAACAAAAATATCTATCAGAATCGGAACAGCGGAACTGAAAAAAATAATCCCCAGTATCAATGCAATTCCCACCGCACCGGAAAAAATTCTTTTAAACATTATCAAACACCACCAAATCTTCTGTTTCTACGATTAAACTCAAGAATGGCTTTGTCAAAATCTTCCGGTTTAAAATCGGGCCAGAGTGTTTCCGAAGAATAAAATTCGGCATAAGCAGACTGATACAGCAAAAAGTTACTGAGCCTGTGTTCTCCGCCTGTTCTGATGATCAGATCGGGATCGGGGATATTCGCCGTATAAAGTCCCGATTGAATTTCTTTGTCCGTTATCTCTTCAATATTGATTTTTCCGTCTTTGACATTCTGACATATAAGTTTCACGGCACGGAGTATTTCATCTCTTGAACCGTAATTCATCGCAATATTCAACAACATTCCCTGTCGGTCTTTTGCAACATCTTCCGTTTCATCGATCAGTTTTACCATTTCCTTTCCGAAAGCGGATCTGTCACCGATAAATCTGACTTTAATGTCATCATCTCTGAAATCAGTCAGGGCATCTGTGAGATATTGACGAAAGATTTTCATAATGGCATTGACTTCTTCCGGAGGACGCTTCCAGTTTTCTGTTGAAAACGCATACAGCGTCAAAACCTTTACGCCCTGTTTACTGATATATCTGGTAATATTTCTGAATGTCTGAGCACCGTACGTATGACCTATATATCTGGGAAGACCTTTTTTTTTAGCCCATCGCCCGTTGCCGTCCATAATAATACCCACGTGGTACGGAATAATTAATTCTGTTTCTTTTTGATTCACATAAACACCTCCATTGAATCTGAAACCTGAAAGAACGGTAAAATATAACTCGGCAAGAAATATTCCTGCCGAGATATTCGTTTGTCAGATATTAAATTTCCATAATTTGTTTCTGCTTCTTTTCGGTCAGAGAATCTATTTTTTTAATATGGCTATCGGTAATTTCCTGTATTTTCTTTTCACCGTGTTTCTGATCATCTTCGGTAATATCGCCGCTCTTTTTCATTGCCTTGAGCTTATCCATCGAGTCACGTCTGATGGAACGGACAGATATTTTTGCTTCTTCTCCCATTTTTGCGATCTCTTTCACGATTTCCTTACGTCTGTCCTCTGTCAGCGGCGGAAAAATCATACGAATAACCTTGCCGTCATTTTGCGGATTGATGCCTACATCGGAAGTCTGTATTGCTTTTTCGATACTTCTGAGAATCGAAGTGTCCCACGGCTGAATAGTGAGTGTTCTTGCTTCTGTCACTGATACAGCGGCAAGCTGATTAATAGCTGTCGGAGTGCCGTAATAATCTACTTTAACTTTATCGAGCACGGCAGGATTGGCACGTCCTGCACGAATTTCTGAAAATTCCGTTTCCAGATGGTGAATGGATTTTGTCATTTTTTCTTCTGTACTTTTTATTACAGTTTTCATTTGCCTTTACCTCCGGTCAAAAAATTATTGTTCTACCAATGTTCCGATACTTTCGCCGCATACCGCCGAAACAATATTATCGGGATTATCAAGGCTGAATACGATTATCGGAAGATGGTTATCTCTGCATATTGCGGCAGCGGTGCTGTCCATTACTTTTAAATCGAGGTTCAGCACATCGTGGAATGAAACTTTATCATATTTTTTCGCATCCGGATTTGTCTTCGGATCGCTGTCATATACACCGTCTACCATGGTTGCTTTCAAGATAATATCTGCTTCAATCTCCGCAGCTCTGAGAGAAGCCGCTGTATCTGTTGAGAAAAACGGATTGCCGGTACCGCAGCCGAACACGACAATTCTGCCTTTTTCCAAATGTCTGATGGCACGGTTTCTGATATAAGGTTCTGCTACCTGCTGCATCGAAATAGCTGTCTGAACACGTACTTCCAGATCCAACTGTTCCAAAGCGTCGCATACTCCGAGGGCATTGATGACTGTGGCAAGCATACCCATATGGTCTGCTCTGGTTCTATCCATTTTTCCGCTGGAACGTCCACGCCAAAAATTACCTCCGCCTACTACGATCGCAACCTCTACACCCATTTCATTGAGTTTTTTTATCGGTTTGCAAAAACTGAGCACAGTTTCAAAATCAATACCGTGTTTTTCGTTTCCGGCAAGAGATTCACCGCTGAGTTTCAAAAGCACTCTTTTATATTTTGGTTCCATATTAACTGCACACTCCTGTTTTTATTTTATCTCTATTATTTTACAATATAAAATCGGTAATGTAAAGCATATTTTGGTATTTTTTTCATATGGTTTTTATTCTGTCACACATTCTGATGAAAAGCGTATTATGTAATGTAATCAATCAAAGGAGGAAATAACTTATGTGTAACAATAATCTTTTTGGTGGAAACTGCTGCTGGATCATCCTTCTCATCATCATCCTCGTTTGCTGCTGCGGCAACAACAACAACTGCGACAACAACTGTGGCTGTGGCTGCTGAGCCTGACGCTGAACTAAAAAAATAATGCAGCTCCCGATATATCGGCAAACGGTATATCGGGAGCTGTGTGTTTATGATATTTTGGTGATATTTTTTGAAGAGAAAAACGAACAGGATAAAATCCGCTTGACAACAAAGCCATTAAACGCACCGGCAGCAATACCTCCTATGATGAGATACGGCATATAATAAATCAGCATTGGTGTTTTCAGAACAACCATCGCAGCAGCAAGCTGTCCTATATTATGAAACACTCCTCCGATAATGCTGACGGTGATCATTTTATCCGGTAGGATTTTTTTAGCAATACACATCACTGCAAAACTAAGCAACCCGCCCGAAACACTGTAAATCAGCGAAGCGGCATTGCCGAAAAGTATGGCATTCAGCACCAATCGTCCGCATAATATCCCCAACGTATCTCTGCTTCCGCAATAATAGATCGAAAACAGTATGGCAAGATTGGCAAGCCCTATCTTGATACCCGGAACGACCATTGGCAGAGAAACCATCAACTCTATCCAGCTTAATATAAAGGCAGCGGTCAGCAGCATTGCCAATGTTGTCAACCGTTTTGCATCAACTTTCTTTTGCATATTATATCACCGTCATTTCGCAAATATCATATCCATCATATTATAAAATATTTTCAGCTTTGTCAAATTCTCGCCGAATTTAATGCCAGCTGCACAGCATTCATAATTCCATAGGAACTGTATGTTGCTTCGGAAACCGCATCAACATTTGCCTGCTGTGTAGCAAGAATCTGATTGATTACTGTATTTTTCGCAGAATTAAAATAAGTCCAGTCTTCTTCATTGGTCTGTGCCGCTATCGCAATAATTTGATCGTGTTCAACAGTGACCTGAACAGTTATATCACCGTCATATCCGGGTGCGGATGCCGTATAAACTCCATCATTATAAAGTACGTTCTGAGGAACAGACGGTTCGGGGTCAGGTTCGGGTTCAGGGGTCGGAGCAGGCTGTGGAGCGGTACTCTGCTGTACGGACTGCTGGGCAGGCTGATTGGTATTCTGTGTTGTCTGTGTATGTCCGGTATCTTGCTGTTCATTGTGAGTATCATCATTAGCAGGATTTTGTTCAGCTGTATTGTTTTGATTTTCGTCAGCGGGCTGTTCCTGCTGTACAGGTTCTTCCGTTACAGTGACGGTTGTTTCGGGTGTCTGCTGTTCAGCAGCCGGCGAATGCTGCACGGCAGGTACAGAAGATACCGATACTTTACTTGTATCTTTGGAAGTCTGAGAAGATTTGCTTGTCTGAGCTGCTTTTTGGCTCGTTTCTCCGGAAGTCTGAGAAGATTCTTTTTTCGATACTTCACTGCTCAGTCTGCTTTCACTGTCCCCCGCTGTTGACACTTGCGGCTGACTTACCGGTACACTGACCTGTGAAGAAGATACCGACGGTGACGGCAGGGGCTGAACGCTCATCGCAGGTGCTTTTGACATATTCGGATATGCCATCACGGTGACCGCTGCAGTGCACGCCAATGCTGCCGCTGTTGAAACGGAATTGAGCAGTATTTTTCCTGCCGGCTTTTTACGGACAAGAATATATTTTCTGATTCTGAACACCGCATAAGCAATAAAAATTAGACTGTAACAAAGCAGGTCGATATACTTCGATACATTGCCATTGACAGCTTTTGTCCAACCGACCACCATAATATGGATATATACAAGTGCATAAAATCCGTAAGCAAAACGCTGAATATTTTTCCACGTTTTTCCTTTGATTTTACGACGCACCGCTTTAATGGAAATAACGGTAAGCGGCGTCATTATGACAACAAGAAGCAGTGCAACAATGAATGAAATCAAAAAGTCCGTTTGGTCTGCTCTGCCCTTGAATATCATTTTAAGGTAGGTTATACCGTATCTTAAAATGTGCCCTATTGTCAGTATCGCCGCCATGATGGAAAGTTCGCCTCTGATCGGCATAAAAGTTTTTATCAGCTTTGAGCCGTTCGGCAGTGCACCTGTCCACATTACAATTGCCCAGACCGCTGTACCGATAATACAATTGGTAACTAAGGGAGCCACGTACTGTGCCAGATACGAGGGCAAAACCTTGGTATCAATAAAATATCCGCAGGCAGAAAGCAGTGCCGCTGCAATATAGAATACATGCGGGTGCTTCTTGATATAGTTGGACATCAAAAAGAATGCCGCAGAAAGAACGGCAAAAGATAGGATAAACAACATTTTTTATTCTCCTGTTTACACTTTGCAAACAAACAGCTTCCCGAACGATCGGAAAGCTGTTTGTTGAGTCTGTGCTAAAAATATGATCAATTAAACATTTTCACTCTTTTTTCTTCTGAACGCAACTGCTATTCCCGCTGATACGGCAGCTACTGCCAAAGCTGCTGCCGCTGCGGTTTCTGATGCACCTGTGGAAGGAACGGAAGAATTAGTTGCCGCAGAAGATGTTGTATTGACAGATGTAGTTGTAGTACCTGTTGTTGTACCTTTTGTCGTACTTGTGGTTGATGCTGTGCTGCTCTGTGAAGAAGCGGTGGAAGTATCCGCACTGCTTTCAACAGAACTTTCTGTGCCTGAAACTGCTGATACTGTACTGTTTTCGATGCTTGATTCAGCCGATGTTTCCTCAGAAGATTTTGCTGCGGAAGTTTCCGAACTTTCTTCCGGTACCGATGATTCCTCTGTCTTGGAAGATTCTTCAGGTTCGGACGATTCTTCTGCTGCACCCTTTACAACGGTAAATTCGTATGCATTTTCATAGCCTGTTGCTGTTACGGCAACGCTGTATTCCTTGTCTTCCGCAAAAATTTCTGTATCACCTGATGCGGCTGTCAGATCAAGATTGCCTTCTTCATCAAAGAATTTGATACTTTTCTTGCCTGATGCGGCATAGGAAGATTCATCAACACTGACGGTAGTGATGTTCTTCAGGAACTGCTTTGCCTCTTCTTCGCTGAAACCATCAGCCGCTGTGAGCTTTTCGCCGTCAAATGCTACGGGGATATTCTTGGAGGAAAGCAAAAATGCAGTATTGACATCGGCATATTTGCCGTTGGCATCAGAAATGGTAAGCGTATAAGAACCCGGCAGTGCCTCTGTGAAATCGATCCTACCCTCAGATGCTGTAAAGTTCTCTGCATTGACGGAATAGGTCTTTTCATAATCTTCCGGGAAGCCTTCTGCGGTGAATACCGTGCTGTCTGTGGTATCAGAAGTAATATCCACACCTTCTACTGCAACTGTATTTTCAAACTTTACGGGAACATACAGTTTCGTGCTGAGTGAATGATAACCTGTATCGGTAATGTAAACGATTTCATTGATGGTTTTGCCCATAATGCTTTCATAATCTTCATAATCAAGCGTATTGCCGTGAGGTTCGGTTGTCTTAAAACCGCTTGACCACGCTATTTCATCTCTCCAGATATTCTGAAGATGACGCATTGCATAGCTGCTGCCGTCTGTTGTGTTGACGATAACACCGTAGATCGTACCGAAATCGGAGGTACCTTCTTTATTATTAATCGACTTAACATCGATTACATAGTCACCCCATACCATTTCTGTTGAAATCGTAATTTCTCTTTCATCTTTTTCTTCTGTCACGTCACCGGTGATTTTAGAAAATACAGCCTTTCCGTCCTCAACCGAAACGGTCTTGTAAGCAGCGGGAACTGTATCAATCTTTGTGAAATTATAATTATTGTCACCAAGGGCTGCCAGTGTATCGTCTGTCAGTGCAACATAGTATTTGACACCGAGAATTGTACCTGTACCGTCTTCATTTGCAGCACTGTATGTACCGTTGACAAGGTTCATATTGTTCCACTTGCTTGTTGTTGCGGAAGATACCGCATCTACCTCGTGGTCTACTTCTTCGGCTGCGAAAAATTCACCGTACGGAATATCCATTGTACCGTAAATAATATCGTCGGAAGCATTCGCTGTTCCTCCGCATATCATTGCAGCACCTGCTGTTGTTACTCCGAGAATCAGCGACATAACTGCTCTCTTCTTCATCTGACATCTCTCCTGTTCTCTATTGATGCTGTATTACAGCAAAAACGATAAAATAATAAGCTAAATGAAATCATATTAATTTATATTAAATACATTTAACTATATATCAAGTTTAATATATTTAACTGTTGTTGTCAATACTTAAAATATAAAAATAAAAATTATTATTAATTTTCGATAAAATCAAAAACAGTCTGAAAACATTTTTTATATTTTCAGACTGTTTCCTAATTATTCAATATTTTTCAATGCATTTGTCATCGGGATTTTATGTACTTTTTTCATCAGAATAAAATGAACCGCAAAATAGCATACCACACCTATCAGGAACATTGCAGGATAGATCCAAGGAGCTACGTAGAAGTTGACCCAACCGTTCAGTTCTTTGATAAAGATATAATATAACACTCTCATTACCAAATAAGAGATGGGTATATTGATCAAAATAGAAAACAGCACAACAATAGCGGTTGAAGAATTATACAATCTTCCAGCTTCACGGTTGCTGTAACCCAATATTTTGATCATTGAAATTGATGCTGTATTTTTTTCTATGACCAGTTTCGCAAGAATATACATCAGCAGTACGTACAAAACAGCCGAAAAAACAGAAATCAGCGGGAACATAGAACCCATTGAATCTTCCAACTGATCGGTGAGTACCGTCAGATCGTTTGACCTTATCACGGAAGCAATATACAGATCATCAATATCGGTGATTTCATCATCGGAAAAATAGCCGCTGAAATAATCGTTTTCCATCTCAAAGGTATCGTTAAAATTGCTTGTCGGCATAAATACTGCCAATGCGGCGGCATAATAATAATGACCCACGATTTTGAACTGATATTCCTTATCTTCATATTTCTTAACCAGCTTAATAGTATCTCCTGTCTGAAGATTGTATTTTTCCATATATCCGTCTGTTACAATCACTTCATTTTGATTTTCGGGCAGGTCAATGTCGGACAAATATTTTGAATTCTCGGAAATACCGTAAATCGTAATGCTTTCCCCATCAGGTATATTCAGGGAATTGACGCAGTATTTCTCGGCATCTTTATTTTTCGTTTCAACAGGTGCTTTCAGAATATACTGGTATTCCGAAATCAGAGAATCTTTGACTTCCACTTTGAAATGATCAATCAAAGGACTCATCACCATACCGAAAATGAGCAGTACACTTGCCAGCATAATGCCAATAAACAGTGTCAGATAAGCAGGGATATTCTGCAATATAATGCGTATGCGGAATCTCGTGATGAATTTTCCTCTTTTCAGTTTAGTGACACGTTTTTTCTTTTTACGCTGGAGTTCGTGACGCAAAAACTGCAGCGGCGGAAGTGACAATGCTGTATGTAAGATCACAAAATCAACAATAAAAATAATCAGACACGGTATGACAGTGGTACTTACAAAAGCATCTGTATTCCATATGGTCGTATAAGTAGGAAGTGAATAACTGGCATAATACATTGATACCACGATTTCTTTCATACAGCTGTAACCGAGAACGTTGCCGATAATGGCTGCTATCAATGTAATCATCACCGGAAGTATCAGATAATGCCTGACCATTTCGGAACGAGTATAGCCCGATGCTCTGAGCGTTCCTACTACGGAGGCTTCTTTTTCTATTGTGCTTTTAATAGTGATGCCGAAAACAAACGCAAGAATGACCACGATCACATACAAAAGCATCATCATCATACTTTTATCGGAACCCATATCATTTCCGGTAAAAACAATAGCTTGATTATCGGAACGTTTCACAAAATCAGTCAATAAACCTGTTTCTTTCAGAATATCCATTATATCGTCCGCTTTATCCGCCTGCTGTTGATCGTTCAGAGAAGTATCGTTATTCAGCCATACATAGCAGTAAACTTCATTAGTATCAGAAAGACTGTCATATGCCTCGTCGGAAACGATCGCCGTACTGAATCGGTTGGCATCAAACATCATATCTGTATTATTCTTAAACAGTGCACTGTAATCCGAAAAAGCGACCAAGCCGCTGATTTTGAATTTTTTGCCGTCTGCTTTGATTGTATCTCCGACAGAAATATCATTGTTTTCGGCATACAGTCTGTCAATCACGATTTCCGAATCATTCTGTGGCATATCACCGTACATCAGACAGGTTTTATCAACTGTTTTTCTGCTTCGATAGATTCTCAGCGTATCATCTTTCCGAACAGAAAAATCTTTATAGAACAGCTCATTAATTTTTACGTCTTCTTTTTCCAATTTTTCTTTTACCTGTGACGGCATCTCTGCCGCCAAAGCAAAATGACCGTTTTCAATTTGGTATTTGTCGAAACTCTCATCATAAGCTATTTTCATACTGTTATCAGCAACAAGAAAGCCCGATACAAAACTGATCGTTAAACATAAAAACAAAAACAGCGATATGTATTTTCCCAAGTCCTGTTTGAATTCCCTGAGCAGTCTGCGATTCAAGGGATTTTTCATTTCTTTTTCCCCCTTACCAATCAAGATCCGCAGCCGGTATTTTTTGTTTATTGATCTCATTTTTACGTATCTGACCGTCACGGAGTTTGATCACTCTGTCCGCCATATTTTTGATGGCATCATTATGTGTCACAATAATGACCGTATTGCCGTACTTCTGATTAACTTCTTCTATCAGTTTCAGTATTTCTTTTGATGTATTATAATCCAAAGCTCCGGTAGGCTCATCACAAAGCAATATATCGGGATTTTTAACAATAGCTCTGCCGATGGCGGTTCTTTGCTGCTGTCCCCCCGAAAGCTGGTTGGGAATTTTATTTCGATGTTCCCAAAGCCCCAAAGATTTCATCAGTTCATCGACATCTAAGGGTTCGTCGGAAAGGTATGCCCCTACTTCTATATTTTCTTTGACCGTAAGATTCGGAATCAGATTATAAGACTGAAAAACATATCCCAAGTGCCGTCTGCGATACTGGGAAAGCTGTTTTTCGTTCATATTTTCCATTACGTCGTCACCAATCGAAACCGAACCGCTGTCGGCATTTTCGATTCCTCCTATAATATTGAGGAGCGTGGATTTTCCCGAACCGGACGGTCCGAGCAGAACACACATACTTCCCTCCTCTACTGTACAGCTGATTCCTTTTAACACTTCTGTTTTGTTGTCGCCGCTTCCAAAAGATTTATAAATTTCCTTTAATTCAAGCTGCATAATGATTCCTCTCCTTTTTATTGGTTGGTTAAATATGTCTAACCTAAGGTTCAAAAATATTGATTGGCATTGCACCAATCAATATTTTGTTCAGGTTAAAAACTTTTTTCCGAATGTTGTTCTTCGGCATTCATCAAGAGATTGATGCTCTCCTGATCAAGATTATTATATCTCTCTGATGCTGACTTGTCAAGTTTGATTAACGGCGTCATTACACATATCAACATCTCAGAGAAATTGTGCAGCAATGCTGAAACCGCCGGAATAATCACTCGGAAAACACTGCATTATTCGTCTTTTGTTTTTTTGGCTGTCGGTTCTTTTTTAGCTTGCCCAACAATTTTCTTTTTTGCTGTTGTTTTCTTGACTGTACCTGCCGCCTTTTCAGTTTTCGTTTCAGCTGTTTTGGCTGCTGTTGTTTTTTTGGCTGTATCTGCCGTCTTTTCAGTTTTCGTTTCAGCTGTTTTGCTTGTTTTGGCTGTTGTCTTTGCAGCGGACTTTACCGCTGTCTTCTTGGCAGAAGGTTTGTATGTATCAAGACCCTCGCAGCTTTCAAGGAACGGCTGTATTTTTTTATAAATTTTTTCCGCACCATCTATGCTGTCACTTTCGATGTTCAGCGGCATAATCGGATCGTGTACACTGAGCCTGAGCAAAAACCAGCCGTTACCGTTTCTCTTATCAAAATACACTCTGATACCCTCGTGGTTATCGTCTGCGATTTTAAAGGTCTTCTGCTTTTCAGCATAGGCAAACAGATCTTTAATCACTTTTTCACCGTAATTCCGGAAATCTTTTTCGGTGATTTTAATTCTGTATTCTTTGCTTTCGGCAGGTTCTTTGAGATTTTCGATCAGGCTTTCCAGTGTTTTGCCTTCCTTGCGGAGCTGTGCCATCTTGATAATGATTTTGGTAACAAGATAAGCACCGTCATCAAGAAAATAATTTTCCCTCATAGCTGCGTGACCTGATGTTTCAATGGCAAGAGGACAATTGACACCGTTTTTATTTTGTTTTACTGCTTCATCAATGACATTCTTATAGCCTCGCTTAAAACGCAGATGTTTGCCGCCGAGATCATTTTCAATAAATTCTTTAAGTCCGCTTGAGGTAATGGAATCTGTTACGATCAGACCACCTTCATTATCTTCCAGTGCAATGGCAGAAGCAAGTGCCACCAGTCTGCTTTTATTGATTTCTTTTCCCGATGCATCTACGGCACCGCCTCTGTCTACGTCCGTGTCAAATATCACACCCAGATCGGCATTTGCTTTTTGAACTGCCTGACTGATCGATGCCATTGCCTCCTTATCTTCTGGATTCGGAATATGATTCGGGAACATTCCGTCAGGTTCAAGGAACTGGCTTCCTCTTACGTCAGCTCCGAGTGCTTCGAGTACATCACCTGCATAAAATCCTCCGACACCGTTACCTGCATCTACAACGATCTTAAATCCTTTCAAAGGACGGTTATAATCATCATCGGAATTAACTGCTTCTTTGATCATTTCACGGAGCTGAAAAGCATACTGGCTCATATAATCACATTCGACAAGTTTCCCACCCTTGTTTTCTTCGGGCTTTTTGCCTTCCTGTGCAGATTCCAGAATAGATTCAATATCTGTTCCTTCCAGACCGCCCTCACGTGTAAAGAATTTCAGCCCGTTTCTGTAATAAGGATGATGACTTGCCGTGATTTGTACCGCACCATCGCAGCCAAGATCGACTGTTGTCATAAACATGGACGGCGTAGAGGCAAGATCACAGTCAACGACCAGTACGCCGGCTCTGAGCATCGTATCCGCTGCCGTTTTTGCAATGTGGGGTCCGGAAATTCTCGAATCACGTCCGATAGATATTTTCAGTTCATCGGGATTTTTTCCTGTCTTGTTGCAGAGCCAAAGGACAAAACCGTTGATCATCGCAGAAACGGTTTCGTCTGTCAGATTGACTTCCTGTCCGTCAAACGCAACTGCCACTCCTCTGATGTCCGTACCGCTTTTGAGCTGTTTCCAAAAATCATTTAACATACTGTAAAATCCTCCTGTTATTTTATATCTTTTTGATAAGCATATTGATCATCCACTCTTTTGAGTTGATAACTGCCATTTAATGTAAGTGTATCGCCATCTACGGAATATTCGCCGGTATAATCAGCTGTGCTGCTTTTTGCTGCTACAAAATTAAAAGTAAGTACTCCGTCTTTGGCTTTGTATCCTCCGATCATATCGATTTCTTCCGACATTTGTTCAAATACGCCGTCAGAAGTAAAAGTATAGGTATAGGCATAAGCCGAGCTGTCATCTTCGTAAAGCCATATTCCTGTCAAATCCTTATCTTCCTGAAAATCGTCATACTTTTGTATTTCGGGTTCTATCGAGTAGTTTTCAAAAACCAGTTTGTAATATCTGATACCGTCATCGTCCACACTTTCGGCGACCTCATTTTTACTTTTGAACAGATCGCTGTTTTTATTTTCATCGGTCAGTTCATCGGGCGTAAACATCAGACCCGTTCTGTCCGTCAATATCAGTTTTCGTCCGGTAAAGAGATTGCCCGAAAACTCATAATCAAAATAAACATCAATAAATGTCTGTCCGTTGCTGGCAATAAAAACGTGAACACGGGGTACCCCATCAACAAAATTATATCTTCCTATGTATGTCCGTCCGCCAAAGTGGTATTTCACAACGTTGTCATCTTCAAACGTCAGATTATAGGTATATTGATAATCGTCATTTTCTATATGGAACGTCCAGCTTCCGATGATGCTTGTATCAAAAAAACATTTCCACGCCCCGAAAAACAGGATCGTTGCCAGAAATACCGAAAATGCAATGCATAAAGGAGCACCTATCCGATCGGTAAATTTTTTTCCGGATTTTTTCCTGTTCTTTGGAGCATTGAGTTGCTGTCCGGAATCCTGAACCGTTTCATTTTCTTCCGAAATATTTTCGTCTGCACTGATTTCAGATGTCATAAAATTCCTCCGCTGCTAATAATGTTTTGAAGTGTATAAATATCCTGACATCTATACATTCTTAACTATATTTTACCTTAAAATCGTTGTCAATACAAGCAAAATTTCGTATCAAAATATTCTATATTTTTTGTAATTTTTATATTTAATTGTATAAATGAAAAAAATTTTGCCAAATGAAAAAGTTGTAGGTTTACAATTGATATGTTACAGTTAGAAAAAAAGAATAGCAAATAGGAAGAACCTGTGTTACAGTTAATTTACCACAACC